>DAHVDE010000012.1 GCA_027313705.1 Actinomycetota bacterium | reverse complement strand
GTGGCCGAAGGGCACGGAGGCGGCTGGCAGGCCGGCCAGGTTCCACGGCGGGGTGTAGATCCAGCTGGCGGCGCGGAGCATGGTCGTGAACCGCTCAGCCAGCGCGCGTTGAAGCGCAGGCCGAGGGTCAGCGGGTAACCTACCTGGCTGGTCAGCCACCGCCAAGCTCTGATCTGATCAGGCCGGCGAGCACCTCCGGCCATCCAGGCGCCATGCTCCCTATTGTGCCGCCTGATGGTGAGTGCACGGCCGCGGCTAGGCCAGTGGTCCGCTTAAGTTCATCGCGGCGGGGCTGGCGATGGCGAAGCCGGTAGCGGTCACGGCGAACTCGCCCTGCCTGACGCCTGCGAGGAAGGCGTCCCATTCACGGCGGGTGAAGCTGAGCGCGGCACCGCCGGCTTGCCTGAGTACTACCGAGCCAGGCTCATGGTCGGCGGCCAGCGTCTGGCCGCCCTGGTCTGCTTGCTGGCCGGTGAAGCGGCTCAGTGAGCGCTGCCAGCATTCGACGGTCACGGTCAGCTGCGGGCCGTCCGGGTCCTTGGAGTCGCGGATGCGGACCAGCCCGTCGCCAGGCGCCGCCACTTCCACGCACTGACCGCCTGTGCTGCCAGAGAGCAGGCTCTTGCGCCACCGCAGCGACGGGCCGGCCTTACTCACGGCACGCCATCAAGTGCGCGAGCACCAGCGTGCGTGATTCATCCCTGTCAAGGGCCGCGCGGGCCAGCGCATCGAAGGCCGCTGAGTAATAGTTCACGTCCTCACCATCTTCGAGATACAAGGTCTTGCGGAAACTCTCCACGTAAGCAAGGCCACCGATCCGCTCGCCGGGAAACAGCAAGAGGCAGAAAGGGAAGTCCATAGCCGCGTGGGTAACCGTATCTGGCAGGACTGAGATGGTGATGTTGGGTACCTCAGATGCGTCGGCTAGGTGCTTTAGCTGCTCGCGCATGACCGGGATACCGCCTACCCGGCGTCTGAGCACCGATTCATCCATGACCGCCCACAGGCGCAGCGGATCGGGTGAGTGGTAGAGCAGTTGCTGGCGCTCGAGCCGCAGGCCGATCAGGCGCTCGAGTTCCCCTGCGGCCGCACGGCCGCCTGGCAACTCGGCGCTCATCAGGGCGCGGGCGTAGGCCGGAGTCTGGAGCAAGCCGGTCACGAGCGCACCGCGGTAATCGCGTTCTTCGCTGGCACCGGCCTCCAGGCCGACGAAGGTGGAGAACCAGGGCGGCAGGATGTCGCCGTACCCCTGCCACCAGCCGCGCTGCTGGGCTTGCCTGGCCATCTCGACCAGCGGCCGCACGTCCTGCGGATTAGTGATCCCGTAGACGTCGAGCAGTTCGCGCACGTCGCCAGGCGACACGCCCTCGTGGTTTTCGATTCTCGACACCTTCGAGGCGGCCCAGCCGAGCCTGCGGGCGACCTCGGTTCCGGTGAGGCCAGCCGCGTCGCGCATCTCGCGCAGCCACTCGCCGAGTGCCCAGCGCATCAGCACGGGGCTTGACCGTTCCGCCACGCGCCGATCACCGCCTTTGCCGCAAGCTGATCATCAGATGATGCCTGTCCGCGCGGGCGCGCGGCAACCGCAGGCAGAAGATCCGCTGGCCTAATTTCTGGCGAATATTATTGCGTAGATAGAAATTCTACGAAAGAGTGAGCCGTGTACAGACCATGGTCGCGTTGCTCTCCCCACAGCCAGCATGGCAGGTAACCACATGATCTCGTTCCGCCGTACGGCCGGGAGCGCTAGGGTCGGCGGCCAGGCGGCACCGGTACTCGCGCCTGCCTCAGCGCCGCTGCGGCTGATCCTGACGATCCCGCCGAGCACGAGGATGGTCGGCGAGGCCAGGCGCTGGTTCAAGGCTGGCCTGGCCGGCTGGGACCGAGACGTCGCGGCCGATGCCGAGTCGCTGTTCAGCGAGCTCGCGACCAACGCCGTCAAGCATGGTCGCGGCCAGGTGACGATCACCGTGCGACTGACCCCGCAGGCGATACGCTGCGAGGTGCATGACCGAGGCTGGCGCATGCCGTGCCGCGCGTTCAGGCCCGACCTCGACCGCGAGGCAGGCCGCGGCATCGGGATCGTTACGGCTTTAGCGCATGCCTGGGGAGTAAGGCGGTGCCTGCGCGGCAAGACGGTCTGGTTCGAGATCCTCGCCTCAGGAAGGAATGCCAGCGTCCAGTGACCGCACGCTATGATCCTGAACTCCCGCGCCTTGACGCCAACACGCCAAGCTCGGCGCGCATCTACGACTACCTGCTCGGCGGCAGCTACAACTTCGCCGTCGACCGCGAGGCCGCCCAGGGCATGATCGCGGCCTTCCCCGCCTTGCCTCAGGTGCTGCGCACGGGGCGCGCGTTCGTCCGCCGTGCGACCCGCTACCTGGCGGCCGAGCAGGGGGTGACGCAGTACCTCGACCTCGGCAGCGGGATCCCGACCGTACGCAACGTGCACGAGATAGCTCAGGCAGCCCAGGGCAAGGAAAGCACGAGGGTCGCCTACGTGGACATCGACCCGGTCGCAGTCGCGCACGCCCGCCGGATACTGCACGGCAATCCCGCGGTGACCTGCGTCCAGGCCGACCTGCGCAACCCGGCCGCCGTCTGCGCCAATCCCGATATCCGCGCGGTCATCGACTTCTCGCGCCCGGTCGCGGTCATGCTCAATGCCGTGCTGCATTTCATCCCTGACGACGAGGAGGCAAGTTCGATCGTCGGCGCGTACCTGGACGCGGTGCCGGCGGGCAGTTACCTGATACTTGGCCATCACACCAGCGACAGCGTCGACACGGCGGAAGCGGAGGCCAGGCAGATCTACGCCAGGACCACGCAGCCGCTTGTCCCGAGGTCACGCGCCAAGATCACCGCGTTCTTCGCTGGCACGGAACTCGTGGAGCCAGGCGTAGTGCTCACCCCGAACTGGCGGCCAGACCCGGCGGAGATGAGCGAGCAGCCCCCTGGCGACACCCCGCTCTACTTCGGCTACGCGGGCGTCGGCCGCAAGTAGCTCGCTCAAGGTAAATCGCTCAGGTGCCTGGTGCGATACGGTAGCCGATCCCCGGCGTGGTCGTGATGACCGGCGGGTCGCCGAGTTTGCGGCGCAGGCGGCCGATGGTGACGGTGACGGTATTGGTGAACGGGTCAGCCTGCTCGTCCCAGACCTGCTCAAGCAGGTCTTCAGCGCGCAGATAGGCGGGCGCGGCCAGCAGCAGCGCCTCGAGCACGCCGAATTCCTTGACCGACAGCTCGAGCGGCCTGCCGTCGCGGGTGACCGTACGGCGCAGCGGGTCAAGCTCGATCCCGGCGGCCAGCAGTACCCGCGCCCGCGCGGAGGGCTTCCTGCGGGCCAGCGCCCTGATCCGCAGCACCAGTTCAGGAAAGTGGAACGGCTTACCGCGGTAGTCGTCGGCGCTTCCGCCGCTGACGGACGAACAGCACGACCTGCTGGCACTGATCTTTCGCCGGCACCGTTCCGGGTGAGCCTTCCACGCGCCCCGCGTACGGGCAGGCCGACCGGGTGGCAGGTTACTGTGTCGCTGGCTGTAGCCCTGGCTCGGACGCTTAGTCGAGCACTACGCGCTGGCCTTCCTGGCTGACGCGCAAGCGGAACTGCTCGTGGCCGGGTTGACCGGCTGAGAGCCAGGCCCGGTAGGCCACCTCCAGTTCGTCCCATAGCCGTCTGTGCCCGTACTGGGTGACGATGTGTTTGCCGTCTGGCTGCGAGTCACACGCTGCCCACGACTGGTCAGGGTGGCCAGCCTCGGCCAAGTGTAGGGATAGTGACCCGTCGTCTTCGGGCCAGACGGTGCAGACCAGGCCGGGGATTTGCGTCAAGGCCACGTGTCGCTCGCCCCAGTGTTCTGCGATGTCATGCGGGTCGAGGCTGGTGGTGGTGACATCGGCTTCGTCGGTGTGGTGCGGCTGCCACAAGATGGTGCCGGCTCGCTGGGAGCGGGCGGGCATGAAGGCGGCCGGGCCGTGGAACGTGCCTACCGCTGATCCGTCACCGCTGGCGGTCAGGCGAACCGTATAGCCCTGCCAGCCGGCAGGTCGCCAGGGCAGGACAGCGATCCCACCAGGCGCTAGCTGCTCGATCCAGGCGTAGGGAATCGTGGTGATACCGCAGGTGACATGGAGCCGGTCGAACGTCTCCCAGGGGCATCCGCGCAACCCATCCGCTTCGATGATGGTGGGCGCGTATCCGGCCGACGCCAGGTTTTCACGGGCGGTCCTGGCCAGGTCCGGGTCGATTTCGAGAGAGGTCACGTTGTGCTGGCCGATGCGCTCGGACAGCAGCGCGGCGGTCCAGCCTGTCCCGGTGCCGATCTCCAGCACACGGTCACGGGGACGCGCGCCGAGCAGGTGCAGGAAGGGCAGCACGACGCACGGCGCGGACAGCGAGCAGGTGGGCACTCCCTGGTCGATGGCCGGGTCAGCGGCACCGTCGTCGCGCTGGGTCACGATCGCCATGTCGTCATAGACGGCGGTCCACCAGTCGCCGGGGTCGGCGGCGCGATCGATGGGACGGCCCGGCGGGCCGCCTTCTCCGCCGGGCGCCGCATAGGCGCGGGGCGGGGCGAACAGGTGGCGGGGCACCGCGTGCAGCACCGGCCGCCAGGACTGATCGACCAGGTGGCCGGCGGCGGTCATCCGGTCGGCCAGCGCTGCTATCCGCGCATCGATATCGGTCACCGTGGGCATGTCTCTCCTGACAGCAGGTCGGCCAGTGCCGCAGCGATCGGGACGCCGGTTTCAGCGGCGAGCCAGCCCCACTCCCCGGACTGGTTCGTCTCCAGGAAGACCCAGTTCCCGGCTTCGTCACAGATGAGATCCGCAGCGCCATAGACCAGGCCGAGACGCCGATGCAGGTCCACCAGCCCGGCCGCGACATCGGTCGGCAACTCGATCAGGGAGTAGGCCAGCGCGCCGTAGTCGCTGCGCCAGTCGGTGCGCGCCGCCGGGCTGCCGGCGTCGATGCGGACCGCGAAAACCTGGCTGCCGACGATGGTGACGCGGGCCTCGAACGCCTTGCGGATCTGCTCCTGGAACAGGTGCGCGGTCTTGCCCAGCGCGGGGTCGAGCAGGTCGTCCAGGTCGGTGACCGGCGAGGTGTAGATCACCCGGACCTGTCCCTCGTCGGCGTGCCAGACACCATCGAGCGGCTTGTAGATGACTGGCCGGGTGAGCTGACGTGCCCAGTCGTAGGCGGTGTGCGGGTCACTGGTGATGATGGTCTGCGGAATCCGCAGCCCGGCCGCTGTCGCGGCGGAAAGCTGTACAGGCTTGTACTCGGCGCGGGCGGCGGCCATCGGGTCGTTGACCCACAGACAGCCAGACAAGGCGGCCAGGATGCCGCCGTAGCCTCGGCGGGCTTCGCCGTAGGCGAACGCTTTCTCCGGGCCAGACATGCCCTCGTTGACGACGAACTGCTTGGTGTGGCGGTGCCACACGGCATGCACGCTGGCCAGGTCGACCAGGGTGCCTTCTGCGCCGAACAGCCGGCCACTCCACGGGCGGCCGGTCGAGATCCGCCCATCGAGCCAGACCCGCAGCGGGATGTCGGCCTGGTCCAGCCGGGCGACCGGGACGCCGCGCAGAGCAAGCTCGGCAATCACCCGGTCGGCGACGCTGTCGCGGTCGGTGGTCAGGGCCAGCACGCTCACGCGGTCAGTCCTTGCCCCTGTCCTCGGGCTTCGCGCCGTCCTTGTCCCCGGTGCCGGTCGTGGTTTCTTTGGTACTGCCCTCATGCTTGCCCGCGTTCAGCGGCGGCACCCGCAGGTAACGCATCCCCCACGGGCGGGCAGCGGTCGCGGGCTCACCGTTCCGCGAGCGCTGGTGCGGAGAGGGGTCCATCGGGTAGATGTCCCCGACCCGGTACAGCTTTCCGCGTGTCTCGCCATCGGGCGAATGGGTGAGCAAGTCGAACCCGGTCAACCGATCATCGATGCTGATTGTCATTGCTGATTCCTTTCTCGCAGTGTCAGTCGTCAGTTACTCGCTGAAGTCAGTCAATGGGACGCCGGATGCGCAGCTTCTGCTCGGCCGAGTCCATGCGTACGATGAACTTCTCGGGGTCGTCGGCGTGCAGGATGAACCGGCGGCGGACGGGAAACAGCGGGTAGGCCCACCACAGCCGGGAATAGCAGCCGAAGATGACCAGCCAGTCAGGCCGGAGTTGCTGAATCTCCTCCGCGATTGCGTAGAACCGGTTGTCGTTGCTGCGGCCCACCGCCCCGTCTCAGTCTCCGTCTTCGCCGGTCCGTGTGGTGGGGCGTGTTCGGTGATCATGCCGCGCCGGGTCCGGGTTGAGACGCGGGTAGAGCCGGGAGGTTGTGCCATGCGGTGCTTCGATCAAGCGTCCCGCGTAGCCGCGTGGTGGCGCTGCCCACCATGAGCAGGTCGCTTCGCCTTGCCAGATCACCCAGCCGGGGGAAGCGTGCCTGGAGGCTGGCGGTACTGACGTGCTCGGGAGTGCCAGCGCCGGCCGGCTGCTGTTCTGCCACCGCAAGTGCCGCGCGCACGGGTTACTGGTCTAGTTGCGCGCCGCGCGCCGACAGCGCGTAGGCGATGGACTGGGCCGCGTCCTCGACCCTGGTCACGGGCGTGATGCACTCGCCCCAGGACCAGAAGTAGAACAGGTCATCCCCGATGCGGCCAACGGCCACCGTCTCCGACAGCAGACCCGACCCGGCTGGGTTGACCACCGCCAGGCACGGCACCCCGCCCGCCTGTCCCACCGTGGCTGTGATGTCCGGATAGGAGCTCAGCGCTGTTGCCAGGCGGTCGAGCTGGGCCGCTCGCGTAACGTCAGGCTGACCGTACGTGATTGATTCCATGCTGCGACCGTAGGCCGGGGGGCATGGGGTGTCATTGGTAGTCCACGCCGGTCGCTTACCGAACTAACAGCTAACCTCACCAGGCATGATTTAGTAGGGAACCGCGATGAAGTCCGCTAGTTCCCGCATCTCCGTTGTCAGCGTCCGCCGCTTGTCGATGATCTTCCCGAGGATGTCCTTGGCGTAACGCTGGGTCACCAGCCACTCCGGGGCACTGCGCCTGACCTGCTGGAGCACGTCGAACGCCTCGGCGTACTGCTTGGTGACCGCGTGCGCGTTGGCCACGTCGAGGCGGTGCCGGTTCCAGTTGCGCGACAGCGGAAACTGTGCCTCGTCAAGCTGGGCGGCTATCTGCAAGGTGACATCGGGGTGTTCCTCGATCATGGCGTTCTCGGCCTTGATCATGGCGACCATCATCGGGCCGAACACGTGCCACGGGTCCGAGGTCGGCCGGAAGTCCCGGCCCACTCCGATCGCGGCCATCCGCGCGAGCTTGAGCGCGTCGGCAGCCTCGCCGGGCCGGTTGTCCCGCACGGCTGCGGTCGACACACGCAGCAGCATCAGGCCCCAGGCGGTCATCTCATCCTTGCCGGCCTTGGAGATGCGGGGCTCGATGTCATCGGCCCACCGGGTCGCCAACTCACGGGTCTCGGCGAGCTTGCCCTGGCGGATCAGGCCCCAGCACGCCCAGTCGGCCGCAGCGGCAGCCGTCAGGCCGTCACTGGCGTCATCGATGGCCATCTGGATGGCATGGTCGGCCGCGTCGAGCTGCCAGGTGTGCGACATCAGCCACGAGGTGACCTGGCGGATATGCGAGCGCAGGGTCCGCGCCTCGACCTGCTCGCCGTTGACCGTGCCCGCGACCAGTGCGTCCGCGTCGCGTAGCAGGGCGGGCAGCGCAACCCGAAGCTGGGAGTAGTGGCTGGCCGCCAGCAGCGGCATCACCTCATCCAGCCCTGTGCGCACGCCCTCCAGGGTTGGTGCTTCGGCGGGTGATTCGCCGGACGGACGGCCTTCCAGGGCGCGGCGGACGGCGTTCCACTGGTCGACATCCCCCGAGGTCGGCTCGGCGGCATCGGGCCGCGACACGAGTGTGGTCGTCGGCACCCTGAGCGCGACAGCGAGCTTCCGCGCGGTTTCCAGCCGGGTGTCTTCGGTGACCCCTTGCTCAAGCTGGCGGATCAGCGAGACAGACACGCCCGCCTCGCGCGCCAGTTCGGCCTGTGTCAGACCCCGGCGCTTGCGGACCGACTGGAGCCGGTCCCCGAGAGCGTTGGCGTTGGGCATCAGTGTTCGTGCCTCCCTGAACGACCGCTCCAGCATCAGGATACGCGGGTGCGCGGCCGGTAGGTGGCTCGGAGCAAGGTGAAACTGGCCGGCCTGATGTCCAATTCGCCGTCCTGGACGTGGAGGCCCGGCGGGGCAGCGGCGGAGGCCAGTGACGACACCGGGACCGCAGCCCCAGCACACGGCCGCGTGGGCACGTCCCGCCCAGCCTGGGCGGGACGTCTGGTACAGGCACAGGGGGGATGACACTTGCGTGCCAGACTCGCCTGACGTGCCCCGTGTACTGCCGGAATTCATCAGATGGCCAGCGTGGCCGCGAAATTCTCCAGGCCGACTGAGCGGGATGCCTTGATGAATACGGCATCATCGGGCTTGAGCAGTCCGGGCAGCGCGGCGCGGAGCGCGTCGGCGGTCTCAGCGGATTCGATGACAGGCGGCGCCGGGCTGGACCGCGCGGCGCGGGCGAAGTCGTCGGCGTGGCCATCTCCTACGGTGATGAGCAGGTGGACACCCAGCTCGGCGACGAGCTTGCCGATGGCGTGGTGGGCGGCCTGGGTGCCTGGTCCGAGTTCGCGCATCTCGCCGAGGACCGCGACCGTGCGCCGGTTTCCGGCGTAGGCGGCAAATGAGCGCAGTCCTGCGGTCATCGATTCGGGGTTGGCGTTGAACGCGTCGTTGATGACGGTGATGCCGCCGGGGAAGTCCAGAATCTGGAGCCTGCCGGGCGAGGGTTCGGCGGTGGACAGGGCGGCGGCTATCTGCGCGGCGCCCATCCCGATAATGTGCGCGGCGGCGGCGACAGCCAGGGCGTTGCAGACCTGGTGCTCGCCGAGCAGCCGCAGGTTCACCGGGGCCGTCCCGGCCGGTGTGTGCAGGGTAAAGGCGGCGCGGCCTTGGCTGAGGCTGATGCCGGCGGCCCTGATTTCGGCCTGCCCGGTCCCGTAGCTGACGGTCCTCGCGGCGGTGCGGGCCGCCATGGCGGCGACGAGGCGGTCGTCAGCGTTGAGGATCGCGACCCCGCCGTGATCGGCGCTGGGCAGCGCTTCGACCAGTTCGGCTTTGGCCTGGGCGATGGCTTCGCGGCTGCCGAACTCGCCGATGTGCGCGGAACCCACGTTCAGCACGATGCCGATCTGCGGCGGGGCCAGCGTGGTCAGGTAGCGGATGTCCCCGATGTGCCGGGTGCCCATCTCCAGCACGAGGTAGCGGGTGGTGCGGTCGGCTTGCAGGACGGTGAGCGGCAGGCCGATCTCGGTGTTGAACGAGCCGGGCGGGGCGAGGACCGGGCCGTGCTGAGACAGGACGTGGTGGAGCATGTCCTTAGTGGTGGTCTTCCCCGATGAGCCGGTCACGGCGATGACCGTCGCGTCGGTGAGGTGGCTGAGGACGTGCCTGGCCAGCGCGCCGAGAGCGGCGGTGACGTCAGGCACCACGACGGCCGGGCCGTCCACGGGCCGGGACGCTAGGACGCACGAGGCGCCGGCGGCGAGTGCCTGGGCGGCGAAGTCGTGCCCGTCCGCGCGGGCACCGGGCAGGGCGGCGAATATCCCGCCCGGTGTGACTTGCCGTGAATCGCAGGCAGCCGGGCTGGTGACCTGCGCTGACGGGTCGGGTGCGTCGTGGAGGGTGCCGCTGGTGATCGCAGCGATCTCGGCGAGGGTCAGCGGGATCATGATCGCTGCCTTTCCGCCCGTGCGGGCATGGGCGCGAAGGTGATGCACCGGCC
>DAHVDE010000008.1 GCA_027313705.1 Actinomycetota bacterium | reverse complement strand
TGGGGTCGATGTCGTAGTCGTTGCTGCCCGTACGCGGGCTGGCCACGGCCAGGTGATAGATGCGGCGCACCCCTTGGCCGGCCAGCGCTCCCGAAGAGGTAGCCACCACCGTTCCCGGTGCGCTCGGCAGGCCGGTCCTTCCGTGGCTGGCCGACCACGCCCGCAGTTCATCGGCCAGCACGTCCGCGGTTATCTGCCCATCCGCGCCCCTGAAGGCGGCGCCCCGGCGCAGCGCGGCAGAAATCGACGACTTGAAGAGCTGCGCGGGCTCGAAGTGCAAGTTGATCGGCGCCACGATAATGTCCATGTCCGCCATGAGCTCGACCGGCTTGACATGCACAATGATCGGCACGTCAACCGCGCCGAGCCGGACCTTCATGCTGATGTGCTGGCCGATCTCAGGCATGGCCATGCCGGGCCGCCGCGCGTCGGTCGTAAGCATGCAGAGTTTGACGATCTCCTCGGCGACCTGCTCAAGCACGATCCGCTCATGATGCTTGCGGAAGCGCTCGACGCTGACTCCGTACGCCAGTGCGGCCTGACGCCGGCGGTCCTGGGCGGGCCGGTCCCTGGCGCCCCTGCCGAGGCCGAAGGTCGCCACGGCGGCCGCAGCCAGCGAGCCGCCGCCGATGTTGTCCACTGCCGCCCGCAGCAGCGCCTCGACCGCCCCTGGCCCGCCGAGCGCGGCGGCCAGGACCGAGCTCAGCGCCGCGCAGGCACGCAGGTGAGGCAGATCCGAGTGCCGCAGCCGCACCAGCCCGCGTTCCCTGAGCACGCGCAACTCGCCGACCAGGTCATCCACCGTCGGCTCCTTCAGCTCTGGGGATTGCGGCGGCATAGGTAGAGCATGACGGCGGCAGTTTGCTGATAGCAAGAAGGCGGCTAAACCGGCGGCCCGCGGACTGAGTGCCTGCGAGCCGCCGGGAATTCCTGTTCGCTTAGAAGACCACGTGCAGCAAAGACAGCAGCAGGTGGACGATGTGCGTCTGCATCTTCCGGCCTCCCCTCATCGAGTCCGCCAGGTCGTCCCTGACCGGGCACTCTCAGTGAAGGTCCGGTGACGTCCGGCTGGCAGGTCGCGAAAAGGTCGTAAACAGGCTGACTTCCGGTCGCGGCTGCCTGCGCATGTCGAGGCGGCTAAGGCATCCAGCTCACGCCGTAGCTCAGGCCCTGCCGCAAGCCCTTGAACGTGAGGTGAACCTCGCCAGACGGATCAAGATTGATGATCTCGCTGGCAGGACTGCGCTCGTACAAGACGGTTGTCGAGACACCGTCGAGCTTCCATACCAGATGAGGCAGGTGCTGAGGATCGAACTGGACCCGCAGGTCGAAGTACTCGCTGCGCTGCAAGGGCACGTGGACGTAATGAGGTGCCATCGGCTGGCCGGGAGGGATGCTCAGGCGAAGCGCGTACTCATGGCGATCGCCGGCATGCAGCGGGCGGGGGAGAGTGATGATGTTCCTGAAATAGCTCTGGAATGGCTGCTCTCGCTGTTCGAGCGTGCCGCCGTACAGCAGCTCAGCTTCGAGCCCGTGGCCATCGCTGGTGTCCTCGGGATGCCGGGGAAGGCTCATCGAGGTGGCGATCTCGGTTATTTCGTCGGCCGTGACCGCGATCGCCCGCACCTCGGTCGTCTCGATTGGCTCGCGGTCAAGCCTGAGCGATGCGATGAGCGACTCCAGGTACCACCCTTCGCCGATGTCTCCCTCGGCTTGCCCGCCGCTTCGGCGCGCGCTCCGCGCCCAGGGCGGCTCGGCGGAGCATGACAGCCTGGGCGGGGTGTCCGGGTCGATGATCCGCCTGATCTGGTGCCAGTAGTCCTCCCACATCGCCTCGTCGCCGCCGCAAGCCCGCACGAACGCCCTGGTTACTGACAGGGTTGGCAAATGGTGGCCGGCGGCAGCTTCCTGCATCGTGCTTATCGCATAATTCGAGGCCCTGGCGATCTGCTCGTAAGTAAGGGCCGAGCGGGCTCGGAGATCGCGGAGCCAGAATGCGAACTCGCGGCGAGGCGAGCCGTCCCGCTCCAGCGGTGATTGCGGTCGTCCCATGCCCCCGTCCGATCCTCATATTGGAGCTAGGCCGGGCCAGCCTGCGCGGGGCCTAGGAAACAGCTTTCCGCTAGATTCTAGTTCTTCGGCTTTCTCCGGAAACAGCGGTGACGGCTTGATTTGCGTGACACCAGGCAGCGAGCGTAGGTACCTGACATTGGCCGCGAGCTGGAGGGAGCTCCTTGCTATGAGCGTGCTTTGGGTCCTGGGCGTCTTGGTGATCTGCGCCTGGATTATCTTCACGCAAGTCGGCGGACGGCAGCAACTCGACGTTCTGTCGCCGTATGACGTGGCCAGGACCAGGGAACTGGTCAACTCGCGCTTCGGAGTCGCGTGGAGCCGCGTACCTGGCCGGGGCGACGACAACTTCAGCCCGCGGTTGCGGGCATACACGCCGACCCTGTCGGTGAGCTATAAACCGGCATCTGGTGGCACCAACGTTTCGCTGTGGTGCTCCGCCTACTCAACGAAAATGCTCGTCATGGCCCACGCGCAGCTCATGTGGCGCAAGAAGCGCTCGGTTGCCAGAGCGCTGGCCCAGGCAGATTCGCGCTCGCTGTCCGGGGCGGTGCCGGGTCTGCCGCGCGACGATCAGGTTTAGGCGGGTTGGTCTGCGGCCCCGGTCGGGTTGTCGCGACCGGGGCTCACGGGTTGATGCGTTTACTGGCCGGGTGTGACAGGCGCAGCCCAGAGGGTTGTCTCAAAGCCGGAGGTGGCCAGGTACCGCCCGTCAGGGCTCCAGGAACAATATGACGGTCTCTGTTGGGCGACGAGAGCGCCGCTATCGATGTCATAGACGTATATCGCGGGATCACTGTTGAACGCGGCTATGAATCGCGAGCCGGGTGAGAAACTGAAGTCGGTCACTTCCCAGTTGTCGAACTGGTCGAGCACTCGATAATATTTCTGCCTCGCGAGATCCCAGATCCTGACGGTTGGATCAGCGCTCCCTGTTGTCAGGTAGCGGCCATCAGGTGAAAACGCCACCTTGGCGATCCAGCCGGTGTGATCAGCCAGGCTGCCTGCGCACTACCAGGCAGCGGACCGGCACAAGCCCTGGTGCGCGCTGATGGTCGTGACCGGCGCGAGGTCTGCGGAGGACTTCGTCAGCCGTGTCCGACTGAGGAATCTCTGGCTCTTCGCAGCGCGTGAGGGTCACGGCTTCTGAATTCTGCTTCCTCATGGAAAGGCGCCGTAGGTGCGCTCGGCAGTGCGCTCGATATGGAACTGGTTGTCTAGCGGGCCAGGTCCTAGCTTCGCGACGATCAATGACCCGCCGGGGCGAAGGTCGATGGCGACGACGTGGTGCTCGGGCGGCGCGACTTCGACGATGCGGTCGAACGATGTGCGCACATCGCCATGAGCCTGAACCCAGCGGTCTCGTTCATAACCCGTCATGTGGCCGCTGGAAAGCTTCCTGTCGTACATGAACCAGAGGCCGGCGTCCATCATGTCCAGGTACAGCGGGTCCTTGAGCCCGGCATCGAACTCAGCGATAATGCGGTAGCCGCCGTACCTGGCGTACACATCGCTTCCCGCAGCGGCGTGGACCTCCGCGATCGCCTGCGTCGGGTTGCCGGTGAAAGCGGGAAGCATAAGGGCGAAGAAATTCTGCCAGTCGTAGCGGGGGTCGATGAGAGGCTGCCCTGTACCTTGGCATCGAATGCGGCCCGGCCGAAAGCGCTGAGCTGACCGAGGAGCACTCTCGGCACTTGCCCGCCGGAATTGCGTTTGGAGGACAAGCCCATGGTCGGCTGCCTTTCGGGTTCGTCGTTCCTGTACAGGAAAAGTGCCGGATGCCACGATCTCTATCAGGTGCCCCGTCCGCAATCAACGGCCGGCCAAAGATACGGAAATTTCCGTTGTTCGGAGACGGCGGAGGCTTGCGGGTCGCCCGCGCGGGCCAAGCCGGGTCGGTAAAGGGATCCGGTCTGTCATGGGTGTTAAGGGCATGGAGCGAGTGCCGAAGGACTTCGCGGAGTTCTACGAGTCCACCCGCGATGACTGCCTGCGGATCGTGCTTCTCGATGTCGGGGCGTGGACACCATGGCGGAGGATGCGCGCGCTGGAGGTGCCGTCGGTCCGGCCCACTTCGCCCAGGTCGGCACCGCGCTAGCATCCCAGAGTCGCCTCCCGGAGGACCGGCGCGGATGTATGGCGCGTTCAGCCGGTCGAGGCAGCTACGGGTTCGCGGGCTCGCAGCGCCGCCTCTGTCGATTCCAGGCCGGCGGGCAGCAGCGGAAGGCGCACTGCGGGGCTCGGGATCTCGCCGAGCCGGTACAGCACCGACTTGATCACGGCCGGGTTAGGCTCGGCGAACAGCGCGCGCGACAGCGGCGCAAGCTGGTGCCCTAGTTGCCTGGCCTCGGTCGCCCGGTCATCCCGCCATAGATCGATCAGCCTGGCGTACTGTCGCGTGCAGATGTGCGCGGAGGCTGAGATGGCGCCGTCCGCGCCAAGCGCGAGCAGCGGCGAGAGGTAGAGGCAGTCTCCGCCGAGAACGCTGAACCCATGCGGTCGTTGCGCCATCATCGCGATCGTGTCCGCGTCTACCGATCCGGCTGAGTGCTTGACTCCGGCTATGCCCGGCATGGCCGCGACCTGGCGCATCACCGGCAGTCGACCGCCTGGCCGGTGCGGTATGGGATGTTGTAGACGACGATTGGCACGGGGCTGCTCGCGGCCAGTGTCCTGAAATGCTCGATCACCCCGGCCGCGCCTGGCCTGCTGTAGTAAGGGACGACTGTCAGCGCCGCGCCGACCTCGGGGTACCTGCCGAGAGCGGCCAGGGTGACCGCGGACCTCGCCGTGTTGTTCGATCCGGCACCGGCGATCAGCGTGGCCCCGCGTTCTTGGCAGACCCGGCTGCAGGTCCGCAGCACCTCCGACTGCTCGGCGTCGGTCAGGGTTGGCGTCTCCGCCGTCGTGCCCAGGGCGACGATGCCCGCCGCGCCGTCGTCAAGCACCCGGTGTGCCAGGCGCCTGAGCGCGTCGGAGGCGATCGCGCCCTCAGCGGTGAAGGGAGTGATCAGCGGGACGAACAGGCCAGTCAGTGGGTTCATGGACCGATCCTGCCTACCCGCAATCGTGCAGGTCCAGTTCTGCTTACTGCATAGATACGTAAGCTGAACTGATGCTTGATGTCCGTCGCATGAAACTCCTTCGCGAACTGGCCCGCCTCGGCACGATCGCTGCCGTAGCACAAGCGGCCTTCTGTACGCCATCTGCCGTCTCCCAGCAGCTGAGCGTGCTGGAGCGCGAGGCTGGCCTGCCGCTGGTCCGGCGTTCAGGTCGCCGCGTCGAACTGACCGCAGCGGGCGTCGAGTTGGCGCAGCGGGCCGGCCAGGTGCTCGCGCTGCTTGAGGAGGCCGAGGCCGCGCTGGCCCAGCTGCGCGGTGACCTGGCCGGCGACTTGCGGGTGGGTGCCTTCCCGACCGCGGTCCGGACGTTGCTTCCGGCCGCTTTGGTGCAGCTTGGCGCTGAGCATCCGAGACTGGAACTGCGCGTGACCGAGCTTGACCCGGTTGATGTGCCGGAAGCATTGCGGTCAGGGGCACTGGACATCGCTCTCGTGCACGAGTACGACTACGTGCCGGCCGAACCCGACCCCGCGCTGGCGACCGAGCCGCTGCTGGAGGAAGCCATCTGGCTTGCGGTGGCGAAAACCGCCCGGCCGGTGCGTGCAACGGATGCTGCCGACTCTGCCGGACCGCCCGGCCGCCATGACGCCGTCCACGCCCATCGCGAACAGCCGTGGATCGTCGCCAGTCCAGGCACGCTGTGTCACCTGATGGCCATGCGGTTGTGCCAGGCGGCCGGGTTCACACCGCGGATCAGGCACTATGCAGATGATTTCGCGGCCGTGCTGACGCTCGTGGCGGCAGGTCAGGGGGTCGCGCTGGTACCAGAACTGGCGCTGGCCGACAGGCCGGCAGGCGTCACGCTGACGGCGCTGCCCGCCCGGCGGCGCACGCTGATCGCCTATCGCAGCGGAGCAGGCGCCCACCCGGCAGTCGCCGCCTGCGCCACAGCGCTCCGTGCCGCGACCGCCAAGTACCTGGCCGGGTGACCGCTCATAACGCCGCAGTCGGCCACTTGATCCGCTCGGTGCCGAGCCGGGCAAGCATCTGCGCTAGTTTCAGTGACCTGGCAGGCGGGCTAGGTCAGAAACCGGTCCGAGGTGACCGAGCTTGTCGGGATTGACCACTGCGCGAATTGCCTGGACCAGGCCGGCAGTGATGTCGAGGGCGAATACGGCGACCACACGGCCTTCTGCGTCGTGCGCGACGGCGCCTGGCTGGCCGTTGACCCAGGCCAGCCGCACCGAGACGCCGAGCATCCGGCCCCGGCGGAACAGGCCGATCAGGTGCCGGGTCACCTGCTCCCGGCCCGCCGGCGGTCTCCTCGCCACTAGTGCCTTGCCGCCGCCGTCCCCGCGAACCGTCACGTCAGGTGCGAGCATGCCTAGCAGCGCCTCCATGTCGCCACCCGCAGCCGCTTCGAAGAACCTGCGGGCGAGTTCCGCGCCTTCTGCCCGCCGTGCCGCCGACGGCTCACAGCCTGGTACCTGCGCCCCGGCCGCGATGCGCTGCCTGGCGCGGGCGAAGATCTGCCGGCAGTTCGCCTGCGTCTTGCCGGTGATCCCGGCGATGTCGGGGTAGCCGTACCCGAACACCTCGCGCAGCATGAACACGGCGCGCTCGGTCGGCGACAGCGCCTCAAGCAGCACCAGGAACGCCATCGACAGCGAGTCGGCCAGTTCGGCGTGCTCGGCAGGACCCGGCTCGCCGGCGGGCAAAACGACCGGCTCGGGCAGCCAGTCCCCGACGTACCTCTCCCGCCGCACCCGCGCCGAGCCCAGGTAGTTGATGCCCAGCCGGGTCACTGCGGTCGTCAGGTACGCCTTCGGATCGGCGATCGCCGTCCCCGCATGGCGAGCGCGGGTCAGGCCAACGAACGCGTCCTGCACGATGTCCTCGGCATCGCCCACCGATCCGGTCATCCCGTAGGCGATCGAGAACAACAGCGGCCGATGGTCCGTGTCCGCCGCGCTCGGCTCATCCGCTGACCCAGGCACCGAATCCCTCCCGCCAGCTCGCATACCGCGGCTCCCAGCCCAGTTCCTTCTTCGCCTTCTCGTTCGAGTAGCCACGCGAACTGGTCATCTGGACGACGAGGAACTCCCCGGCAAGCATCCGCCCGAGCCAGGCAGGCAGCCGCAGCGGCGGTTTGGCTCCCACTACCTCCGCCAGGTACGGCAGCCATTCCGCGACCGGGGCCGGGTGGTCATCGACCACGTTGTAAATGCCCGGCCCGCCGCGGCCGATCGCGGCGACCGTCGCCGCGGCGGCGTCGGTGATCTCGATGAACGACCAGACTCCTGTCCCGCCGCCGATCACAGGCACCTGCCGCTTCCGCACCGCCTCCAGCAGGAAATTCCCGGTGCCCGGCCCGTAGAAGCCGCCATAGCGCAGCACGAGCCCTTCCGGCGCCTGCTCGGGCACCGCCTTCTCCACATGCGCGATCGCCGCAGGCCCAGCCATGGCCGACCGGACTGACCGCCACCGCGAAGGCTCGTCTTCTGTCTTCGGCGGTCCTGGACGCTCATCAGGCCCGCCGCCCGCGTAACTCTGCGCGACCACCCGCCTGGTACCCGCCGCCGCAGCGGCCGCCAGCAAGTTATCGGTGCCCAGGACCCGCAGCTCGTTCGTTGACGCGAATAGCTTGTCGGGATTGCGGAGGTTGCGCATGCCCGTCAGCGCGGTCATCTCATGCACGATCACCTCTGGCGCCGCAGTCCGCACCGCCGCGATCACCGCCTCGCGATCACGCCCGTCCACCACCACAGGCACCGCCCCAGCCGCACGCAGCGTCCCGGTCTTGCCAGGCGTCCTCGTGCTGGCGGTCACCTCGTGACCTGCGCCGACCAGGCTGGGAACCAGATAGCGTCCCAGCGCTCCTGTCGCTCCCGTAACGAAAACCCGCATGGACTTCCCCTTCCGCCTGATGCCTGCCACTAAGACAAGGCACCACCCGGATCTGTGACAGCCCGTCGCGAGCTGGCGGGCATGCCATTCGCGGTGGTCTCCTCCGCTAATGTCGCTAGAGGCCTGTTCGCGCAGGTCAAAGGTATCCGGCCTTCGCAATGCGTCGATCCTAGGCCGGCCGAAGCGGGTTGCGTAGTCACAGGCAATCCGCATCGACGAGACCTTATGCCGCTTGAGATCGACGGCACCGTCATCGCCAGGGCAAGGCGGCTAGGTGGCGGCTAACGGTGATGCCGACAGCTTTGACCGGCTCCTGACGAAAGGTATCGCCGTTCGCGTCGGCCACGTGCCATCGATGATCTTGCTGCGGATCAGGTCGGCGAACTGGTCGCGCAGGGGCTCGGGCGCGGAGCGGTCCAGTGACATGAGCATGATGCTGCCTGCCGTAGCCTCCATGAGCTAGATGCACCATATTGCAACGCGGCAACATCAACAACGCCCTGAGCCGAGTGCACCACCCGCCCACCCACGCCTAGGCCCAGCCACCCGATGCAGCCGACGCCCTTCCTTCCACTACGCCAACACAGCCAGGGCAGGCAGACGACCAGACAAGGGTCAACAGCAGCAGGGAACCACGGACAACCTTCCGCTCCACCCCAGGTTTTCCAAGGTTCCCCGCACCCCTCATTACCTTTCGTGCCCACCCGAAGGTCAAACCACGCGCCACAGTGCACGTCCAGGGGGCAAAGAGGCTCAACTATGCGCCATGCTGCACGTCATACCGGCTTGGGCCAGGCCATTGCAGGCTGACAGGTCAGCACATAGCTGAGGGACCGCGCGGACGAGCGACGCGTACCAGGGCTCGCGTTCATGCCCGCCCGATGACACGGGTGTAGGGAGGTAGGGAGGCAAGCCACAGCGCGATGTCAGTAGTCCGGGGTAGCGTGGCTGCCGATCTCCCTGCCTGGCCGACAGTAACCGGGATCCCCGAGTTGCATGGAGGAAGAGCAGGGAGCGGTAGATGTGTTTCGGTTCCGGATTCCTGTCCTGCACCTGGTTAGGATCGATGCTCATGACGGTCCCGTTGTCACCACCGGCTCCACGGGCCTCACCTGCTCACATGCTCGAACGCCTGCTTAGCGAGGGGATGACCTGGGGCGACAGCGCGCAATGGCTTCCGGCTCTGCCGACCGAGTCGGTAGATCTGTGGTTCACTAGCCCGCCCTACGCTGATGCCCGCGCCTATAGCCGTATTCACCCAGACCGCTATGTCGAATGGTTCCTTCCTTATAGCCAGTCCATGCTTTCGGCCACTCGGGACACCGGCTGGCTGGTGCTCAATATCAAGAACCGGGTGGCTAAGAGTGGCCCTCTGCAGGGCCAGCGGCATCCCTACGTCTACCAGCTCGTGATTGCACTCCAGCAACAGGGCTGGCGCTGGCTCGAAACTTACATCTGGTCCAAGCCCAACGCAGTTCCCGGCCGGTTCGGCCCACGGACAAAGGACAGCTTCGAGTACGTCTATGCCTTCGCCAAAGGACCGAAACCTTATTTTGACCTGAATGCTATCCGGGTGCCCTACAAGACAACGCCAGAAGAGATCGAGCGGCGCAAGCTCGACAAGCTCGGCAGGCGCAACACCGATGCTGGATTCGGTCGGGACAGGACGACAACCTACCTGCACGGTGGCGCCGATCCTGGCAACGTGGTGTCTGTGCCTCAGACATATAACCAGTACAAGGGCGCGGGCGGCCATACCGCTGCGATGCCCGAGGGCCTGGCCGAGTTCTTCGTCAATTCGTGTTCGCCGCCAGGCGCGGTGGTTCTCGACCCGTTTGCGGGATCGGGAACGACCCCAGTCGTGGCACGCCGTCTGGGTCGGAGGGCCGGAGGCCTGGAGATCCACAAGAGCTTCGTCGATACCGCCCGCCAGCGTCTGTGCGCCGATGAGCCCGACGATACCCCGGTGCTGATCGAGCTAGCAGAACTCGCGCGCTGAAGACTCTTGATGGCAACCACCGAAGAGACCGTAGAGTTCATCGTCGGGGCGGCAACCTGGGACGAGCGAGCTGCCCGCATGCGGCAGATCCCCCAGCGGCACGGCACCGACGAGCACTCAGAAATCTATGCGGCTGTGGCAAGACGCGCCTAGGTGCCGCACCTTGCCCCGGACTACGCCTATGTTCACGCGGCTGAGTTCTATGACCTGCCGCACTTCAGCGCTGCCTACGACAAGGCCAGCGTCGCGACGGCGGGCTTCACTCAAGTGGCCGTCGACCAGCTCGCCGCAGCGATACAAGCAGAGCCCGTAGTGCTACTTCCGCTGCGCGTCATGACGGGACTGACCAGAACCGAATTCGCCTGGTCATCCAAGCTCGTCGCGGGCCCGCAGAGCTTGCGATTGCTGTCACCCGCCAAAGTCGATTCCATGGAACGCTCCGGAACAGCCACCTCCGCCGGGCTCGCCAGGACCGCCGCCGAAACCCTCGACCGGATCATGCGCGGCACGCTGTTCGGAGACCCGCCGGGAAACCCCAGATCAAAGCAGGACAAGCCAGACACGGTAGACGGCTGGGTGTCCGTGCGCCAGTATGCGGCCGACGGAGTGCCCTACGCCGTCTTCCTCCACCAGCGCCACTACGGAGGCGCGTTCCGGCAACTGCTCGACGCCACGTCCGAACTGCGAGGCGACCTGATCGAAGATGCCGTGGAAGCCCTGTTCGCCACGCACGAGATCCCGTTTATCCGCACCGGCTCGCACAACCAGGCAGAAATCGCCGCCCGCTTCGAAGTCACCGTCCAGCCCGCCCCCGACTTCGTCGTCTATGACCAGTCCGGGGCGCTGCGCGCCATGCTGGAGTGCAAGGGCGCCAACGATGGTGGCACCGCGCGAGACAAGGCACTCCGGTTTGAGCGCCTCCACTCCGAGTCCGTGCGGCTGGGCGGTGTCCCGTTAATCGCCGTGCTCGGCGGCCTGGGCTGGACCCGGGTCAACGACACGCTCGGACCAGTCATCCGCGACTGCGACGGACGAGTCTTCTCCGTCGGGAACCTGCCCGACATGCTGACCGTCTCGCCCTTCCCGATGCTCGCCGGGCAAGCCTGAACCGCCATGACCTCGCTCCGGACCGACCGACGCCACGACATGAGAGCACGTCGCCTGCGCCGGTTCTGACCCGCTCGTGAGCGGTGTCCCGGCTCCTCACACCAAACCGAACCTGCGTTCCGCGTACCGGGCTTTCGGTTACGTGACGTGGGGCGGGACCGCGACCTGGTCCGGCTCGGCTGGTCGCGGTTGAGGATGGCCTGGAGGCTGTTGTGGGCGGCGGGGGGCCTGCGCGCCTGGATCGCGCCGGGTGATTGCCTGAGTTTGTAGGAAGAAGCCGTGGCTTACAACGCCCCACACCGGGCCTGGTCAGTGGCGGGTGTCGGCCTTTGCAGGCGCCCTAGACGGCGCTGGCACGGTGGACAGCTGCCGCGCTTTGTCCCATATAGCTCCTAGCGGGGATGTGCGTCGAACCTTGCGCCGTACGTCTGTTCGGTGTCGGGGATGTGGTGAAAGACGCCGAACAGCAGCAGCGGTACAGCAGTCCGGTATCGGACCTAACCGTCAAGCCGGGCAAACTACTATGCCTCAGTACCGTAGCGCACTACGCTCTGGGCATGGTGGTCGAGCAACAAGCAGGGGCGGGCAATATCTTCGGCGGGCTCGAGCGGACCGAGTACGAACGGCTCACCCGCGAGCTGACCGGGTACTGCTACCGGATGCTTGGTTCTCCCTTCGACGCCGAGGACGCCGTGCAAGACACGATGATCCGCGCCTGGCGGCAGTTCGACAAATTCCAGGGCCGGTCATCGCTGCGCACCTGGCTGTACCGGATTGCCACGAACGTGTGTATCGACATGCTGCGCACCCGGAGCCGCCGGACGGTGCCCATGGACCTCCAGCCGGCGGCGCGGGCGGAAGGCGTCCAGATTCCGCAGCCGCTCAGCGAGAGCACCTGGGTGCTGCCGATCGCTGACGCCAAGATCGCCGACATTAATGCCGATCCGGCCGAGCAGGTGATTTACCGGGAGACGGTCAGGTTCGCCTTCCTGGCCGCGCTGCAGCGGCTGTCCGGGCGCGAGCGCGCGGCGCTGATCCTGCGTGACGTGCTGCAATTCTCTGCTGCGGAGACAGCGGAACTGCTCGGTACAAGCGTGGCTGCTGCGAACAGCGCGCTGCAGCGCGCCCGCGCCGCCGTGTCGTCCGCCGGGGAAGGTGACCAGGTGCCGGCCCGGGCTGAGGCTGCCCTGCTCGAGGAGTACGTCGCCGCGTTCGAGGCCTTCGACGTGACCAGGCTGACCTCGCTGTTGCGCGGCGACGTCGTGATCTCGATGCCGCCACTGCCGTTGTGGCTGCGTGGTCCTGGCGATGTCGGTACCTGGCTGCTCGGGCCGGGCTCTGAGTGCAGAGGTTCCCGGCTGCTGCCCGCCGCGGCGAACGGGTGTGCCGCGTTCGCGCAATACCGCGCGGATGGCCGGGGCGGCTACTACCCGTGGGCGATTCAGGTGATCGAGACCGATGGCGGCCTGATCACCGGTCTGCACTGCTATGTGTTTCCTGAGTTGTTCGCCTTCTTCGGTTTCCCTGCCGCCATGTAGCTCGGGCTGGACGAGACGCCTGGCTAGCCGGATTCGGATCGCGAACTAACCGGGACGAGGGGCGCCAGCCCGAGACTGGCTAGCCGGCCGACGTCGGTGATGCCGTCCATCGCGGTGATGACATTACCGGTGACGGTGACCGCGATGAGGGACACCGGCCGTCCCCTGAGACTGATCAGCATGCCGGCTACGTCGTTGACCAGCACCGGCGTGAAGTCGGCGAGCGGGCTGGCCGTCGCGATAGTCGCCCGGGCGATCGGCGCCGCGCCTCGCATCTTCAGCGAGGCGCCTGCCCGCGCCCGTCCGCCGTCCGCGCGGACCACGGCATCCGGGTCGAGCAACCCTACGAGCCGGTCGAAGTCGCCAGCGCGGGCGGCCGTGAAGAACGCATCCACGATCGTGCGCTGCTGTTGCAGGCTCACATCAGGCGTGACCGGCCCGGCCTCCCTGACCTGGCGGCGCGCCCGGCTGGCCAGCTGCCTGGCTGCCTGCTCCGATCGTCCGACCAGGGGCCCGATCACGGTGAACGGCACGCCGAATGCGTCGTGCAGCACGAAGGCCACCCGTTCGGCTGGCGTGAGGGCGTCAAGCACGACCATCAGCGCGAGCCCGACCGATTCGGCGAGCAGTGTCTCCTGCTCAGGGTCAGGTGCCGTGTCGTACCCGCGGACAGCGATCGGGTCAGGCACGTGCATGCCTGCGGGCCGTTCTGGCCTGGCGGCCCTGGCGCGCAAGATGTTCAGGCATACGCGGCTGATGATCGTCGTCAGCCATCCGCCGACGTTCTCCACGCCGCCTGTGCCCGCGGCGGCGAACCGGACCCAGGCCTCCTGCACCGCGTCGTCGGCCTCAGGCAGCGAGCCGAGCATCCGGTAGGCGATCGCCCGCAGGTGCCGCCTGTGCTGCTGGAAAACCCCGGCAAGCGCCGCGTCCTCGCTCACTGTCACGTCCTCCCTCGGTCGCGTGTCATAGCGGTGACATGCAGGCACTGGTACGCCAACTCTGACACCGATGGCAGGGCCGGCGTGACGGGCAAGGGAGCGAGCTCATGCGAATACTGATTGTCGGTGCCAGCGGCGCGATAGGAATCCGCCTGACCAGGCAACTCGCCGGGCAGGGGCACCAGGTGACCGGCACCTGCCGTGCCGGGGCCAAGGAGGGCAAGATCCGCGCCGCAGGCGCTGCGCCGCTCGTGCTCGACGTCCTTGACGCCGCCGCGACAAGGACCGCAGTCGCTCGGGTGCGGCCTGATGCACTCGTTTACCAGGCAACGGCGCTGGCGGGAATGCGCTTTGGCCGCAGTCTCGACAAGACATTCGCGCCCACTAACCAGCTCAGGACAGCGGGCGCTGACAACGTGATAGCCGCCGCCCGCGAGGCGGGCGTGCGCAAGCTCATCGCGCAGAGCTTCGCGCCTTACCGGTACGCCTCAGCGGCACCTGTGGCTTCAGAAGATGACCCGCTGCTTGCCGGACCGCCTGCCAGCGCCGCACGGACGTTCGCGGCTATGGCCCACCTGGACCGGGTGGTGACCGCCTCCGGCGGGATCGCGCTGCGTTACGGCGGGTTCTACGGCGAGCCGGATCAGATGACGACCGCCGTGGCGAGGGGCAGGTATCCGCTGATCGGCGAAGGCGGCGGAATGATGTCCTTCATCCACTTGCACGACGCGGCCGCCGCCACGGTTCTCGCACTCGACGCTGACGGCCCGGCCATTTACAACGTCACCGACGACGAGCCCGCCCCGATGCGCGAATGGCTGCCCGCGCTCGCGGCGGCACTCGGCGCCCGCCCGCCCCGGCACATTCCGCTGTGGACGGGCCGGCTGATTATGGGTGCCGGACTCGACATGCTGACCCAGGCCTGCGGCGCGGCAAACGCGAAGGTCAAGAAGGAACTCGGTTTCAGCTTGCGCTACCCGACCTGGCGTGCCGGGTTCCAGACGATCGGGGCCTAGCGCGGCCGGTGCGGTCAGCCTGCCGGCTCCGTCTCCGATCAGCCGGCCGCAGGCGGAGGTGGTAGCGGCGACTGCGAGTGGCAGAAAATTGATATGCCCTCTCTGTCCTTGCATATAGTGAAAAGGGATGAAGAAATGCTGATGCTGAACGCTGGTCGGACCGGGGACGCGACCTGCGGGCGGTGGTGTGGTTTGCCACCCTGACGCTGGTAGCCGCCGACCCGGCGACCTGGTGGAAAGATTTCGGCTGGGTGCTACGTAACCTCATCATCAGCGGCCGGGCGCCCGTGGTGATCGGCGAGTGGACGAACTTCGACTCTTACCAGGGAGCGAGCGTGACTCCGGGCTCGACTTGCTGGTCAGACGCACCCGCACAGGTCCCGGACTTCCTGTCCTTCTCGGTGCCGGTTCCCTCATCAGGCAGTGGTTCCAGCAGCGGAACTAGGCGCATTCCGGTACGGCGGCGGCTAGGCGGTCCAGCTGACGGGAAGCCGCTTGACGCCGCGCTGGAAGTTCGACCGCAGGTAGGACGGCTGGCCGGCATAGCTCAGGGACGAGGTGCGGGCCAGGACCTCGCCGAAGAGCGCGCTGATCTGAAGGCGGGCCAGGTGAGCGCCAAGGCAGAAGTGCGGGCCGTGGCCGAAGGCCAGGTGCGGGTTGGGGTGGCGGTGAATGTCAAAGCGGTCCGGTTCGGCGAAGACGGTTTCGTCGCGGTTAGCCGAGGTGAACGAGACCACTACCTTGTCTCCTTCGCTGATGTGCTGCCCGCCCAGTTCGCAGTCGGCGGTCGCGGTTCTGCGGAACGTCATGACCGGGGTCCACCAGCGCAGCATCTCCTGGGCCGCAGCGGGCAGTAGCCCTGGTTCTGCGCGCAACTCTCGCTGCTCGGCCTGGTGTTCTATCAGCGCGATGCAGGCGCCTGGCAGGCCGTTGCGCAGTGTCTCGTTGCCGGCCACGGCGAACAGCCAGAACAGGTTCTCGAATTCGGAGACAGATACCCGGCCGCCGTCGTCGTCGACTTGCGCCAGCAAGATGGACATCACGTCGTCGCCTGGCCGGCGCCGTTTCTCCTCGGCGAGCAGGTGCGCGTAGGCGTACAGGTCAGGCATTCCCTCCCTGGTCCTCGGGTCGGGCATCTGGCCGTCCGGGCCAGGCGCGGGCCGCAAGGCCAGGGCCTGCCTGGCCATGGGCGTGCCCGCTTCCTGATCGAACTCGGCTGAGGCGGCGTAGTCGGGATCCTGGTAGCCGATGACCCGGTTGGACCAGTCGAAAAGCAGCCAGCGATCCTGCGGCGGCACGCCGAGCACGTCGGCCAGGGTCAGCAGCGGCAGGTCGGCGGCCACCATCTTGGCGAAATCGCACTCGCCTCGCGGGCCGGTGAACACCCTCTCGCAGATCGCCCGGGCGTGACCGGCGATGCGGTGCTCAAGCCGGGAGACCGCCCGCCTGGTAAACGACCGGCTGAGCAGCCGTCGCAACCGGGAATGATCGGGCGGATCCATGTTCAGCATCATCTGCCGTACGTAGCCGAGTGCCTGCGGCGTCGCCGGGTCACGGATCTGCGTCGCCCCGAGCCAGGACGAGAAGAGCTGCGGCCTGGCAAGCACCGATTCCACCTCCGCGTGCCGCAAGACCAGCCAGAATCCGGGGCCCGCCGGCCAGCCAAGAACCGGGAACTCCGCTGCCGGCACCACCGGCGATCTGCTGCGCAGCCTGGCCAGCGCCTCGAAAGGCACCCCGTCGACGTAGGTCGCGGGATCGAACACGACCTCGGTGTCCGGCCTGCCCGCCCCGGCTGTCGTCATAGCTGCTCCACGTGGGTCCGCGCCTGCCCGGCTTGCCCGGCTCGCGCCGGCTGCCTTTCTGCCGACCCTAACCGAGTGCGCCGATGGCAGAATGCCGCTATGAGGACGCCCCTGCGGGTTCAGGGCGACGGCGACGGCGAGCCGCTCCTGGTGCTGCTGCACGGTCTCGGCGCGACCGGTGACGTCTGGAACGCGTGGCGGCCGCTGCTGGCCAGCCGGTGGCCAGGCCGCTGGATAGCTCCCGACCTGCCCGGCCATGGCGGCTCGGCGCCGCAGGCCACCTATACCTTCGCCGGCCTCGCCGCCGCCGTGGCCGGAGTTATCGAGCCGGAGAGTCCCGTCGTCGTGCTCGGGCACTCGCTGGGCGGCGTCGTCGGCCTGGCTCTCGCGGGCGACGAGGTCACGTCGGCCGTGCGGGCGGTCATCGGCCTGGGGATCAAGACCCACTGGACCGCAGCGGAACTCGACAAGGCAGGCGCCATGGCCCGCCGCCCCGTGGCCTGGTACGGCTCGCGCGACGAGGCCGCCGCTCGTTACCTGCGGGTGTCTGGCCTTGCCGGGCTGGTCACCGCAAAGGACCCCGCCGTCGGCCCTGGCCTGCGCGAGCGCGACGGGCAGTGGCGGCTCGCCATGGACCCTGGTGCCTTCGCCGTCGGAGCGCCCGACATGACGCGACTGCTCGAACGATCACGGGCGCCGGTCACCCTCGCGCGCGGCGAGCACGACACCATGAACAGCGGCGCGCAGTCCGGCGAGCTAGGCGTGCCTGTGGTGACCCTCCCTGGCCTTGGCCACAACGCCCACGTCGAAGGACCCGAGCTAGTCTTCGGGCTGCTGAGCCGGTGACAGGCGGCGGGGTGGCGGCCGAAGACGTGTTCCGCACGGTACGGCCGCTGGACGCGGGCACCTGGGACGCGTTCGCGGAACTAGCCGAGCGCAACAACGGGATTTACGGAGGCTGCTGGTGCGTCGCGTTTCACTCGGCGTATGACCGGCACGGGACCAGCGACACTCGCGCGCTTAAGGAGCAGCTTGTGCGCGCGGGTCAGGCTCACGCGGCACTGGTCTTCGACGATCAGGAGCTCGCGCAGGGCTGGTGCCAGTACGGCCTCACTGAGGAACTCGTGCTCAGGCACGGCCGTGAGTACCGCAAGGATCCGCCTCCTCCGGCACGCTGGCGGATCACCTGCGTATTTGTCGACAAGAGGCACCGGGGCCAGGGAATCGCGCGAACCGCGCTCGAGGGTGCCATCGGCCAGATTTCCGCCGCCGGGGGCGGCCTGACCGAAGCGATCTCCGAGACCACCAACGGCCGCGAAGCGCAGAGCCGGTTCTTGTTCAGCGCGACGGTCGAACTGTTCGAGCAATGCGGTTTCGCGCGGAGACGGCAGGTCGGCAAGCACGCGTGGATCGTGAGCCGGCACATTGATCCCGCAGCAGGGCAGAATGAGTGAGCGCGGGTTGGGTCGCCGAAATGTCACGCCCGATATGTTCCCGCAATGGTCAGGTCGTTCACTGCTCCTCGCCGTGCTCGTCGGCGTAAACCGCTAGGCTGGCCTATGTGGCTTTCCATGCCGAGCTCGCCGACCGGATCCGGTTCCTGATCGGTACCGGGCCTGAGGTGACGGAGAAAGAGATGTTCGGCGGGATGGCCTTCCTGATCGGCGGCAACATGGTCATCAGCGCCAGCAGCCAAGGTGGCGCACTCGTCCGGGTCGACCCGGCGGAGTCCGCCGTGCTGGCCGAGACGACGACCGCGACCGTAGCGATCATGCGCGGTCGTCCGATGCCCGGCTGGCTGCGGGTCAGTCTGGGCGACCTGGACTCTGACGAACAGCTCGGGGAGTGGGTCAGCCGTGCCGTCAGCTACGTGCGGTCCCTGCCAGCGAAACGCTAGCCCACCTCCCGGCCAGCCCGGCGGCACCGGCATGCCCTAAGCCCGGTACTGCGACCTCTTTGCAGTGGCATCGGTGATTGCCCGGGAGCCTAGCAGGCGAGCATGGCGACCACTGTTCACAGGCAGGCGTCTTGACGGCCGGCCGGCGCGCCGGGCCGCAACCTTGATCAATAACGGCCGAAGTGATAGGAGGGTCATAAGAATACTGGGAGAAGGGCTCCTATACCTATGATGAGACAGCGTGCGGCCAAGGCTGCGCTTCTTACCTTCAGTGCCGTCGGAGTGGCAATGATGCCAGCGACAGGGCTGGCTTCGGGTGCCGCGTCGATCACCGCCATGGTGCCGCAGGTCCTGGTCGGACCTGTCGCCAGTCAGGTGGCCGCCCAGCCGCCGACAGGATCGTTCTGCATCGACAACTTCGGGATCGGCTGCTACCAGCCCTCGGATATTCAGAATCAGTACAACTTCGGACCGCTGTACGCGAGTGGTGACAACGGTGCCGGGCAGTCCATCGTGATCTTCGACTCCTATGGCAGCCCGACCATCCGCTCCGACCTCGCCACGTTCGACTCGGCATTCGGTTTGCCCGCCCCGCCCTCCTTCAACATCTACATGCCAGAAGGAAAGGTCAACTACAACTACACCGGGCTGCCGAGCCCGGTGGACTTCAACAACAAGATCGTCGGCAACGAGGTCAGCTGGGCCTACGAGACGACACTCGATGTTGAGTGGGCGCATGCGATGGCGCCGGGAGCGAGCATTGACTTGGTCGTCGTCCCCTCCGATGAGACACAAGGCGTTCAGGGGATACCGAACATACAGAACGCGCAGGCCTTCGCACTCTCGCATCATCTGGGGACGATCTGGTCCAACTCCTGGGCCACCACCGAGCAGGCTTTCCAAACGCCGGCTTCCATCAGGCAGCTTGACACCTTCTATGCCAGTGCTGCGGCGCAGGGGGTGACCGCGTTCTTCGCGACCGGTGACAGCGGCGTGGCCAACGGTGACTTGCAGGGCCGCCTGTACCCGTATGCCACGGTGAACTACCCGTCGTCAAGCCCGAACGTGGTCGCGGTGGGCGGCACGCAGATAGACACGCCGGTCCCGACCGGAAGCATCACGTCCTACCAGGCAGAATCGGTATGGAACGACGGCTACGGCGCGGGCGGCGGCGGTTACAGCACCGTGTTCGGCGAGCCTTCTTACCAGACTGCGGCCGGCATCGCCGACCCGGCAGGCATGCGCGGCCTGCCCGATGTCTCGATGAATGCCGCAGTGCTCAGCGCCGTGCTGATCTACGAGAGCTTCGATCCGGTCGCCGGCGCGGGCTGGGTGCCGATCGCCGGGACCAGCGAAGCGACCCCGATGTGGGCAGCCACCGACGCGGTCATGAACCAGGCCGATGGCTCACTCGGCTTCCTCTCGCCGCGGCTCTACCAGATTTACCAGAACCCGGCGCTGTACGCCGAGGCATTCAACGACATCACCACAGGCAACAACTCGGTCGGTTCGATCACCGGCTACTCCGCTGGGACCGGCTGGGATGCGGCCAGCGGCCTTGGCACGCCCAACGCGGCCGGCCTGGCCGCCGCCCTGTCCCACACCACCCCGTAGCGGGTTCGCATTTCCATGCTCAGGGCGCCATCGCGACGGCGGTGGCGCCCTGAGTCGTTGGCCGTCCAGCCGCCCGAACCGGCTCAATAGCATGGAATCGCCTGTTAGCTATCCTGGCGTGCCCTTTTGCGGGCGAGCCAATCTGAGTAAGCTCAGTCAGTACGCTGAGCGAGGTTCTCAGGGTCTGGCCTGACAGGAGCATGCGCACGTGTCCGACGAGAGCTTAGGTTCCCGGTTCGGATCGTCCTACCTGAGGCTGCTGGGAGTCCCTGGCGCTGCGACCCTGGCGCTGTGGGGAATGGCTGGTCGGCTGCCGATCGCCATGCGCTCCATCAGTGTCCTGGTGCTGGTCTCAGCGGTCACCGGATCGCTGGCGGAAGCCGGAGCGGTGTCGGCGGTGATGCTGGTCACTCAGGCGGTGACCGGCCCGGCTGTCGGGCGGCTGGCCGATCGTTACGGACAGAGACGAGTGCTGCTGACGGCATGCCCGGCCAACGCCCTGGCGATCGGCCTGCTGCTGGTGACCATCCTGGCCCGGGCTCCGTTCTGGCTGGTGTTCGCCATGGCGGTCGCCACGGGAGGTACCTCGGTCTCGTTCGGCTCGTTCTTGCTCGCGCGGTGGTCGACGCTGGTCAGCGGCAAGCTGCAGCAGACGGCCTTCGCGCTTGAGTCCATGCTGGAAGAGGCCGTATTCCTGCTCGGCCCGCTGCTGGTCGCGCTGCTGGTTTCGGCCGTAGATCCCGCCGCCGGCCTGGTCGCCTGCGGCGTGCTCGCCACCGTGGGCTTCATCACCATCGCGCTGCACGGCCGCTCAGAACCCCCGATCGGGACCGTTGCCAGGAGCACCGCAGTACCGGTGGCCGCAGCACCGGTGGCCGCCATACCTGGGCGGCGTCAGCCGCGGCGGGTGATCGCACTGCCCGGTGTCCAGGTGCTGATGGTCTGCTACGCAGGGATGGGCTTCCTGCTTGGCGCGGTCGACGTCACGATGATCGCGTTCGCCAGAGAGCAAGGGGCACCAGGACTCGGCGGCGTGCTGCTGGCACTGACGGCTGCTGGCAGCCTCACCGGCGGCGCGTTCTACGGCGCAAGGGACTGGCGGCTGCCTAAGGCGCGGCTGCTGGCCATCACTACCTGTCTGCTGACTCTTGGCGCGGTGCCCCTGGCGTTCGCGCCTTCCTTCGCCGTGATGGATCTGCTTGCTGTCCTCGCCGGCTTTGCCATCGCCCCGGCCTTGATCGCGGGCACCACCCTGCTCCAGGCGCTAGCCAGGGAGGAGTCGCTGTCAGAAGCATTCTCCTGGCTCACGAGCACCGGCTCGGTCGGCATAGCGCTGGGTACTGCGGCCGCCGGAAGGGTGGCAGGCCTGGGCGGATTCGGGTCCGCGGCGTGGCTGGCGGTGGCCGGCGGAGCCATCGCGATGGGCCTGACCATCGGGTGCCAGTCGGCGTTGCGAGGCAGGCCGGTGATGGCGGAGGCATCAGGAATCACCGGGTAACGAGGAAAAGGACAGCGCCAATGAACACGGCACATCTGGGGGCCAGCGTTCACAAGAGTGAGACCGGGAGCGCGGGCGTCGCGGTACCGCGGCTCAGTTTCGACCAGTTCACCGCGTTCGGACAGCGGGCGCTTTTCCGTGCAGACACCCCCGTAGTCATCACCTTGCCTGACGACGTTCAGGGCCTTGGCAGGGAGGGCGTGGCCGAGCGTCTCGGGGAGATGACGGTCACCCTATTCGAAGAGCCGAGCAGCAAGCAGAACACCGAGCGCTGGACCACCAGGCAAATACGGCTCAGGGAGTTCTTCGAGGACGAGAAGTACCAGGCCGGCCAGGGCAGATGGCATCGGATCGTGTCCAACATCCGCGACAACCCGGCAGACGTCAACGCGGTACTGGGCTTCGATGCCGAGGAAATGTTCGGCTACCGGCGCTCGCTGAACGCCGCCAACCTGTGGATCAACCGCCGGGGCGTCTTCACCCAGAGTCATTTCGACGAGCTGGAGAACTTCAATATCGCGCTGGAAGGCCGCAAGCGATTCGTGATCGCGCCGCCAGGGTTCTGGGAGTACTACCCGCGTTCGGTGCTGCGGGGTTTCGGTGACAAGTCCCGCGCCTTCGACTTCGACGAAGTCGACCGGGCGCGCTTCCCGAAGCTGGCAGCCAGGCTGGCCGAGCGCCGGGAGCTGATCCTGGAGCCCGGCCAGATGCTCTACCTTCCGCTCGGCTGGTGGCATCAGGCCGAATCGCTCGAGGAGATGAACATCAACGTCAACTTCTGGCTGCGTCATCCGAAGATCTTCCAGCGGCCGTACGTGCTCGGCGTGGCCCTCTATACCGCTGCTTACCGCAAGCTGAAGGGCGTCTACAACTACCAGCCAGCCGGAAACCGCGCCGAGAGCGGCCGATGACCGGCAAGCAGGCCATCACGCCGGCCCATCGGTATCGCAACAACGACAAGGCGGTCGGCGTCGGCAATGCATTCTGGGACTCTTGCGAGGACAACGGGCTGGCCGGGATCGTGGCCGAGCTTGACAACGGCGTGCTGCGGACCGCAGAAGGACACGAGTTCGTCAACTTCACCTGCTGCTCCTACCTGGACCTCGACTCCCATCCTCAGGTCATCGAAGGCGCGATCTCCGCTCTGCGCCGGTTCGGTGTCCTGGATCACTGCATTCCGCGCAGCCGCGTGCAGATACCGGCGTTGCTTGAGCTAGAGGCGTCACTTGGCGAGCTCTTCAGCGCCGATGTGGTCTGCGCGATCTCAGCCGGGGTCGCCAGCGCGGGCCTGCTGCCGCTGATCGCCTCCGGGCATCTCGGCAACGGCACCCGCCCGCTGATGCTGTTCGACAAGAACTGCCATGTGTCGCTGGCCGGCGCCAAGCCGGCCTGCGCCGACGAGACCGAGATCGCGACCTGTGATCATCACTCCATCGATTTCATCGAGGACATGTGCAAAAGGCATGAGCGGGTTTGCTACGTCGTCGATGGCTCGGACAGCCTCGGCGGATACGCGCCGGTGCTCGAACTGGCCGGGCTGCAGGAGAAATACGGCCTGCTCGTGTACTACGACGACTCGCATTCGCTCTCGGCATACGGTAACCGCGGCGTCGGCTACATCCGCTCGCACAGCCCCGTGCTTGACGAGCGGACGATCACGGTCGCGACCTTGAACAAGGCGTTCGGAACCAGCGGCGCGGCGATCATGCTCGACGGCTATCAGAAGGCGACGCTGCGGGTAATCGAGCGGTTCGCCGGCGCCTTGTGCTACTCCCAGCCGATGAATACCGCTGCCGTCGGAGCCTCGCTGGCCTCAGCGGACATTCACAGAACCGAGGAGCTGACCGCTTTGCAGGGAAAGCTGCGGGCCAATATCCAGCTATTCGACTCCTACCTTAAGACAGACCATGCGGGAACGGAATATCCGATCCGGGTCATACCATTTAGTGACGAGTCCGTGATCCATGCGGGCCGGCGGGTATTCGAGGCCGGCTTCTATGTCTCGCCGGTGTTCTTCCCGATCGTCGCTCGCGGCACGGCCGGCCTCCGGGTCATGCTTCGCGCCGGCCAGACCAGCCAGCAGATTCGTGATCTGTGCGCGGTGCTGGCGAAGGCAGGCGCTTGCCAGGCAACCGAACTAGCCGAGGAGACGCCCTCATGACCATCGCCACCCGCGCCATTCCGCGCAGCATCTTGTATACGCCCGCGCTGTCGCTTGACCGGATCGTGAAATCCTGGTCTTACGACGCTGACATACACCTGATCGACCTGGAGGACGGTGTCCCGCCGCAGAAGAAGGCGGCGGCCAGGGAAATCTGCCTCGCGGCGCTCGAGAAGGCGCCCGAGCCGGCGAACACCGGCGTGCGCGTCAACGAGTTCAGCACCATCGAGGCGTCCCGCGACCTGATGATGCTCGCCGAGTCCGGTGTCAAGCCCGGCCTGATCGTGATGACGATGGTGCGGTCAGGGCCCGAGGTCACGCTGATGCGCGGTGTCCTCGACTCGGCAGGAGCGCACCCCGACATCTTCGTAACCGTGGAAACCCCGGCGGCGGTGGCCGAGATCGACGCGATCGCCGCCAGCGCCGACGGGCTCGTCTTAGGTTCGGCGGACCTGGCAGCCATCCTCGGCATCGAGATCTCCTGGGCCGGATTGCTCGCCGCCCGGCAGGCAATGGCGCTGGCCTGCGCCAGGTACGGCACTGCCTGCATCGACACGGCCAACTTCCGGCTGGCCGAACCTGAAGTCCTGGCGACCGAGATCGAAAGGATCCGTGAAATGGGTTTCCACGGCAAGGTGACGGTGCATCCGGCCGAACTGGCGGCGATCAACCGGGCGCTGCGGCCCGATCCTGACGGCTTAAGGCAAGCGCGGCGGATCACCGATGCCGTGGCTGCCGCCGAGGGCGGAATAGCGGTGCTAGACGGCAATATGGTCGGTCCGCCATTCGCCGCGATGGCGCGCGCGACCGTGGCGTCCGGAGACGCATGGACCGCCAGGTTTGGCCAGGACCGTGCAGGAAGGCGGCAGGCCGGGCTATGACTACCAGCGAAGATATCGCCGCCGTGCGGCCGGGCACCAGCATGCCGGCTGCCGTCGCCGTCCTCGGTACCGGGGCTATCGGCCAGGATCTGGTCAGCAAGATTCACCGCTCAGGAGTCCTTGACTGCGCGCTGGTTGCCGGGCGAAATCCAGACTCTGCTGGCCTGCGGTATGCCAGCCGGCTCGGCTACCCGGTCAGCGCCGGCGGGATCGGCGCGATCATCGCGGCACCGCGTCCTTTTGACGTCGTGTTCGACGCCACGAACGCGATGTCCCACATCGAGCACCACGAACTGATGCGACCGTTCGACACGCTGCTGGTCGACCTCACCCCCAGCCGGATGGGCCAGATGGTGGTGCCGACCGTGACCGGAATGCATGCGCCCGCCGCGCGCGACGTCGGCCTGATCAGCTGCGGCGGACAGGCGTCGATCCCGGTCGCGCACGCGCTCGCCAGGAATTTCGAAGTGGCCTATATCGAGGTGGTCTCCACGGTAGCCAGCGAGATCGCGGGGCGGGCCACCCGCCTCAATCTCGACGAGTACGTGCGGACGACCCAGCACGCGATCACGACCTTCAGCGGCGTCCTTGACACGAAGGCGATACTGAACATCAGCCCGGCCGTGCCGCCGGCCACCTTCAGGACCACCGTCCACGCGATCATCGCCGGCGACGAGCCAGACTCCGGGCTGGTAGCTGCCGTGGTTGCGGACGCCGCAACGCAGGTGCGGAGGTTCGCGCCAGGATACGAGGTCATCGACTGCGCGGTGAACGGCGATCAGGTGGCCGTCTGCATCGAGGTCATGGCCGACAGTGACGTGCTGCCCGGTTACGCCGGGAACCTGGACATCATCAACTCGGCCGCCATCTTGGTCGCCGAGCAGCACGCCGCCAGGCTCCTGTTCGCGGCCAGGACCGTGGTGCCCAGGTGAGCGCGGTGCTGATCCACGACCCGACGCTCCGCGACGGCCAGCATGCGGTCCGTCACCAGCTCAGCGTGACGGCGCTGCGCGGATACGCGGAGGCGGCCGACAAGGCCGGGATCCCGGTCGTAGAGGTCGGGCACGGCAACGGGCTTGGCGCGTCCTCGCTGCAGGTGGGACGCAGCGCCGTCAGCGACGACCTCATGCTGTCGACCGTGCGGGACGCACTTGCGCACGTCAAGATGGGCGTGTTCATGCTGCCTGGCTGGGGTACCTCCGATGATCTGCGCCGCGCCATGGCCCACGGTGCCGATGTCATCAGGATCGGCGTTCACTGCACCGAGATGACGCTGGCCGAACGGCATCTGGGCTTTCTTGCCGAAGCGGGTGCCGAAGCCCACTGCGTACTGATGATGAGTCATATGGCCACCCCGGCCGAACTCGCCAGCCAGGCTGCCCTGGCCGTTCGCTACGGGGCACGGGCGGTGGGCATCATGGATTCGGCCGGCCACTTCCTGCCCGCGGACGTGACCGAGCGAATCGGTGCGATCGGCGCGGCGACCGATGTGCCGGTGATCTTTCACGGGCACAACAACCTCGGGATGGCCGTCGCGAACTCCGTTGCCGCAGCCGAGGCCGGGGCGCGCATCATCGACGGCTGTGCCCGCGGCTTCGGGGCCGGCGCTGGCAACACCCAGCTTGAGGTGCTGGTGCCCGTGCTTGAGCGCAGCGGTTTTCCGACCGGCATCGACCTGTACGGACTGCTTGACGCCGCCGACTTCGCTGGACGTGAGCTGATGTCCGCACCGCCGGTCACCGACTCGATCAGCATCGTCAGCGGGCTGGCCGGGGTCTTCTCCGGTTTCAAGCATCAGGTTCTCGATCAGTCCAGGCGAGCCGGGATCGATCCGCGCGATGTGTTCTTCGAACTGGGCAGGCGGCAGGCCATCGCCGGGCAGGAGGATCTGATCATCGGAGTCGCGGCGGAGCTCAGCGGCCGCCGCGGGAACGCCGCGTGACCTGCCCAGCGCTGATCGGCGCGCGCGATATGGCAGGGACGAGCGTGCTGATGCGGGTGATGGACGCTCTGGCCGAGGCGTTCGCCGGCCTGTCGGCAGGCTCGGTCCCTTCCCGCGGCCGCACGGTCATCGAGCACGGTGCCGGCCGGCAACTCGTCGTCGGCCCGGCGCTCTGGGAGCAGCGTGGTGTCGGCTGCGTCAAGATCACCACCCTCACCCCAGGCAACCCGGGCCGCGGGCTGCCGCTCATCGACGGTGTCGCCGTGCTGACCGACCTGGCGACCGGGCGGATCATGGCGCTGCTTGACGGTGCTGAGCTGACGGCGATCCGTACCGGAGCGGTCGCGGGCCTGGCGACCAGGCTGTGCGCCAGCGAGGATGCCAGCGACCTGGCCATCGTGGGCGCCGGGGTACAGGCGCGCGCGGTGGCGCGGGCCGTCCGCGCGGTCCTTCCGATCCGGTCGGTCCGGGTGGTCTCCCGTACCCGGGCAAGCGCGGAAGCCTTCGCTGAGTGGATGACCGGCACCGCTGAGCGCCCGGTCAAGGTCACGGTGTGCGACACGGTAAGGGACGCGGTGACCGACGCCGAGGTCATCTGCACGGCGACCGCCACGGACGGCCGAAGGCCGCTGGTCCTGGCCGGCTGGGTGACTCAAGGAGCGCACCTGAACGTGATCGGCGGCACCCACGAGAACGCGATCGAGGTCGATCCCGCCCTGCTGGCCGGCGCGCTGGTCGTCGTGGAGGAACGAGCCGCGGCGCTCGCGGAGGCCGGCGAGATCAGGGCCGCGATCGCAGCCGGGCTGACCGGCCTGGACCAGTTGCACGAACTCGGTGCTGTGCCGGGCCGCCAGGCCGGAGCCCGGCGGCTCACCTCGGTGTTCCGCTCGGTGGGGATGGCGGTGGAGGACACGGCCGCGGCGGCGGCCATCTTCGAAGCACTCGGTATCCCTGACTGAGCGTCAGCCGGTCTCGCGGCAGCGAACCAGGAACGAGCGCTCGAACACGATGACCGTCTCGCCGGTCGACTTGGTGCCCGTAGTCTCCGCGGTGATGATGCCGTTGCCAGGCCGGGAGGCGGACAGCCGTTTGCCGAGGATCCGGCTGGTCGCGTACAGCGTGTCGCCGACGAAGACAGGATCGCGCAACCTGACCCGGTCCCAGCCGAGATTGGCCACCGCCCTGGCCGAGAGCGCCTGCACCGTCATGCCCCCGATCAGGCACAGGGTTATCCCGCTGTTGACCAGGATCCGGCCGTACTCAGCGGCCTGGGCGTAGTGCTGGTCAAAATGCAGCGGGTGCTGATTCATGGTCAGCAGGGTCAGCCAGGTGTTATCGACCTCGGAAATCGTCCGGCCCGGCCAGTGCCTGATCACCATTCCGGGCTCGAAATCCTCGTAATCACCGCCATGCTCCTCGACGTACTCATTGTCGTCTACGCGGCGTAAGGTCATGCGTCGTGCTCCTTCGTGAGATGGATATTCAGACCGTAACGCCGGAAGAGGACGGATGAACCCAATCGAGGACATCAGCACCGGGTCGGCCAGCAGTCACCGGTGGTTCGGACGCCGCCGGCTGGCGCCTGCGGCGTCCGCCGGCACCATCAGGGAGATGCTGCGCCACGAGATCCGCGACACAGGCTGGCCGTATCAGCCGGTGCTGCCCGCCGCGCCGATCGCGCTGCCCAGGGCCTCTTACGCCCAGCTTTTCCGGCTGACCGCCGCCCTGCTCGACTTGGTACGCCGGGCGGCACTGGAGAGCGCGGACACGACCGGCGGGCGGCTGGCCGCGTACCAGATGCCGCCCAGCGAGCACCAGCTATTTGCCGATGACCAGTTCACCGAGGAACGGTACGCGGACATGGTGGCGCGGCCGGACATCGTCATCGGACCTGACGGTCCGCAGTTCCTCGAGTTCAACGTCAGCGCGGCGATCGGCGGGCCAGTGGAGACGCACTGCCGCCTTGAGGTGTGGCGCAAGCTCTACGCCGACGAAGAAGGCCGGGTGCCGTTCAGCTCTACCGATCCGTTCGCCGTTCGCGCCGGGATGTTCCGCGCGCTGAGCGCCGAGCTCGGCGTCGCGCCCAGGGTCGCGATGACGGGCAGCGCCCGCGACCAGAAAGTGGAGTCCACCAGGTATTTCGACCTCGAAGCCGAGTACTTCAACAACGTTGGCCTCACCGCGCGTTTCTTCGAGCCTGAGGACCTGCACCAGGCCTGGGACTGCCCGCCGCAGCTGCGTTACCCGCTCGGCCTGCGGAACTTCACCATCCCCGACTGGACCGAGCTCGGCATCGACACCGCGCCGGTCCAAGCCGCACTGGATCACGGCTGCCTGCTGGTGAATACCCAGACCTCCACGTTCTTGTCCAGCAAGCTGACAATGGGCTTGCTGTCTGAGGGCAGGCCGTGGATGAGCGCCGCCGAGCGGGCACTAGTGGCCGCGCATCTGCCGTGGACCAGGATCCTCGCCGACCGGCGGACGACCATGGGCAACCGCGACGTCGACCTCGTCCCGTTCGCCGTCGGCAGCCGCGAGTCCCTCGTGCTCAAGAGCAGCCTGGGCATGAGCGGCCAGCAGGTCGTCATCGGCAACCAGGCCAGCCAGCCGGCCTGGGAAGCCGCCGTGACCGAGGCCGCCAGGGCCGGAACGAGCGTCGTGCAGGCCTTCGTCGAGCCGAGGTCGTGCCGGCTGGCGATGATCGCCGACGGCGCCGATGAGGTTCACGATGCCGACGTCGCCCCGGTGTTCGGGCCGCTGCTGTTCGGCGGGCGCCCGGCCGGCCTGTTCTCCAGGTTCTTCAGCGACGGCACGGCCGGCATCGTCAGCGTCATGCGCGACAGTGCCGATAACTGCGTAGTCGCCATCTGAAGGAACGGACCTGGTCACTCGCAGTCGCCTTCAGCGCGAGTCGCACGGTCAGTGCATGCCCTTTGCGGTTTGCGGGGAACGGGTCACGGAGCCGGGCACTTCGGCCTTGAGCCGGTCCGATGCGTGCCGCAGGCTGGCAAGTTCGGTTTCAGTCAGAAGACCGGAGAAATAGCGGCCGACCGCGCCGACGTACACGGGCTGAGTCTGCCCGAATACCTTCGCTCCTTGCGGCGTGAGCACTGCGTAAATGGTCCTGCGGTCCGCGCTGTCCCTGCTCCTGGTGAGCAGCCCGCGCTCCTCAAGACGGTCGACGGTCTTGGTCACCGCGCTTTTGCCGATTGCGAGCAACTGCGCGATGTCTATCATGCGAAGCCGCTGTCCGGGAGCCATGGCCACGTGGCACAGGACGAGATTCTCGGCGAGCGTTACCCCGGCCTGCTGCAGGAGCTCCCTGTTCAGGGCCAGCCGGACGGAGTCCACGATATTGCACAGATCAGTCCACGCCGCTAGACCCTCCGGGCGGTCGTCGTGACTCATGAATCCAGGCTACCAGGTGGTTGACGTAGACACCATACTCTGGATAACGTTCTCTAGAGTACAAGACTCTAGAGAACTAGGTGGGCGCTTGTGGAGAACTGTGACAGCCGCAAGATCGGCGCAGCCAGGGGGTGCCGGCGGTGCGCTGACGCCGTCGTCCGGCTGGCGTCCAGCTACAAGGCCAACAGGGAGTTGCTTGAGCCGCTGGCGCGCCTGTCGGTCGATGTGCTGGCGATCGTCATGGCGCTGCGGCGTCCGTCGGCCCGCCGCTGGATCGCCGCCGGCGAGTCGGCATCGGGAACAGGTCAGATTCCACGAAACAGAGGAAGTAAGGAGACAACACCGTGACGGTAAATATCGCTGTCATCTATTACAGTTCGACAGGCAACGTTCACCGGCTAGCGGAGGCCGTGGCCGAGGGAGCGGCCCAAGCCGGTGCCGAGGTCCGGCTACGGCGCGTGGCGGAACTGGCCCCGGACTGGGCCATAGACATGAACGCGCGGTGGCGGAGCCACCTGCAGGAAATTCAGGACAAGGTGGCCGAGGCGGAGATCGAGGATCTCGCCTGGGCTGATGGCTTCGCCTTCGGAACTCCCACCAGGTACGGCAACGTCTCGGCGCAGCTCAAGCAGTTCCTTGACACGACCGGGCCGCTGTGGATGGGCGGCAAGCTCGCTGACAAAGCGGCGACCTCGTTCACCTCAGCGATCAACCAGCACGGCGGGCAGGAGTCCACGCTGCTCTCCCTCAATAATGTCCTTTATCACTGGGGCACGGTGATCGTGCCACCTGGCTACACCGACCCGGCCGTCTACGGCGCGGGCGGCAATCCTTACGGGACGTCTTTCGTCGCCGGGGTACAAGGTGCCATGCCAACGGAGGAGATCCTCGCTGCGGCCAGGTACCAGGGGCGTCGGCTGACCGAGGTAGCCGCCAGGATGGTCGACTTCCGGCTGGCGCGGCAGGCGGGCATGGCGGGCGCGATGTCTGCGTAGGTACCCGTCCATGGCAGGGAGGGCCGGGGCCGACCCGGCTCCCTCTGCCATGGGCGCGGGATGAATGGCAGGGACCTGGCAGGGACCTGCCGGGATCCCGTGGCCGGCCCATTTATCACGCCAATGCGCTATACCGGTTCGGCCTGGCCGCCGAACCAGGGCTCTGATGCCATCCGTTCACACGAGATCGCGTGATGCCCGTCTCCGCGACGTACTGCCACGATCAAGGGAAAGAGCAGCGGAGTGGAGGATTCATGTCGATGGTCGAACAGAAAGTCATCAAGCTTGTCGCCAGGCCGGTTCGCCGTGAGGTTTACAAGAATGGCGAGGCGGATGCGAACCTCGGTGATCGCAGCGTCTTCACTCACGAACTTTCCCGCGATGGCGAGGTGGTCGGATTCGACGGCGGCACCTGCACCGTGGTCCGGATAGATGACGGCCGCAGCTACATCGTCTGCAACGTGAGCATGAGCTTGCCAGACGGCACGATCGCTTTTCAGACCTTCGTGGAGGAGGTCTTCCCTCCGCCGCCTTTCTTCGCTGCGGTTACCGGCGGTACTGGCGCCTATCGCGGGGCACGCGGTGAAATGCACATCGACCCGGCAAGCCCCGAGACTCATTTTTATACCCTCTACTTGGACGAGGCAGGAGGACAGCGATGAGCGGCTTGCCGGGCAATAGCCGTATCAGCCAGGTCCCCGAGTCGGTCGAGGTCGTAGTGATCGGCGCCGGGCCTTCCGGGTCTATCGCCGCGCTCACGCTCGCTGAGGCCGGCCGTTCCGTGCTGATGCTTGAGCGGCGCACCCTGCCGCGCTTCCACGTCGGAGAGTCGCAGCTGACTTACACGGCGGAGATTCTCCGCCAGGCCGGCTTGTACGAGGAGGCCAGGGCGCAGGGGTACCCGATCAAGACCGGAGCGGAGTTTGTCTTCCCCAGCGGTGACTACAGGCGGACCGACTTCGCCGACCAGGGTCCGGGCAGGTTCCCGACGACATTCCAGGTGGAGCGAGCACACTTTGATGCCTTCCTGGCCACCTCGGCGGTCCGCCGGGGAGCCAGGCTGGTGCAGGACGCCGTCGTCCACGACCTGATCACCGGGGGAGACGGACGGGTCAGCGGTGTCAGGTACGAGATCGACGGCCAGCAGGGCTCGGTACGCGCCGGCTGGGTGCTGGACTGCGGCGGACGGGCCAGCAAAGCGGCCCAGTTGTTCGGGACCAGGAAAGAGATTCCCTGGCTGCAGAACGTGGCGGTCTTCCGGCACTACGACGGGCTCGATGAGCGCCACAATCCAGGCAAGCGAGGCGATATCCAGGTCGCGGGGCATGCGGACGGCTGGATCTGGGCCATTCCGATCTGGCCGACCACTATCAGCATCGGCGCCGTCATGGCCCGCAAGACGCTGCGGGCCATCGGGAACCCGAAGTCCGCGCTGGACCTGCACCTGGCCAGGGCGCCCCGCGTCGTGCAGCGACTGACCGGCGCGACGCCACGCACGGAGATCCACGTTGAGACAGACTATTGCTACTTCTCCAACATGGTCACCGGAGCAGGCTGGATGATGGCCGGCGACGCAGGCAACTTCATCGACCCGATCTTTTCCGGCGGCACGTTCCTCGCCATGGCCACCGGTCGCGAAGCAGCCAGGACGCTGGATCGCATCCTCTCAGCGCCCGGCAGCGAGCGGGAACGTCTGCTGGCCTACTCGAACTTCTACAAAACCGGCTATGACTCTTACACGCGGCTGATCTCCGCCTACTACGACTCCGGCTACCGGCTGGGTGCCTACCTGCGGCAGCGGGGATTCGCCGTGGAGGGTGACCAGCACTTCGCGCGGGTTCTGAGCGGAGACTTCTGGAGCGACACCAATGCCTTTACCCGTTATTTGCGGACGCAGAGCCAGTGGGACACCTTCGACCCGTTCGAGCCGGTGACCGAGTGCCCGATCTACCCAGAGCTTGACCGCGCCGAGCGGGCCGGGATGGTCAGGGAAGCGGCCACGGTCCAGGGCTGAATGAGCTGCCGGTACCGTCCGCGGGCGTCGTTTCGCGGTAACACAGTGAGGACTATCACCATGCCAGGAAACTCCGGCGTGCTCGTCAGGGCTGCGGCGAACGGAACGGGCGATTCAGGCCCGCCGCGGGTAACCGAGCCGGTTACGGAAGGGGCCGGCATCAGGGAACTTCAAGCCGCCTTGGCCGGGCAGGTCTATCTGCCGGGAAGTCTCGGATACGACCGGCAGCGCCGCGGCCACAACCTGGCGGTCGCCCACGCCCCTGCCATGATCGCCGACGTCACCGGCCCGGCTGACGTGATGGCGGCGGTCAGCTATGCGGCCAGTCACGGACTCCCCGTCGCGGTGCGCAACACGGGGCACGGAGTATCGCTGCCAGCTGACGAGGCGCTGCTGATCGCCACTCACCGGATGCAGGGAGTGCGGATAGATCCCTATGCCGGCGTAGCGAGGATCGAAGCGGGCGTGCGATGGTCGCGGGTCATCCACGAGGCCGCACCTTTCGGCCTGGCGCCGCTGAGCGGGTCAGCGCCGGACACCGGAGCGGTCGGCTACACACTCGGCGGCGGACTCGGCTTGCTAGGGCGGGCATTTGGCTACGCCGCCGATCACGTGCGCAGCATCGACGTGGTAACGGCAAGCGGTACCCTCCGCACGGCGCACCAGGACCAGTACGCCGACCTGTTCTGGGCGCTGCGTGGCGGGAAGGGCAACTTCGGGGTGGTGACCTCACTTGAGATCGGGCTGGTCCGTGCTCCCCGCATATTCGGCGGCGGCCTGTATTTCCCTGGCAGAGCGGCCGCGGAAGTCCTGCACGCTTACCGGCGCTGGACCAGGGACCTGCCCGACGCCATGACATCTTCCTTCGCTTTCACCAGGTTCCCATGGGACCGCGAGGTGCCTGAGCCGCTGCGCGGACGATCCGCGGTCCACCTGCGGTTCGCCTTCCATGGCCCGGCCGCCGATGGTGAAGGGCTCGTCGCCCCGCTGCGCCGGCTGACCGTGCCGCTGCTCGACACGCTCCGTGACATGCCGTACGCCGATACGGGGAGCATTCACAACGACCCGCCAGGCCCGCTCGCCGTGCACGAGCGGGGCGTACGACTGCGCGAGTTGGATGAGGACGCGGCTGACGTGCTGATCGGGCTAGCCGGTCCCGACAGTACCTGCCCGCTGCGCCTGGTCGAGCTGAGGCATCTAGGCGGCGCGCTAGGCCGTGAGCCTGAAGTGCCAAGCGCGGTGCCCGGCCGGGATGCGGCGTTCCAGCTCTACCTGGCCGGAGTTCCCGGTGGTGCTGACGGCATGCAGGTCGAGCCAGTTGCCCAGGAGATCGTGGACCGGATGGAGCCCTGGACTGCCGGGGCGGCCAGCCTGAACTTCCTCGGCGCCGCCGATGCTGCTCCCGAGCGGATCCGTACCGTGTTCGCGCCGGCCGACCTGCGCAGGCTCGCCGAGGTCAAGCGCATCTACGACCCGGACCGCCTGTTCCGCTTTAACCACAACATTCCGTCCATGCGGCCGGGCGGTTGAGTCTCAGCCATTCCGGTCATCGCCTTGACTCGACCCTGGCGCGGCTAACCGCCCTGTGACCAGATGCTCGGGATCAGCCGACGTAACGGGCACTGTTGGCCGCGCCATCGAGTCCCCAGCTCACGATCCGCTCGGGGTGGATTACGATGAGGGCTTCCGGCTCGCTCTGCGCGACGGCCCTGCCGCGGACTTCGACGCCGCGCGGCCTGAACGGCGGCAGCACGTCGTCGATGACGATTGCCGCACGCCCCGTGCGGGCGATGTCGCGGAATTTCTTGGTGGCGGCCAGATTGATGCCGCCGACTCGCACGACGCACGCATCTTCGTCCAGGGACCAGCCGACCGGGGCGATGTGCGGCATGCCATCCGGGCCCACGGTGGCCAGTCTGGCAAGGTGCCGTTCTCCCTGCAGGAAGGCAAGCTCGGCGCTGGTAAATACGGACACGGCTCCTCCAGGCTGACGTTTCAGATAAGTGCGTGCGTGCCGGCCCGGCCAGACTCGGCCGAGTCATACTCGGTGCAGGCGGCCCACGCCTTGTTCAGAAGACTGAGCAGAGTATCCAGTTCCACGTCCTCGAGACTGCGGAACGCGGGCATCTCCGAGGCGATAGCCGCGTACATATCATCGCGCATCTGCCGCCCCCCCGGAGTGAGAGCCAGAGTCTTGACCCTGCGGTCAGCCGTTCCCGCGCTTCGCTGGATCAGGCCGGCCTTTTCCAGCCGGTCGACCACGCCGGTCACGTTGGACGGGTCGACCTTCAGCCGGCCCGCGAGGTAGCCGGTAGGCACGGCGTCGTCAAGCGGAAGCTGGAGCAGTGCCCGTGCCGCCGGCGCCGACAGGCCCAGCCGCTCGAACAGCGGATCGTGATGCCGTGCCGTCCACAGCGATACCGCCATGAGCTGGCGCGCGAGCTCGCCTGCCAGGCCAGGATCCAGGGCGCCCTCATCGTCTCTCCATGTTGCCATGAGCCCAGTGTAGCAGGTGATCTATCATATTTGGAAAATATAATTAACCCTTGCCATATTCAATTTCAACATCTACTGTGGGCAGTGCGGCCTCCCGGCTTGCGGGAGTCGCCGTCCATGGAAGGGAGTCCCAGATCATGGCATCAACCTCACTCCGGCCCTCGATCCGTCCAGGCACCTGGACGCTCGATCCAAGCAAGAGCACGGCGTCGTTCGTCGTCCGCAGCCTGGCTGGCAAGGTGACCGGGACTATCCCGATCATCAGCGCCTCCGTCCACGTGGAAGCGGACGGCTCCGCAGGCGCCATCTCGGCCGTACTTGACGCGGCCGGCTTCGATACCGGCCATGCGAAGCGGGACGCCGACGTGCGCGGCGCCAAGTATTTCGACGCCGACTCATACCCGACGCTCAGCTATGCCGCTGCCGGGGCTACGGCTGTCCAGGGCGGCTGGTCGGTCAAGGGCAACCTCGTAGTCAAGAAGGTCGCCGCGCCGGTCGAACTGACTGCCGAGATCACCAGCATGGACGACGAAACCGCCTCGGTGCGCGCTGTCGGCGTGGTGGACCGCCACGCAGCCGGGCTGACCAAGATGCCCAACCTGATGATCGCCCGCACCCTAACCCTGACCCTCGACGTGGCATTCCGTCACGCCGGCTGACATTTACCCGAATCGCAGGCAAGGAGAATCCTCATGTCCATGACCGTTACAACCGCTGCCCCGGCCAAGGCCAGTTCCCGGCGTAAGGCGCGTGTCATCACGGTGGCAGCCGCCGTCGTAGCCGCCGTCGTCATCTGGGGCGTGGCCGATCTGGCCGGAATGCACATCAAGCAGCCTGCCTTCAGCTCCAGCCCGGCCACGTCGCTGAATGCCGGCTTCGTCATCGGCATCAGCCTGATTGTCTCGCTGGCCGCCTGGGGGCTGCTCGCGGCCCTGGAGCGCGCCACCGCTCGTGCCCGCACCGCCTGGACCGCCGTGGCGGCCGTCGTCCTGCTGATCTCCCTCGGCGGCCCGTTCGGCGGGCACGGGGTCAGCATCGGGAACCGGCTGGTTCTCGCCCTGATCCACATCGTGGTCGGTGCCATCCTGATCGGCTGGCTGCCCAGGGCGGGTGACGCGAACCGCTGACGCGCCTGGCAACGCCGTCCGCACACCGGAACCATTGAGCTAGGAGGAGACATGACAGCCCGCCCTGGCCCCGCTGATCCTCGCGCCGGCGTCCTCGGGCGCCGGCCCGTCAGGATCGTGCTCGGCGCACTCATGGTTGCCGTGCTGCTCGCGGCGCTTGACCAGAACATCCTGGGCACCGCTTTGCCCACGGTGGTCAGGGACCTGGGCGGACTGAGCAGCTACCCATGGGTGATCACCGCCTACCTGCTGACCGGAACGGCCGCGATGCCGCTGTACGGCAGGATCGGCGACCTGCGCGGGCAGCGGCCTGTGCTCATGTTCGCCGTCGGCATGTTCATCGCAGGCTCGGTCTTGTGCGGTACCGCGCAGACGATACTTGAGCTGATCCTGGCCAGGGGAGTGCAGGGTATCGGGGCAGGCGGGCTGGTAGTGCTCGCGTTCACCATCGTGTCGCAGATCGTGCCGCCGCACGAGCGAGGCCGCATGCAGGGCTCGTTCGGGGCGGTCTTCGGCACGGCCAGTGTCGCCGGCCCGCTGCTCGGCGGCTACCTGGCCGAACACGGCTGGCGCTGGATCTTCTTTCTCAACATACCGCTCGGCCTGGCCGCGCTGGTGGCATCGGCCTGGGGCCTGCGCGCGCTGCCCAGGCCGGCGAGAACCGGCCATGTCGACATCGGCGGCTGCGGCCTGCTGATCGCGGGCACTGCGGGGCTGGTGCTCGCCGCATCCTGGGGAGGCGGCGAGTACCGCTGGACCGATCCGCATGTCGTCGGGGCGCTTGCCTTCGGCGTGGTCATGCTGGCGCTGCTCGTGCGGGCCGAGCTCGGGGCGCAATTGCCACTGCTTCCTGTCCGCCTGTTCAAGATCCGCTCGTTCTGGACGGGCGGGTCAGCCGCGTTCCTGCTGGGGATCGTCATGTTCGGCTCGATTGTCTTTCTGCCCGTGTACCTGCAACTAGTGCTGCGGCGCTCACCGACGGCCTCAGGTCTCATGCTGCTGCCGCTGATGGGCACGCTCACCGTGGTGTCGGTCGCGGCAGGGCACGCGATCAGCCGCACCGGGCGTTACAAGCGGGTCGTCGTCGCGGGTGCGCTGCTGACCACGGCGGGAGTGCTGGCTTGCACGAGCCTCGGCCAGCAGACGCCGGCGCTGTGGACCTACGCGGTCATGGCGCTTACCGGAACTGGCCTCGGACTGTGCGTCCAGCCGCTGGTGCTGGTGGTGCAGGCCGAGTTGCCGCTGCCCGAGCTGGGCGCGGGTACCGCTACCGGAGCCTATCTGCGCCAACTCGGCGGATCGTTCGGCGTGGCCGTCCTTGGCACGATCCTGACCAGCGGATTCGCGTCCCGTGCAGGCAGCGGGCCTGCTGCCTCGCTGACCGGCGGCGCGGGCGGCGCGCTGCGCGTCTCCCCGGTCGCGCTCGTCCATGCGCTGCATGCCGTCTTCGCGGTAGCTGGCGGCTGCGGGCTGCTGCTCGTGGCGGTCACCCTGGCCATTCCCGACCTCCCGATGCGCCGGCCGCCGATGGGCCGTCCGGCGTCCGCCCACGGATCCGGCCTGCCTGCCGCGCACCCCCTGCGCGGCGCGTCCGGCTGACCGGCGCCGCCGTCCGCTGCGAGCGATTGGCCAATTATTATACGATAAATCGCATTTATCTTATATCGGATCAGCCGTTCGCGGCTGTTTGGTTGGAGGAGAAGGATGTATTCGACCAAGAATCGGCTTGCGGGCAGACAGGAGATCGTGGCCAAGGTCCGCGGGCTGCTTTCTGCGGCCCGGACGGGTTCCAGCCAGTGCGTGGTAGTCGAAGGGACCACCGGTCTCGGGAAAAGCCGCCTGCTTCAGGAGGTCACAGACGAAGCCAGGTTGCTCGGAATGACGACGGTAAACTGCCGGGCCACAGAACTGGACCGGGTCGCCCCGTTAAGCACGCTGTTGCCTGGACTGCGGCGCGGCGGCCTGCCAGGAATCGACGCGGGCACGCTCGGGGGGCACGGAAATGATTGCTTCTGGCTGATCGACCGCATCAGGGAGATCATCGAAACTCACGTTCGCGATCGACCATTGTACATTGCCGTAGACGACGCCCAGTGGGCCGATGAACTGACATTGATGGTGATCAGGACGCTGGTGCCGGAACTGGCCACCGCGCCGGTCTTCTGGATGCTCGCGCTGAATCCGTGCATTCCGCTCTGCCCCGCAGTGGGCACCATCGACCGGCTGATGACCGAGGACGCGCATCGGATCGAGCTAGGTCCGCTCGACGACGGCGCGGTGGCTGAGTTGTGCGCCGAGGCGCTAGGCGCCTTCCCTGACCAGGCCGCGCTGAGGCTGGCCAGCCGCGCCTCTGGCAATCCATTCCTGTTGCGACTGCTCTTCGGCGCACTGCGCGACAGCGGCCGGCTCGCCGTCGTGGAGGGCGCGGGAACGTACCTGCCGGGAGACCTGCCTGCCGGACTCTTTGACGCTGTTATGCTCCGGCTCCAGGATCTGTCCGCGGACGCGCGTGCATTGCTCGACGTGGGTGCACTCTTGAATCGCCCGTTCACGGTGCACGAAGCCGCATGCCTGCTCAGCCGGGGTACGGTCGAGTTGCTGCCGATCGCCAAGGAGACGGTCCAGGCCGGCATTCTGGTCGCTGACGGGGCGGAGTTGTGGTTCAACCATGACCTGATCCGCGAGGCGATTTACCGGAATCTCTACGAGCCTATCAAGATCGCGTTGTGCCGTGAGGCCGCGACTTTGATGATCACGGTGCGAGAGCAGAACAGCGAGCAGGAGCGGGCCGCCCAGGCAAGCCATCTGAAGTACGGGCAGGACCGCGCCACCGGAAGCGCGGTCCCTGAGCGAGCCGGAGTTGAGGCGGCCCTGCGGGCCGGGATCGCTGGCGTCCAGAGCAGGCTGTCAGGGAATGTGGCCAAGGGGGCGACAGCGTACGACGAGGGAAACCTCGACACGGCTATCAGCTGCGCGCGGGCGGCCGCAGCCGAAGCGGAAGCCACCGGCGACGACGCCGTCTCGTGCCATCCGCGGCTCTGGCTCAGCCGTGCGCTGGCCGCCGCCGACCGGTTCGAGGAAGCCGAGGCTGGCTATTCCTGGATACGCAGCCGCCAGTCGCTGCCGGAGAACGCCTGGCTCACGCCCTCGTGTTATTACTTCACCGCCGAATTGCGCCTGGCTCAGGGGCTGCTGGCCGAGGCGGCGAGCGAGGCCGAGAAGGGCCTGGAGAGTGCCGAGCGGCTCAAGGCGCCGCAGCTGAGCATGCGTTCCCTTGCCCTGATGCTTGAGGTGGCCGTCCACCAGGGTGACCTGAACGCCGCCGAGCGCTATGCGAAGCGCCTTGAACCGGCGGCCGATGGCGGCCCGCTCGGACTGCTCTGGCCGCTGGCCCTCTACCAGGACGCCGCGGGAGAACAGGACCTGGCGCTGAAGACGGCGACGCCCCTGATCGAGGCGCTGCCGGGTAGCTTGCCGCTCGCCGCCGTCCCGGCAGCTGGTCTCGCGCTGCTGAAGCTCGCCCAGCGGGCCGGAGCTGGGGCGTTTGCCGCGGCCATCGTGACCGCCTTGCGGCAAATTTCCGGACAGAACCCCGCGGTTCCATCCCTTGCCGGGGCGGCGCAGCATGCCGCTGGCCTGCGCCAGGCAGATCTTGATGCCCTGCAGACGGCACTGCGGTATTACACAGCGAGCCCGCGTCCGCTGGTGCGGGCCGTCGCACTTGAGGACACCGCACGTGCCGAACGCGAGGCGGGCCACTGGCGGTGTGCCGCCGAGCACATCGAGGAGGCACTTCGCCTGTACGCCAACGCGGGCGCGCAGCGCCATGTCACCGCCGTGCAGAAGTTCCTGCGGGAATCGGCCCAGCGGGAGGCGCAGCCTGGCTCTAGTGCCAGCCCATGCCCGAAGCTGACCCAGTCGGAACTGCCCGTCGCGCAACTTGTCATCGAGGGACTGACCAACCGGGAGATCGCCACCCGGCTGTACCTGTCGCCGCACACGGTGGACAGTCACCTGCGGCACATCTTCTCGAAATTCGGCGTCAACAACCGCGTGGAGCTCACCAGGCGCTTCGCGCCCCGCCAGGAAGCGCAGGCGGGAGTCGTGCTCGCTGGCCGCTAGCTCACGCGCGGGAAACCACCCGTCCAGATCACGTGATGACGTGATGTCAGGAAGCTGCGCTGATCAGATGCTCGTGGAGGCGAAGGAATCCCGGCTGAGTACCAGTGAGCTGAGCGCTGATGGGGAGTGGTCATCGTGAGCGGTCACATCTTCGACACCCCGGTCCTCGTGGCGGGGGCAGGCCCGGTGGGCTCGGTGCTGGCTCTGGAACTCGCCCGTCATGGCACGCCGAGCATCGTCTTGGAGAAATCGGTCCGGCCGCCCAGGTTCCCGAAGATGGATTACGTGAACGGCCGGAGCATGGAACTGCTCGACCGGCTTGGCGTCAGCGCCGAGATACGGTCCCGCGGCGTGGCAGCGGACCAGCCTGCCAGCTTCATCTTCAGCCGCAGCGCCGCCGAGCCCCCGGTCACCGTCTGGCGATACCCATCGGTTGCCGAGGTTTCCCGCCGTAACTCGGCGGTCACCGATGGCACCGCGCCCGAGCAGGCGTACCAGCGGGTGCAGGGCTCGCTACTTGAGGAAGTGCTGCGCCGGGCGGCGCGAGCGCATCCGCTGGTCGACCTGAGGGAAGGCTGGCGCGTCACGGGCTTCGCGCCCGCAGGGACCGGCGTGCGCGCTAGCGTGACCGGCCCTGGCGGACCCGCCTGCGTGACTGCCAGGTATCTCGTGGCCTGCGACGGGGCAGCCAGCACAATCCGCGAGGCGGCTGGCATTGCCGTCAGCGCGTCAGGTCCGCCGACCCAGCATTGCTCGCTCTATTTCACCAGCTCAGACCCCGCGCTGTGCCGCTACGGCCCGGCCTTCCTCACCACTACGACCCGCGGTCTCAACCTGGTCTCCCGTGATGGCGAGCGCACCTGGACAGCGAGCTTCCTGGTCGCCGACGGCCAGCCGCCGCCAGACCCGGTCGCCGTGATGCAGGAGAAATTCGGTTGCGAGTTCGCAATCGAAGAGTTGCTTGAGGTCAGCTACTGGCGGGGAACCCTGGCGGTAGCTGACGCATACCGAGCCGGGCCGGTGTTCCTGGCCGGCGACGCGGCTCACCAGTTCTACCCGGTCGGCGGGCATGGAGCCAATACCGGGATCGCCGATGCCGTCGATCTTGGCTGGAAGCTCGCCGCAAGTACGGCAGGCTGGGGCGGCTCAGGACTGCTTGACAGCTACCAGGCCGAGCGTCGCCCCGTTGCCCTGTTCAACAAAGAGATGTGCGCAAACCTGATGGAGGCTTGGCAGCGATTCGCCAGGCTCGCCGCGATCGGCACGCCTACGGAGGTACTGGCTGGCTTCCTCAGGCAAGAGGCCTACCAGCTCGACAACGTCGGGATCCATTTCGGCTATCGGTACAGCGGCTCGCCTGTGGTGTGCGTGGTCGCAGGCAGCCCGCCGTCATGGCACTGGGGTGAGGTCGCCGCAGTGCCATGGCCAGGCGGCAGGCTCCCTTCAGCACAGTTGGGCGGCACCCCGCTCTACCGGCTTCTTGGCACCGGCTTCACGCTGGTTGACCTGTCGGGAACTGACGCGGGGGAGACGTTCGTCAAGGAGGCCGCGCAGCGTCATATCCCGCTCGTCTGGCTCAGGGAAGACGACGCGGCGGTACGTCGCCGCTGGTCCTGTGATCTCGTGCTGGTGCGACCTGACCAGCATGTGGCCTGGCAGGGCAGCGCCACGCCAGATGACGCTGGCGCGGTGCTCGACCGCGCCCGCGGCTACCAGCAGACGGGAGTATGGTCATGACCAGCAGCGGACGGGCACTGGACCTCGCCGGCCTGTTCACAGGCTCGCGGGCGTTCGCACTCATTCACCGGCCCTTCTCGCCGGACGGAGCCGGTCTCGTTGACGTGCTGCAGGGAGAGATGACCCAGTACCAGACCCTGTCCGAGCTGCCCGCCTGCGGTCTGCCGCACGACGGTACGCCCGCGAGGCCCCGGCACCGGATGCTCGCGATCATCCCTTACCGGCAAGTGGCTGAACGCGGATTCGACTGCCGCGATGACGGCGCGCCGATTTTGGCGATGACGGTGCGGCGGCAGGTCAGGATGCCAGCGGCCGAGGTGACGACACAGATCCCCGACGTTCCCATCCACCTCACGGACCGCGGTTTCGACATCGACGACGACACGTACGCCGACCTGGTCGAAGATGTCCAGGCCGAGGAGATCGGCACTGGCGCCGGCTCCAACTTCGTGATCAAGCGGTCGTTCATGGCCACTATCGGGGGGTACTCGCCCCTGATCGCCCTGGCCATCTACCGGCGGTTGCTGCTGAGCGAGACAGGTGCGTACTGGACCTTCATATTCCACACAGGGACGCGCACCTTCCTCGGTGCGTCGCCTGAAAGGCACGTCAGCCTGCACGACGGCGTCGCGGTAATGAACCCGATCAGCGGGACATGCCGCTACCCGCAGGGCGGTCCGCGAGTAGCGGATGTCTTGAGGTTCCTTGCAGACCCGAAGGAGACCGAAGAACTCTGCATGGTGGTCGACGAGGAACTCAAGATGATGGCCAAGGTCTGCTCGAGCGGCGGCCAGGTGGTCGGGCCGTTCCTGAAGGAGATGGCGCAACTCGCGCACACCGAGTACCTGATCGATGGCCGCAGCGCGCTTGACGTCAGGGACGTGCTGCGGGAAACGCTGCCCGCGCCCACCGTCACCGGCAGCCCGGTGCAGAACGCGTGCCGGGTGATAGCCCGCAGGGAGCCGGCCGGCCGCGGTTATTACAGCGGCGTCATCGCGCTCCTCGGCACGGACACGGCCGGCGCGCCGGCCATGGATTCCGCGATCGTCATCCGTACCGCCGACATCGACGCGGCCGGAGAGGTGCGGATCGGAGTTGGCGCGACGCTGGTCCGCCTGTCTGACCCAGGCTCTGAGGTCGCTGAGACCCGGGCCAAGGCCGCCGGACTGCTGACGGCGCTCGGTGTAGGCGGCGGCCTGGAGCCGCAGACCGCCGCCGCGCTGCGGCCACGGGTAGCTGACCTGCCTCAGATCGGATCGGCGCTGACAGCACGCAACGCGGCGCTCGCCCCGTTCTGGTTCACGCCGCCAGGGTTGCGCAACCGGGCCGTGCCTGAGCTTGCCGGGCTGCGTGTCTTCATCGTGGATGCCGAAGATGCTTTCACCGCGATGCTTGACCAGCACCTGCGGGCACTTGGCCTCAGTGTCACCGTCGAGTCTTACCGCGCGTTCGCCGCCAGGCCGCGCGCGGCTGTTCCCAGTACGGACCTGGCGGTGATCGGACCGGGTCCTGGTGATCCAGCCGACCTGAGCGACTCCAGGATCGCCACCTTGTACGCCCTCTGCCGCGACCTCATCGCCCGCGACGTCCCGTTCCTGGGGATCTGCCTCGGACATCAAGTCCTCAGCGGAGTCGTCGGCCTTCCGCTGACCCGCCTGGACAAGCCGAATCAGGGCACCCAGCAGACGATCGATTTTTTCGGCCAGATCGAGACCGTGGGCTTCTACAACACATTCGTCGCGCACAGTGATGCCAGCTCGCTGCCTGGAACCGGGTGGCACGGGCCGGTCGAAGTGAGCCGCGAGCCGGCGACCGGGCGAGTGCACGGACTCCGCGGTCGCGGCTTCGTATCGATGCAGTTCCACCCCGAGTCCCTGCTGACCAGACAGGGATCGGCGCTGCTGGCCGCGCACCTGACCACGCTCGCGGGCACGAGCAGAGGCGGCGGGCTCGCCCTTCTTCCCGTGTGAGGCGGGCTCAGGAGGACCTCGCGGGCACCGCGCCGGCCTGGAGCTGGCTGAGAAGCTGGCTGGTGGTGCACGCCAGCGCGCACCGCTGAGCTGCGTAGCGAACCGCCATGAGGTGCTCGTCGCGAGAGAAATCGCCGAGCGCATCAGCGACGAAGAACGGCTGAACGTCAAGCGTGAAGGCGTCCAGGGCCGTCATCAGGCAGCCGATGTGAGCGTAGACGCCGCAGATGATGAGCTGGTCGCGGCTCAGGCCGGCCAGAAGATCACCCAGGCCGGTACGGTGAAAGCCGCTGTAGCGCCACTTGGTGAGAACGGCGTCCCCCTGGGCCGGGGCAAGCTCGTCGATGATGGCCTTGTTCTGCGGTTCGGCTGTCATGCCAGGACCCCAGAAGTCGTGCAGCAGCCCGCGCTGCTCGCGGGTCATGCTCCCCGGCTGCGCGGTGTAAGCGACGGGGACGTCAAGGTCGCGCGCTGACCGCAGCAGCAGCTCAATGTTGGCGACTAGCTCGGCGAGGGGCGGCTGGCCAGGAGCGAACCCGCTCATGAAGTACCGCTGCATGTCGTGGACCAGCACGACCGCTCGCTTAGGGTCGGGAATCCACGGCACTTCAGCCGGTGGCAGGTCCGCCTCGGTCAGCATGGGGTACGGGGGAATAACAGGGATGCCCATGATCTGCTCCTTCCTGATCAAGCCCGCAGGGCGGCGCCGCCGTCGACATAGAGGTTCTGCATCGTGATGTGGGAAGCTTGGTCAGAGGCGAGGAAGACTACCGCGCTGGCGATGTCTTCAGGCGCGGCCAGCTTTCCGAGCGGGATACCGACCCGGTAGGCGGACGGCGTGCCTTCGATGACGGTCTGCGCGTTGTCACCGTCGTGCCACATGCCGCGAAGCATGGGAGTATCCGTGGAACCGGGGGAGACCACGTTGCACCGTACGCCGTGCACGGCCAGTTCCAGTCCGAGGCACCTGGTGAACATGGTCGTCGCGGCCTTCGACGCCGCATAGGCGGCCATGTGCATGCGCGGCACCCCGCCAGCGTTGGAAGCGATAGTGACGATGGTTCCGCCGCCGCGCGTGGCCATCCGGGCAGCCACCGGCCGGGAAACGTTGAAAACGCCGGTGAGGTTGACCGCGATCACCGCGTTCCAGTCCTCGTCCGTGCAGTCGATCACCGGACCGGTGCGCAGTACGCCTGCAGCGTTGACCAGCACGTCGACCGGCCCGCACTCCCGCTCCACCCGATCGACTAGGCCGCTGACTGCGAGGCCGTCCCGCACGTCGCCCGGGTACGCGATGATCTTGTGTCCCGCTGCGCACAGGGCGTCGGCCTGGCATCTGAGCTGGCCGTCATTGGCGTCCACTGCGGCCACGATGGCGCCCCTGCCGCCGAACGCGCGGGCCACGGCGGCTCCGATGCCCTGCGCCGCGCCGGTCACGAGCACGACGGATCCTGACAGGTTCACCTGGATCCGACCTCCTCAAGCGCGTCGTAGCCGAACAGCCAGCCCTGGCCGCGCAGCCCCCAGTTCTCGTTCATGGCCTGGTCCCTGGCGCGCTGCTCCGCGCCGTCGGCGAAGTGATGGTTGCGCGCGTTGCGCAAGATGGACTGCTGCACATGCTCGGTCCTTGGCCTGCGAATTTCCTCGTACCGCCGCAAGGCTGCTGGCACCTGCGCCGACGTGGCCGCGCTCAGGCACGCGGCGAGCGTGACGGCGTCCTCGATGGCCTGGTTCGCGCCCTGTGCCCCGAAGGGAAGCATCGGGTGCGCGGCGTCACCGGCAATGGTAATTCGCCGGCCGCTCCACCGGCTGACCGGCGCCCGGTCATGCAGCGCCCAGCGAGTAACCCGGTCGGCGGCGTCGAGCAGTGACTGTACCTGCGGGTTCCAGCCCTGGTAGGCCTCTATCACGTCGTCGGCCTTTGCCTCCTCGGTCCAGGACTCGCTGCGCCACTGCCCGGCCGGGGCGGTAGCCACGAAGCTGATCTGCCTGCCAGCCGACACCGGGTAGCAGACGCAATGCTGGCCAGGACCGAGCCAGATTTGCACCCTGGGCTCGTCGAGCAGGCCAGGCAGCCGGTCCGAGGCGATGAGTCCCCGATAGACCGCCTGGCCGGAGAAGCGCGGTTCATCGTCGATCAGCGCCTGCCGCACGACCGAGCGGATACCGTCCGCCCCGACTATGACGTCCGCTGTATCGACGGAGCCGTCGGCGAACCGGATCGCGGCCTTTCCTCCGGCGTCGGTGACGCCAACCACGCTGGTTGCCAGGCGGATGACGTCGCCGGGTAGCAGGTCAGCCAGGATCGCGTGCAGATCGGCCCGGTGCAGGCAGTAGTAAGGGCCCTGATACATGTCTTCGCATGCCTGGCCGAGTACCGTGCGCATGAGCAGGCCGCCGGAGTCCCAGCGACGCATCTCGATGGCCGCTGGCCTGACCGCTCGCTCCCGCAGCGCCGAGCCGACGCCGAGCCGCTCAAGCAGGCGAGTGCCGTTAGGCGAGAGCTGGATGCCCGCGCCGACCTCTCCGAGCTTCGGCGCGCGCTCGTAGATCAGGCACCGTACGCCCGCTTCCCTCAAAGCGGCCGCCAGGGTCAGGCCGGCGATCCCGGCCCCGACCACGGCTACCCGCAAGTCGCTTCCTGACATCATTGTCCTCGCTTTCGGCAGTCCTGGTCCCTGAGATGCAAGGTCAGTAGTAAAGGAGTGCCTTGTCCCAGTCCTCGTCAGGGCCGAACAGGCTTCTGGGCTTCACCACGTCGTGCACACCGGTGAGCACGTGCACGGGCACCAGCGTCCCTGGTGCCGCGGCGGTCACCTGGCACTCCACCCCGACCGTCGAACGCACGGCGGCGATCAGGGCCGCGACTGCGGCCGAGGCGTACTCAGCGCCGACCTCGATCTCGACCCTGAGCGCCTGCGGCTCGGCTCGCGCCCGCCAGAACAGCACGCCGAACCGCTGGTCCAGTCCGAACACGATCTCCTCGACCTGCTGCTGCGTGACCTGCCTGGTGCCTACCGGATAGGCGAAGGCCGCCCGGCCGGCGACGTGCACTTTCGGCAGCATCCAGCCGCACGGGCAGTCGGAGTAGCTGACCTCGACATGGTCTCCGAGGTCGTAGCGGACGAGTGGCATCGCCACGTGGAACAGCGGGGTGACGACCAGGCTCCCCGTACCTTCAGGAGAGGTCTGGCCGGTGCGCGGGTCGCGCACCTCGAACATCATCCGGTCCGCCCACAGGTGCATCTGGCCATGCGGGCACTCGCCGGCCAGGCTGCCTGTCTCGGTTGAGCCGTATTCCTGGATCACCGGCACGTTCCACAGTTCACTGATCCGGCGCCGTCGCGGATCGCTCATCGGCTCTCCGCCCACGAACAGTGCACGCAAGGCGGGGAAATCCCTGCCAGGGTCGAGCCCGCGGGCACGGGCCGCCGCGGCCCACAGCAGGGTCTCCGTCGGCATTGACCAGGTCAGTGTCACCCCTAGGTCGTGCAAGACCCGGATCACCCGGGAGTAGGGCATGGCCAGGGAACGGTTGTCACCGGGGATCACGGTGGCGCCGTGCAGCCTGGCCGCCGCATGAGCCAGGTGGCCCGTGATCATCAGGGCATACGGAGTGCGCACCAGGAAGATGTCATCTGGGGAGATGCCGATCCACTTCCTCGCGTACCGCTCGGCGAGGTCGACCCAGTCCTCAGCGGTGTAATAAGAAGGAGTCGGCTGACCGGCGGTGCCGCTGGATTCATGGTAGGTAGCCAGTTCCCTGCGGGGCACGGCAAGCAGCCCGAACGGGTAGTTGTCGCGCAGGTCCTGCTTGCTTGTAAAGGCAAGTCCGTCCAGGTCGGACCGGTCGGCCGGGGTGGGCCCCGGCCCGAACCTGGTGGCGTAGAACGGGGACTGAGCCGCCCGCGCCAGCGCCTCGGCCAGGAACTTGTCCTGGAGTTCCGCCAGTTCCTCGAAGCTTTGCCACTGTCCGATCTGCGGAAGTGGCGAGGTCCGTGCGGTCACGGCTTCTCACTCTCCTATCAGGTGCATGGCGTTGTGCCAGGTGATCTTGTCTCTCGTCTCGGCCGTGAGGCCGAGGGCGCGCAGCTTGGCCAGCTCGACGCTTGGGTGCTGCATCGGGTAGTCGGTTCCGAAGAGGACCCGGTCCGCGCCAAGCCGGTCCACGGCGGCGGCGGCGACGCCGGTGTAGCAGCCGGACGTCTCCGCGGCGATATTGGCCTGGGGACGCACCACGTTGAGGGCGTACAGGTCGATGCCGACGAACCCGCAGTGCCCGAGCACGAAGGTGACCTCGGGAAAGGCGCGGGCCAGCGTCACCAGGTCGGCGACGCCGACACCGCTGCGGCCGAGGCAGACGACGTAGACGGGATGCCCGAACTCCGCGGCGACGGAGGCCAGCGCGAGGGTGCGGGGGTCGGCGAGGCCGACCCCGTGAACGGCGGGTGAGATCTCCATGCCGCGGAACCTGGCGGCCCGTGAACGGTACTGCTCAGGGTCGGAGTGCGGATTAGCGAAGAAGAAAGGCAGCAGCCGGCCTGCCGACCCCGCGCACGCGTCGAAGAGCGCGTCATTGTCCGCGTCATCTTCGACGTGCCCGCCGCAGATTACCTGCCGGGAGATGACGTCAGGGGAGGCGACACCTGCGGCCGTGACAACGGCCCGGTCGATCCCGTGCTCGTCCATGATCGCCAGGAGTTTCCCTGGCGCCGCCTGGCTGGCAGGCAGCCGGGCGTGGAAGTCCATCAGCCTTTCACGCTGTGCGGCAGCGGTACCGCTCATGGCCCGCTCACTTCTCCAGGCAGAACTCGTTGATCGGGTAGCCGACGTGCCGGTCAGCCGCGGGCAGGTAGCCGAGTACCTTGTCGCCTGGCTTGAGCTCGGTGCTGTTCAGCACCGCGCCGCCAGGGCCGAGCACCCGGACGTGCCAGTCGTCCTGGAGGATCAGGTTGACGGTCCGCCCGTCAGCGCTGACGGCGTCGACGGACAGCAGCGGCCGGGTCTCGATCTTGACGCGGCCGACAGTGACCAGCCGGGTCTGGCCTTTCACGTCCACCGCAAGCACCTTGCTGCCTGCCCGCAGTTCGCTGAGGTAATTGGTCCGCTCGTGCTGGGAAAGCGTGTAGGAGTGGATTGCGCCCGCGTTCACCCGGAAGGGGCGGGTCGGCATGTAGGGCAGCGGGTGCGTCTCGCTGACGCACAAGATCATTCCCTTGGAGTGGGAGCCGACGAGGATCCCCTCGTCCTTGCGCAGGTGCGAGCACGTGTCCACGCAGGCCCGCTCGCCCATGCCGATGTGAGTGGAGGCAGTGACCTGTAGCTCGGTCAGGAGCAAATCGGGAGTGCCTGAGGTTGCGGAGGCCTTGAGCGCGGAAGCGTCCCCGACGGCACGTGGTGCCATCATCACGCCGTCTGAGCCGTGCTCAAGCACTCCGAAGATGATGCTGGCCTCTTCGGTATCGGCTGCGACGGTCACCAGGTTGCCGTCGGCCCGTGCCGCCGCGGCGATGACGATCTCAAGCGGGATCTTGGTCGGGTCGCGGAACTGCAGCACGCTCCACCGCTCGCTCCTGGCCGACTGGCAGGCCTCGTCAAGAGTCTGCGCGTCAATGATCTCCACGAACCGCCCGAACTCGGTACCAGGATGGCGCATGGCAAGCTCGGCGGTGTTTCCGTGCTCGGCGGGGTCGACGACGGCGACGTCCACGCCCGTCAGGTCATCAGGCAGCGCCTTCCCCCGGGGGAACAGCACCTTCTTCACGGTTGGCGGCAGGGAGCTGAAGTCGGCGGGATCGTCGGCGACGATGCCGTCGATCCTGGCGTGCAGTGCTTCCTCGACGACGGCAGCCTTGATTTCCCTTAGCGAGCGGATGTCCAGCCAGCTGATCTTCACGTGTGTCTCCTTTTCGTGCTGGTAGTCGCGGATCTACTTGGCGACTGGCGTGAGCCAGGCGGGTGCCTGATCGAGTACCGCATCGAAACCCGGATGGATCACCTCGCTGAGCTGCCGGGTCATGGCCCCTGGGTCGGGTGCCTGGAATACGTTCCTTCCCATGGCCACTCCTGCCGCGCCACCGCGCAGCGCGTCAGCGACGTAGGCCAGTACGGCGGGACCGTCCAGGCGCGGGCCGCCAGCCACGATGACCGGGACGCTGACAGATCGCACTACGTCGGCCATGGCGGCAGGGGATCCCACGTACAAGGTCTTGACAATGTCGGCACCGAGGTCGGCGGCGATGGTGATCGCGTGGGCCACGAGCCCCGGATCCCTCGGGTTGTCCACCTGGGGCCCGCGCGGGTACATCATGGCCAGCAGCGGCACATTCCACCGGTCACATTGCTCGGCGACGGTCGCCAGGTCGCCGATCTGCTGGCGCTCCTGCGCCGAGCCCACGTTGACATGTACGCTCACCCCGTCGGCACCGAGCCGCAGGCATTCCTCCACGCTGGCCACCAGGTACTTGGCGTCAGGATCTGGCGCGTGCACCGTGCTCGCGCTCAAGTGCACGATGAGCGAGGCCTGGCTGAAGCTGTGATGGCTGACATGGCGAAGGCTGCCCTTGTGCAGCACGACGGCGTCGGCGCCGTTCTCGGCAATACGGGCCACGAGCCCGCCGATGCCGCCGGCGGCTGACGGCCCTGCCGCCAGCGGACCGTCGGTGACCGAATGGTCCATCGGCACGACAAGCAGCCGCCCGTCCCCGTGCCGGTACAGCCGCCTCAGGCGCAGTTCTCTGGCGAAAGATGTGCTGAACATGAGTTTTCCTCTCCTGAATCAGTCAGCCCGCATGCCGGAGATGGCCCGGCTCGCTGGCCACGGGACGGCGAGTTCTGCGGCGAACTCGTGGTGCAGCACTTCGACGGCGCGGATAACGCGGTGCCTGGCGATGATGGCTGACGCCCTGAGCTGGGAAGTCGATATCCAGCTTGTGGTAATGCCTTCTGCTGCCAGCGCGGCGATCATGCGCGACGCGTACTCGGGGCGGCTCAGCAGGCCCATGCCGATGACCGAAACCTTTCCCAGGTCGTCGTCCACCCGCACTGAGGCACCGCACCGCGCCATAACGTCGGCGAGCGCCGTCCTGACCAGGTCGGCATCACCGCGCCTGATGGTGAATCCCATCCTGAACTCTTCCTCTGCTGGTCCCGACCTGGCCACCATGTCGATGGGAATGGTCATGTCGGCTAGCGCGGGCATGAGCTCGGCCGCCAGGTCGGTCCTGCCGTACCGGGAATGCACAAGCACCCTGGCCACATCGAGGTCGTGGACAATGGCGCTAAGGGCTCCGTCGTGCTCGAGCATGGATTCGCCTTCCGCTTCTGACATGGCGGGGAATGAGGATCGGGTCGGCAAGATGAAGGTGCCTGGGCCGCGGGTCAGTGAGCTGCGCACCTGAATCCTGACGCCGCGTATGGCCGCGAGTTCCACGGCCCGTGCGTGCAATACGCGTGCGCCGGCGAAGGCCATTTCTGCCATGATCCCTGAATCGACCGCCGGCAGCCTGAAAGCGTCAGGCACGACCCTGGGGTCGGCGGTGAATACGCCATCCACGTCGGTGTAAATCTCGCAAGTGCTGGCCGCCATGGCAGCGGCCATGGCAACTGCGGTGGTGTCCGAGCCGCCCCGTCCGAGCGTGATGATGTCGCCCTGCGGCGTGAGACCCTGGAATCCGGTGACCACCGGCACCCGGCCCGCCGCCAGCAACTGCCTGACCCGCTCGGCTCTCACTTCTGTGATCACCCCGCTGCCCGGGTGACCAGTGGCAAGTATCCCGGCCTGACTCGCGGTCAAGGACATCGCCGGGACTCCGAACCGGCCGATGGCGAGGGCGAGCAGGGCAGCCGAGGCGCACTCTCCGGTGGCGAGCAACTGGTCGATCTCGCGGCCGACCTCCGGCGAGCGGATCTGACCGCTGACCTCGTCGACCGTACGGAGCAGATCGTCTGTGGCATCGCCGCGCGCCGAGACGACGATTATCAGGGGCACTCCCGCCAGCCGCGCCGCAGCGGCGTGCTCGCCGGCCGCCAGTACCTTCGCGAAGGTCGACAACGAGCTTCCGCCGTATTTCTGGACCACGACTTCCATGACTGATCCGGTTTCTCTGATTTTCAAGGCGCATTTCTTAGCGAATGGTTCTTCATGCACGCCTTGCGTTGCATCACTTATTTACGTGATTCGGGTTCGCGTGTTCTCATGCCCACGCGTCGATGAGTTCGATGGCTTGATCGGGATTCAGCCGCGGGTCGCACAAGGTGGTGTACTGGCTGAGCATGGAGCTGTCGTCGGCGATCCGGCTGCCGATGCACTCGGTAACCGCCGAGGCAGCGACCTCGAGATGAAGTCCCCCTGGGTGCAGGTTCAGCCGGTCCATTACGGCCAGGAAGCTCCTTGCTTCCTGGATCATGTCGGTCATCCGGCGGGTCTTGACTCCGGCGGCTGCCTGGATGGTGTTCGCGTGCATGGGGTCGCACAGCCAGATAACCGGATGCCCGGACCGGCGGACGCCCGCAGCGAGCGGCGGCAGCGCCTCTGTCACGTGCCGCGCTCCCATTCGCGCGATCAGCGTCAGGCGCCCTGGCGTCCGGTCGGGGTCCAGTTGCTCGCACAGTTCGATGACGTCGGAGAGGCGGGCATTGGGTCCCAGCTTGCATGCCAGCGGGTTGTGCACGGTGGCGAGGAGCCTGACGTGCGCGCCGCGGGGATCGCGGGTCCGCTCACCTACCCAGGGGAAGTGAGCCGACCCAAGGAAGATCATCCCGCTTTCGAAGTCCATCCGGAGCAGGCTGGTCTCATAGTCGATGACCAGCATTTCATGGCTGGTCCACGGGCCGGCCGCCACGGACCTCGCTGGCGCGCCATCGCGACTCCCCCTGAGCCGGTCAGAGACCTTCAGGCCAGCCCGGTAGGCCCACAACATGCGATAGGGATCATGGCGCCGCGCCTCAGTGGTCGGCGTCTCGGAGTTGATCATGTGGCCGCGGAAGACGGGCAGCTCTCGCCCCTTGTGCGTCTCCACTGGCCGGGACCTGGGCTTGGCGAACTGCCCCGCGATCCGGCCAACCCGGACCACAGGCAGCCCGAGGCGGCTCTCGGCGTGGTCGGCGAGCTGGCTGAGCACGTCGAGCTTTGCCGCGGTGCCTGCCTCGGTGCATTCATACAGGCTTTCAGCGCAATCGCCTGCCTGAACGAGCATGGCACCCGCCCCCTGCACGCGGACGAGCGCCTCGCGCAGCTGGTTCAGTTCGGTCGCGGTGACCATGGGCGGCAGCTCGCGAAGCAGCGTCTTGATCCGTTCGAGATCAGGGTGGCCGCCCCAGTGCGGCTGTTGTGCCAGCCCGGCATCCCTGGCCGGCGCCTCGCACGCGCCAGCTTCCAGGACAGCCAAGCCGCTCATAGGTAGGGTCGCAGTCATCAGATGATCCGCCCGTCTCCAGCGAAGGCCGATTCTTTTCGATCGCTCAAGGAGATCCGTTCGCTCAACGAGTCGAGGGTGCCCAGGGCGCGGATCTGGGGTAATCACGTGATCGCGTGAACCGCAGCGCCATCTCGGTCAGCTTGCCGGCCAGAAGCTCACACGGCACTGGCGCACATGCCAGATGATGACAGCCATTTCTGGCGTGAATCCGCCTCGCAGGCGGACTTCTCCGCCTCATACGATCGTTAAATGGCATACGACAGCGATATCGGCACGGCTGACGGGCAGTCGCGGACCGTGACCGTCTGGTCGGATATCGGTTGCCCGTGGGCGACGCTCGCCCTGCATACGCTGCACGCTCAAGCATCGGCCAGGGGGCAGCAGATCACGGTGAACCACCGGGCGTTCCCACTGGAACTGTTCAACCGGATGCCGACTCCGAAGTTCATCGTGGACGCTGAGGTCACGGTCATCGGCGGGAAGCGCCCTGACCTTGGCTGGCGACCCTGGCGGGAGCCTGAGTGCACGTACCCGGTAACCATGCTGCCTGCGCTGGAGGCCGTGCAAGCGGCCAAAGACCCTGCGGTCGGCGGGCTGCGCGCCAGCGACGAACTTGATACCGCGCTCAGGGCCGCCTTCTACATCGACCACGCTTGCATCAGCATCTCCTCAGTCGTGCTGGACATCGCCGAGGGTTGCGGGCACGTTGACACGGCCGCACTCGCCGACGCGATCGCCAGCGGTGCCGGGCGGGCCGAGGTCTACCGTGACTGGCAGATAGCGCAAGGTCCGAAGATCCAGGGGAGCCCTCACGTGTTCGCCCGCAGCGGCTTCACGCGGCATAATCCGGGTGTCGCCTACCACTGGTCGGCGCCCCCGCCCGCCGGGTTCCCTGTGTTCGAGAGCTACTCCGACCGCTGGGCCGCGGAGTTGCTAGACGTGCTCGCCGCCCCGGCCGACTGAGCCGGCTAGATCGGCGGGCCCGACTGGGTTACTTCGCCAGCCTGGCCGACCGGAAGGCACTCAGGTGGCTGGCGACCTCGGCGAGCCGGCGGCCCTGATAGCGCGCGGCGGCGAGAGTCTCCGCACTGGGACGAATACCTTGTACGCCGGACACGAACGACGTGCCGTACGGGTTGCCTCCCGCAGGAAACAGGAGCGGGTCGGTGTAGCCCGGCGGCACGATTACGCTGCCCCAGTGGCAGAAGACGTTGTGTAACGCCAGCAGCGTCGACTCCTGACCGCCATGGCGGTTAATGGCAGAGGTAAACGCTGTCGCGGCCTTGTCCGACAGTTCGCCAGCCACCCAAAGCGGGCCGGTTTGATCGATGAACTGCTTAAGCTGCGCGGACACGCTCCCGAACCTCGTAGGCGAGCCGAGGGCGAAGCCGTCCGCCCAGGCGAGGTCCGCTGGGCTCGCTTCCTCGACCGTCCGCCTGGCCTCCTCCAGGTGAGTTCGCCAGGCGGGATTCATGTCGATGGCATAGTCGGGAGCGAGCTCGGCGACTCGCCGCAGCCGCACCTCGGCGCCCGCTCCGGCCGCACCCTCCGCCACCGCGCTGGCCAGTCGGTGCACGTTACCCGTCGCGCTGTAGTAGATGACGGCAATCCGGGCGAAGTTCATCTGCGCTCTCCTCACGGACTGACGGGCAGGGTGCAGCCAGGATCTGGCATGGCTTCCGCTCAGTGCGACGTGCGCTGAGCGGCGTTCCCTCCGGTCAGCTTGGCCAGTTCTCTAGGAGATGGTTCAATGAACAACATTAAAGAATCAATGGTACTCTTGTCAACTATCTACCTGCATGCATGCGGGTTCACCCGGCTGACGCAGGCCAGGCGCGCGTTGCCGGCGTCGATAGCGTCCGGGTTCGCTTGGCGCCGGGACCGCTTTCATGCCACGTCCGCGCGCGGCGCCGGGCCGGGACGCTGCCTCAGCGGCCGGAGTCGATAGCGTCAGGGTCTACGAGCGGCAGCGCGAAGACGTGGCCGAGCGGCTCTGGCCCGACGTACTGCTGGCAGCGGCAGTCGTCGACCGCGCAGTTGCTGGTATGCGGATTATGGAAGCTCAGGTGATGCGTGCATCCGCAGACGGGCTGCGGTTCAGGAGATGGCGCCAGGGCGGCCTGGCGCTGTTCGGTCAGCTTGCCCTTGGCTTCGATGATCTTCAGCCGCCGCGCGTGGTGTTGCTGCACCGCACCGCCCGCCATCGGGCCGATGATGAACATCAGCCACCAATAGCTGCCGATGAAGTTTGTCAGGTCGTGCACACAGCCAATTCTCGTGCATCCGGTGCGGTCAGGCAACGCATGTACCTAATGCCCGCTCAGGACATGGCGCTGCGGATGGCGACCTGGCACAACTCCGGCATCTTGGCTGTCGCCGCGTTCGCCGCGATCCGCGCGCCGGCCAGCGCGAGCGCGCAGCCGTAGACGGCCGAGCACGGCAGCAGCACTCCGACGCGGATCGCGAGCGGATCTGCCGCAGTCAGCAGCGCCGCGACGAGGGCAGGCGCGGCCGCCACGGCGGTGCCTGCCAGGGTGCCGAAAGTCATGCCGAGCCGGTGGGCGCTGTAACCGGGTGCGGACGTCAGCATCGGGTTGCTGATTCGCCTGACCATCGGGTAGGGGAGTGCCACGGTGAACACATTGCTCAGCCCCAGGGCAGCGCCGAGGCCAGCCAGCACGACAGGCGCCGCCTCGAGGCCGAGTCCTGGCCGGCGGGCCGTGGCTGCCAGGCCGAAGCAGACTGCGATGATCAGCGGCGCTCCGATGACGCTGAGCACGACGTTCTGGCCAGAGAAATATGCGCGCAGGTCGCGTGTCCTGGCCAGCGCCGTCCCTTCAAGCACGAAGGGAGGACCGGTAAGTCCGACCGAGTTGGCGTGAAAGACCCCGGCGAACGCGGCACCAAGGATCGCGCTCAAGAAGATGACACCAGGATGGTGCTGCTTGCCGAGTACCGAACTCGCGGAAGCAGCGGCCGTGATGACCGCGACCAGAGCCCAGCAGACCAGCGAGGCTGGCTCACGGCGCTGGTAGAGCCAGAACCTGGCGGCGACGGCGCCGCGCAAGCCGAACCTGGCGAACGGCAGGTTGGCACTGCGGACCCGCGCGCCCTGGGTAGTGGTGTCGGCCGTTACCAGTGCCCGGCTGAGCGACCTGACCCACAGCCAGCCGAGCACGACGATAACGGCAGCCAGCAAGGCCAGGCGAAGGAAAGCCAGGCCGAGCCGTCCGTCCGAGGCGTCCTGGATCGCGTGCGCCGCCAAGCCAGGCGGCAGCCAGCGCATCCATGCGTCGAGCCCGGCGAAGCTCGCCGTGGTGATCTTGCCCGCCGCGGCCGCCTTCGGCACCACCTGGGTGAAGAACTCATACAGCGCGACGAGCGGAACGATCAGGAACGCGGCCAGGTCCCTGCCGCGCCGCGACCGCAGCAGGCCTGCCATGGACGTTGTCACGAATCGCGACAAGGAGATGCAGAACAGCACCTGCAAGGCCACCGCGGCCACCGCCACGACCTCGCCGAGCGGGCCGTGTGCCAGCCCTATGGTCACCCCGAGCAGGCCGGCCACATTGGCCAGCGGCCAGGCGCCGGTAGCCGAGGCCGCCAGCAGCCCGGCGATGAGCTTGCGGGTGCGCAGCGGGTACATTGCCAGCGTCGCCGGGTCAAGTGTGCCGTCCACGCCGAAGACCATGATCGGCGCGATCAGCCAGCCGAACGCGAACACGGTGAAGATGACCGCGGTCAGGTCCGCCGATGTGCTCTTGCCGCTGAAGGAAGCCAGCGCCAAGAAGGTGAGGACCGCGAGCGCCACAGCGAATGCCGTGCTGATGATAAAGCTGATCTTGGCTGCGTTTGACGAGCGCAGCGCATTGAGCAGCAGGCGCAGCTTCAGGCGGGCGAAGAGCCGAGCCATGACAGCCCTTCCTCGTCGCGCGTCCTGGGGCCGACCAGATCGATGAAGGCGCGCTGCAGCGTCTTGCCGCCGCGCACCTGGTCGGTGGTGCCGCTTATCACGATCTTGCCCTTGTCGATGACGGAAACGTGGTCGCAGACCTGCTCCACTAGCTCCATGACGTGGCTGGAGAACAGGACGGTCGAGCCGGACTCGGTGAATCGCTTCAGCAGGTGGCGGATCACGTCGGCCGACACCGGGTCCACGCCCTCAAGCGGCTCGTCAAGGAACAGCACGGAGGGATTGTGGATCAGCGCGCAGCCGAGCGCGGCCTTCTTGCGCATGCCGGTGGAATAGTCGGCGACCAGCCGGCTGGCATCGCCGGCCAGGTCAAGCACGTCAAGCAACTGGGCGGCTCGCGAGCGCGCCTCACTGGCCGGCATGCCGCGCAGCCGCCCGGCATACTCAAGCAGTTCCTCGCCGCTGAGCCGCTCGAACAGCCGGACCTCGGCAGGCACGACACCGATGATCGCCTTAGCCGCAGGCGGGTCCTGCCACACATCCAGTCCGTTGACTCGTACATCCCCGCCATCCGGCCGGAGCAGCCCGGTCATCATCGACAACGACGTGGTCTTGCCTGCCCCGTTCGGCCCGACCAGCCCGGCGAGGGAACCGGCCGCCACATCCAGGTCGATGCCCGCCACTGCCTCCTTGCCACCGAAGCTCTTGCGCAACCCGCGCACCGCGACGGCGAGCGTGCCCGGTCCGGGCACCTGCGGACCTGGCGAGTACCTGGGCAGGCCGACAGTCGATGGGACGCTGAGGGCAGTTTCCTCGTTCATGACCCACTCCCGTTCACTTGCCAACCCAATCATGGCAGGTTCCCGTGCCGGAATTGTTCCTGCGGGAACGACGTTTTGATCACGGCGCTAGGCCCTAGCCCTTCGGCCGGAAGAGCCAGAAGCGCGCGCCAGAGGGGTCAGCCACCCGGGCGACCCGCCCGAGGCCATGATCGGCAGCGTCGGTGAGCACCGTCCCGCCAAGCGCGCTTACCTTCGCGACCGAGGCGTCGACGTCGTCGCATTGCCAGAACACCGACCAGGACGGCGTTTCCCCTGGTGCCAGCGACTCCACCGCGTCGCCGATGCCGGCGATTGGCCGGCTGTTCTCCAGGTCCAGGTAGCCGGCATAGTGATGACCATCGGCTTCCTCCTCAAGTGGCTCCCAGCCGAATACCTGGCGGTAGAACGCGACCTGGCGGTGATAGTCGGGTACATCGATGGCGATGAAGCTCGGGGTACCGTGCTCGTGCAGCGCGGTGAAGCCAGGGAACCCGCCGGGCTGCCAGATGCCGGTCACCGCCCCCGACGGGTCGGCGATCACCGCCTGACTGCCGAGCTCGTCGATTGGCGTTGCCGGGAGTCGCACCGTGCCGCCATGCGCGGCGGCGAGCTTCAGGGTCCGCTCGATGTCTTGTGTCGCGAAGAAGGGTTTCCAGGTATCGTTGGCCCGCATATCCCCCATATCGCCCATTGCCCCGGCGATCGGCACGCCTGCCCTGGTGAACATGAAGTAGCCGCCGTAGTCGGCGTTTTGTTCCTCTGCCTGCCAGCCGAACAGCCCGGCATAGAAGTGCCGGCTCCCCTCGACGTCCGAAGTCCACAGGTCAACCCAGCAGGGAGCGCCGAGCGGGGCGACGTGCCGGTTCGTCATTGCTGCTCCTTAAGCAGATCGTCGTCTGTGCAATATATAGACGGCAGCCGCCTCAGGAATGCATCGCATGGCGGCCGCTGAAAATGGCTGGCAAGCCGGTGCCCGCGTGCTGGAGAAACTCGGGTTCGTGCGGGAAGGGACATTGCGGGAAGACTGCGTCGTGACCGGCGAGGTCTCTGACTCGTGGGTCTACGGACTAATCAAGCGGCAGCGGCGGTCGTCGCCCGGCTGGCGTTGACGGCGCGCCGAAGGCCGCCTGCGAAGGTCAGTGGTCGTCGCAGCGGAACCGGCACGCGATCACGATGACCGTGTCTGCCTGCATCGATACGCAGGTGGGCGGAAGATGGGCCTGTGAAGCGAACCCTGTTGCGTGGCGGCCTGGTTGCCGACGGCGCCGGTGCCACGACCGTCCGCGCCGACCTGCTCATCGAGGACACGCTTGTTGCCTGGGCAGGTCCGGATGCAGGGCGAGCTGGCGTCGGCACGGAGAACTGCGATGTCATCGAACTGGAACCGGGCAGCGTGGTGCTTCCGGGTTTCATCGACGCTCACGCTCACGCCGAATGGCCGCTCCTGCGCACTGGGTACGTGGAAGGAGCGCTGGCCCAGGGCGTGACGACTCTGGTTGTCGGCCAGGACGGTCAGTCATGGATTGGCGCCTCCGCCGCGACCGCCCGCTATCTCAGCCGGTACTTCGGCCCCGTGAACGGCGGCCTGGAACCGGCCTGTGCCCTGTCCGTCGCCGGTTACCGTGACGCCGTTTCCGGTCGGCTCGTCCAGAACGTCGCCGTGCTCGCGTCCCAGGGAACGATCAGGCATAACCTCGCGGGCCTGGCTAGGGCACCGCTTGCCCCCTGGCAGCTTGCACGAGCCCGCGACCAGGTCGAAGACGCCCTTGCGGCCGGCGCGGTCGGCCTGTCGAGCGGCCTGGACTACCTGCCGAGCCGCTTCGGCGCCGCCAGCGAGATCGCCGAACTGGCCAGGCCATTGCGCGGGGCCGGGCGTCCTTACGTGTCGCATCTGCGCGGCTACGGCCCGGCCGTCGCCTCGGGCCTGGCAGAACTGACCGCTGTGGGAAGGCAGGCGGGTATCCGGGTCCATGCCAGTCACCTGTGGGGTCCGCCCGCCGGCATTCAGCCCGCCTTCGACGCGGCCGACGCGGCCGGCGTGCCGCTTACCTTCGACATGTACCCCTACCGCACCTCAAGCACCATCCTGGCCACCCTTCTCCTGCCGCCAGAACTCCAGTACCAGGGACCGCAGCACACCGTCACGGCGCTCCGCGACCCCGGCACCCGTGCCGCCCTGCTCGCCGGCGACAGCTTCACCGAGCAGGCACTCGGCAACTTGTACCTCGGCTGCCTGCCCGCAAGCAGCCAGCACTTCGCCGGCCTGTCCATCACCCAGGCTGCGACTGCCAGCCATCAGGCACCTGGTGAATGGGCACTGGACCTGCTGGTCGCCTCCGGCCTGAACGTCGGGGCTCACCTCGACCGCCCGGCCCTTACCGAAGAGCACCTCGCCTGGCTCGCCGGCCACGACAGGCACAGCGCCGGCTCCGACGGCATTTACCAGGGCCAGCACCCGCACCCGCGCGGATTCGGCGCCTTCGCCCGCCTGGCTGGGCACTACCTGAGAACCCACGGCGCGGAAACCGGTTACCAGCGCATCGCCAGGCACCTCGCCGCCCACGCCGCGGACGTCTACGGCCTGACCAGCCGTGGCCGGCTCATCCCCGGCAAGACCGCCGACATCTGTGTCATCGGCCCGAGCGGCATCATCGAGCGCGCAACCTATGACCAGCCCGCCCGGCTGGCCGACGGCATCACCCACGTCATAGTGAACGGGAGCATCGTCTGGCGCAACGGCAAGCCCGCAGGCAGCCAGCGCCCAGGCAGAATCGCCGACAGCTGACCGGCCCGCGACCCTGGCTGCCGGACTGCTTCGCTGGTCAGTATCCGGAGCGCGTGTAGCAAGATGCCGTCGCGTTGATGGCGATCCCGTCGTTTGTGCTGGTCGCCGCGTTTTCGAGGAACCAGGGGTGACCGTCAAGCTGCGCGCGGAAGGTCGCGAGCGAACCGAAGCCTGCGCTCGCGACGGCGGGATCCTTTGTCTGCTCCACGGTCTCGATGTAGGCAGTGTCGCCGCTTTGCGAGGAATCGGCGGGCATGCCGAAGGTGATCGAGATTGAGCGGCAGGTCGTGGCGGGGAACTGGATCAGCTGGTAGAAGTTCGGGTACACCGAGCTGCCGTTGTTGTTGACCAGAATCTTGTACTGGAAGATGTGGCTGCCGACCTGAGTGCTGCCTGAATAGGGGCATCCGTTGCCGGCATTGTCGACAACCTTGGAGTTGCTGCACAGCGTTCCGATCGACACGCTGCCGTAGGAGTAGAGCTTCCGCACCCGCGAGGCTTTCAGCGACCGCCGACCGCGCTTGGCCTCAACCCGGTACGCATACTGGCCAAGAGGAACGCCAGGCGCAATCACCCGGCCAGAGAGGCCGCGCAGTCGCCGCACCTGCTGCCACGCATGCGCGGTCCCGGCTTGCCGCTGCAGATACAGCGCCGATCCCCTCGGCAGGCCGGCGGCCGAGTACTTCAGCGCGATGCCGTGATGCGCGTGCACCCGGCTCTTGATGAACGCGAAGTAAACCTTCTCCCGTGTCGCCGGCATGGCCAGGGCTTGGGTGCCTGACCACAAGAGGCTCGCGGACACCAGCACAACGGCGATCGCGCTCTTTCGCATCTGCCACACTCTCCCGTCGGGCGCAACGGTCAGGAAAAAGGATCGAAACCGAGTGAACTATGGTACTATAGCGCAATTTTCTGGCGCCTGGCCGAGTTGATCACCCGCCGGTAGCGGTGCCTGGCACCTGGACGGCCTTGCCCCAGGTGCCGTTGACCTGGCTGACCACGAACGCCAGCCCGCCGCCGCCGTCGTAGTACCCGCCTGCTGAGCAGTTTCCGGCCGAAGGGCACGACACCGAAGTGACCGTCGCGTACCCGCCCGTGTTGAGCGCAGCGGTACCTGGAACTTGGATTGCCTTGCGCCAGGTGCCATTCACCTGGCCGACGACGAACGCCTGATTGCCGTGGCCGTTGGTGACGTAGGTCCCGGCCGCGGCGCAGTTTCCAGCCGATCGCTGCGATGTCGAATGGCCTCGGGAGTTGTCGTCATCGAGGAGAAGACGCACAACTCGGTCGGCCGGTTGACCGCCGGCCGGCGCGCCGGGCATTCGCTCCCTGGCGTGGCTGTTGCCAGAGTCGGAGGGGTAGCCTCCGGTGCATGCTTTCGGTTTTCCTGTCCTGTGACGAGCCATACCGGACGGCCGCGGCGATGACCGGCGAGCCGGGCTGGACTCAGGAGTTCGCTACCCCCGCCGACTCCGACGACAAGCTGGTGATTGTCAGCCTCGAAGGGGCCAGGGTGATGCTCAGCACAGCCGACGAGCAGTGGCTGCCCGCCGCGTCCCGCGATCACTGCGGTGCGGGCGTCACCTTGTACCTCAGCCTGCCGCCGTCAGCGGACATCCGCGCGGAGCACTAGGCCCGCTTGCCGCTGCGCAAGGTCAGTCGGCCAGGGCGGATGCCGTGTCCAGTAGCCTGCGGTTCGGCGGCTTGCTCTTGCGCTGTCGTATGGTCCTCGCCGCGTCTGCGTCCCGGATCGCCAGCGAGCACGTCGTGCCGAGCAGTGCGATCGCGGCGGCCACCGCGAACGTGATCCGGTAGGCGGTCAGGTTGGCGACCAGTTGATGGCTGACGATGTGGACCGGCCCGATCGCAACGATCGCGGTGGTCAAGATGGCGACCCCGATCGCGCCGCCTAGCTGGCGGACCGTGTTGAACATGGTGGACGCCCGGCCGGTAGCCTCGGGCGTGATCGTGGCGAAAGCCGCCGCTTGGACGGGTACGAACACCTGCGCCATCGCGAGGCCGAGGGTGAGCATCAGCAGCCGCGCCCACCACAGGCTCGTGCCTGGCCCGAGAAGTCCGAGCAGGCCGATCGAGATCGCTACCCCGATCAGCCCTCCCGTGATGTGCCGGCGTGGCCCGAACCTCGGGTACAGCCAGCGGGTCGCTAGCTGCGCACCGCCCATCACGCCGAATGCCTCGGGGGCAGTACTCAGGCCAGAGGCGAGCGCGCTGAGCCCGCGGCCGTCCTGGTAGTAGAGCGAGATCGCGTACAAGGTACCCAGAAAAGCGATCGAGCCGAGCACTATCACGCCGTTGCTGGCACGGAATAGCCGGTTGCCGAGCAACCGCAAGTTGACCATGGGCTCGGCGACGCGAAGCTCCACGACCACCATCGCGGCCAGCAGCACGGCCCCGGCCGCGATCGTGGCGAGGATATCGGCGGAGTGCCAGCCCTTGACCGGGCCTTCTGAGACCCCGTACATCGCCAATCCGAAACCGATCCCGGACAGCAGGAATCCGGGCAGGTCGAACCGGCCGGGATGAGCTTGCCGGTCTTCCCGCACGAACAGCAGGCCGAACAAGAAGGCGGCGACCCCGAGCGGCAGGTTCACGTAGAAGATCCAGCGCCATGACAAGTCAGTGGTCAGCAGACCGCCGAGCACCGGGCCGAGCGCCGGCGCGAAGGTTGTCGGCACGGTGAGGATCGCTGCCGCCCTGATCCGTTCTTCCGGCGGGAACACCCGGTACAGCATCGCCATGCCGACAGGGGCGAGCATGCCGCCTCCGGCACCCTGCAAGACGCGGAAGGCGACTAGCTCACCTAGTCCAGAAGCAAGGCCGCACAGCGCGGATGCGCTGGTGAACACCACGATCGCGGTCAGCAGCACACGCTTGCCGCCGAACCGGTCACCGAGCCATCCCGAGGCCGGAATGAACACCGCCAGGCTGACCAGGAAGGCGATCACGATGCTGTCCACCGCAGTCGGACTGACGCGGAAATCGCGACCGATCGTCGGCAGGGCGACGTTCACGATTGTGGCGTCCATGATCGACATGAAGAGGGCTGCGACAAACACGACAGCAACGGATGTCTTCTGACTGATCCGGGGGTTCATGATCTCCTCGTTTGGCGGCGTTTCTGGCTGGGCGACCGTTACAAGTTCCTCCGGACCTCGGAAAATTCCGTACGGTGTCGCGATCGTCCCGCAGGTCCGCTCACGCTGTCGGTCCGCAGCCTGGAATGATGGCAGGCATGGACGTCACGCAACTGGGGAAGGTCCGCTCTGATCCCGGTTTCTTCGCGGCGCTGGATCAAAGCGGGGGGAGCACGCCGAAGGCGCTGGCCGGGTACGGTATCGGCGCTGGCCAGTACTCCTCAGAGAAGGAGATGTTCGGCCTCGTGCACGCAATGCGGGCACGGGTAATCAGCGATCCGGCGTTCGACGGCTCACGTGTTCTCGCCGCGATCTTGTTCGAGCAGACCATGGATCGGGACATAGCTGGCCTTCCGTCGGCGCGGTATCTGTGGGCTGAAAAGCAGGTCGTCCCGTTCCTGAAGGTTGACAGCGGGCTCGCCGCCGAGCAGGACGGCGTGCAGTTGATGAAGCCGATCGGCGGGCTCAGCGGGTTGCTTGAGCGGGCGAACAGGCACCAGATCTTCGGCACGAAGATGCGGTCAGTGATCCGTGATGCCGACGAGCACGGTGTGGCCGCGATCGCCGATCAGCAGGTCGAGTACGCCATGCGGATCGCAGCCGCCGGACTCGTCCCGATCATGGAACCTGAGGTCGACATCGCATGCCCGCGCAAGGACGAAGCGGAGATCCTGCTCAGGGACGCGTTGCAGACGCGCATCGAAGCTTTGCCGCGCGACGCCACCGTCATGCTGAAACTGACTATTCCGTCCCGGCCAGGTCTTTACGCTGGTCTCGCCGCCGATCCCCGGGTGCTGCGGGTGCTTGCCCTGTCCGGCGGCTACAGCCGGGACCGGGCCTGTACCCTGCTGGCCAGGGACCCCTCCATGATCGCGAGTTTCTCGCGTGCGCTGCTCGAGGGCCTTTCCAGCCAGCAAGCCGACGACCAGTTCCACGCGCGGCTTGACGCCTCGATCGGGCAGATCTTCGCTGCCTCCGTCGATAAAGTGCCTGCTGGCGGCAGACCGTAGGGTGGCGCCATGGGCGCGGATATTCAGGGAACCCTGCATCATGTCGAGCTATGGGTGCCTGACCTTGAGTGCGCGGTCAGGCAGTGGGGATGGCTGCTCGCGGAGCTGGGCTACACGCCGTTTCAGGATTGGCCGGACGGTCGCAGCTGGCGGCTGGGAACCATGTATGTTGTTGTCGAACAGTCCCCGGCGATGACCGCCAAGGACCACGACCGGCTGCGGCCCGGCCTGAATCACCTCGCATTCCACGCGGGCACTCGCCAGCGGGTCGACTCGCTGGCGGCGGAAGGGCCCGAGCACGGCTGGACGTTGCTGTTCCCCGATGCTCATCCGCTTGCCGGCGGCCCTAAACACTACGCGGCTTACCTGGCCTCTGCTGACGGTTTCGAGGTTGAACTCGTCGCCGCCGGAACTTGACCCGCGCTTCTGGCTGACCAGGCGAGGGCGGTGCAGGGCTAGCTGCCGCGGCACCCGCCGTAAATGGCGTAGTCGAGTCGTTTCCAGTAGGCGTCGACTCCTTCGAATCCTGCCGAGCGCAGGTATCCGAGCTGCTGGCCGAGCGGGATGATGTACCTGACGTGGTTTTCGTGCCTGGCGCGTTCCTCCGGCGTCGGGTTCAGTCTCCTGCGCGCGGCCTCGGGGTTCTCGCGGTCGTTTACCCGTTCCCATACGGCCCGGGCAACGTCGTCTTCGGTTCGCACCGGGTCGTAGTTCAGTGACCAGCCGCCGGGTGCGAGCCGGGTGAAGATCTCGGTGAACAGGCTCTGCTTGCGCTCGTCCGGCAGGTGGTGGACGAACAGTGACGTCACTACCGCGTCGACGGTCTCCGGGATCGCGGCTGGCCAGTTACCGGCCGAGATGTCGAACTCGACGTAGTGGTAGCGTCCGGCGAACGGCTGCATCTCGCTGTCGCCCGCGCCCATCATGTGCGCGGAGAAGTCCGCGAGTACGGCGACGGCGTTCGGGTACCGGTCCAGGATCGCGCGCGACAGGCTGCCGGTTCCCGCGCCGAGGTCGAGGAAGGTGAACGGCTGCTGCTCGGCGAAGGGGAGCAGGCCCGCCATGAACCGCCACTGTGCAGCATGCGTTCGCTCCCGCTCGGAAGCCAGCTGTGCCCAGTGCCCGACGATCTCGCTGGACTGCCAGATGGACGCGTTGGTATCTGCCGGATGGCTCATGCACAGCACACTACCGAGTCGCGGCGGCTACCTGGGTGTCGAGGTAAACCATGGCGGCAGCGCGGGAGTCCGATGGTGGCCGACGCATCGAGGCGTGCGAGGGCGGTGGTCACTCCGTCCGGTCTATTAGCCTCGGGCTTTCGCCCCGGGGAATTGGCGGGCTTGATCATTTAGATGCAGAAAGTGCCTTTGGCCTGGTCCCGGCCGACCTGGGATGCAGGTCATCGCCCGCAAGGAACGGCCCCACCCCGGCGCGCAGCTGCGGATCACCGACCTCGACGGCCACCGGTTCACCTGCTTCGCGACCAGCACCAAAGGCGGCCAGCTCGCGGACCTGGAGCTACGGCACCGCCGCCGCGTCCGCTGCGAGGACCGCATCAGGAACGTGGAACGCCAAGGACACCGGCCTGCGCAACCTCGCCCTGAAGGGATACGCCCAGAACCAGATCTGGTGCGAGATCGTCGCCCTCGCAAGCGAACTGCTGGCCTGGATGGCCATGCTCGCCCTGCCCGGCACCGCCTGCCGCCGGGAACAGAAACGGCTCCGCCTGCGCCTGTTCTCCGCCGCCGGAAGGATCGTCCGAGGCGGCCGCCGCCTCCGGCTCCGCATCTCCGCCGCCTGGCCCCGGGCACCGGACATCACCGCCGCGTTCAGCCGCCTCCAGGCACTCACGCCCGGCTGACCAGCACCAGCCACCGAACCAAGATCACGAAAGATCGAGGTTAGAAGAACTCATGGCTGGCTACTGTCAATGTCTTGAGAGTAAGATGTTCCTAGCATGGCCGATAATAGTAAATTACGCAGGGAGGCGCGATGATCGGGATAAGGAAGTTGGCCATCGGTGCTGCATGTCTGCTTACAGTCAGCTCCAGCTTACTTACCGTAGCTGCGCCGGCTGCGCATGCGGCCGGTTATACGGTTAATGCGACTCCTTCGACCAATCTGGTCAATAACGAGATCGTGACCGTGACTGCAACCGGATTCCCCGCCAATGACCCGAATATTGTCATCGCTGAATGCGGTGCCGCAGTGAGCACGGAAGGCCTGAGTGACTGCGTGACGGCTAACCTCGTGCGTACCTCCTCCAACGCCTCAGGCCAGGTGGCGGCACCGCTGCAGATCTGTGTTCCGGTCGGGCCAGGTGAATGCATCCCGGTCGATTGCGGTCAGCCTGGCGGCTGCTGGCCGCAATGGTGGGCGAACATTACCGTGCTTGACAGCACAGAGCCGACAAGCATTCAGGGCTCGGTCCAGGTGACCTCAGGTAATTAAGGGTCTGCTCGTGTCGGCGGTGAGTTACCTCAACTGGGGCCACAAAGGCAGCACATCTTAGGAGGTGATGCCGTTGTTGAAGCATCTGGGGTGCCGTATCATGCGCTGCCTGGCATCCGGGTCCAAGATCGTCGCGAGCATTTCTGCCCGGCGATGCGGGTCGCTAATCAGGGCGCGCACATACGACTCGGCGATCGTCGGGGGCACTATTTCATGCAGACGCAGAATCTGTCCTGCAGCTCATCGAGGGCGGCGAGCCTGCCTTGCTCGAAGGCGTCGTCCCACAGCCGTAGCAGGATCGCCAGGCTGGCGCTGTCCTGGCAGCCAAGAAGATCAGCGGCTCGGGTCAGCGCCTCCTGGCACGGTTCACCCACAACGGCCTCCTTCCCAGCCCAAGCCTCGCACAGCCCCGCCACCTCATAGCACACAGGCACCACTACTTGCCCAGTCATCGTAGCTCAAGCTAGCGTTAAGTTCAGATGATACGAAACACCGATTTGGCGCGACCCCGGGGACCTGTTCCGGCTCTTGCCCGGCCATCCGGCGATCCTTGAGGTCGGGCCGGGTACCGGCCAGGTGACCCGCGACCTTCTTAGCCGGGGAGCCATACGGCAACATCATCCTGTTACGAACGCGCACTGATCTCTTCCCGCTGGTCCGCGAACTCGTCGGCGCCGGCGGTGCGCTCTGGCACATGGCCCTGACGTCTCTTTCGGCGTCGGGGGCCAAGCGCTTGGCCCTGCGGTGTCTTGCCGCTGATCCTGCTGGGTCACGGTGGCGGGCAGCACAAGGCTGCGCCCGGTATCGTGTCCCACGCGCGCGGTTTCGCCGCCGCGGGTTTCGCTGTTGTCGCGATCGACGCGCCTAACCACGGCGACCGGCCCAAGGACGAGGAGTTCGGCCGGATCGCGGCCGGGATGCGGGCCGGCCTGGCTGCCGGCGAGAGTCCGGGCGCGCTGGTCGCCGGCATGCACAGCTACCTGGCCCGCCAGGCCGTCGCGGACTGGCGGGCGGTCTTGACCGCGGTTCAGTGCCTTGACCAGGTCGGGGTCGGGCCGGCAGGCTACTGCGGGATGTCGATGGGCTGCGGGCTCGGCATCCCGCTGACCGCCGCGGAGCCTCGGATCCGTGCCGCGGTGCTGGGCTGGTGCAGTTCTCGGTCTGCTGGAACTGAGGCCAGCCGGTGCAGCCTGCCGAGCACCGTGCCCATCAGGTCGAGGTCGGCATCCGATGTGCCGCTGAGCGGCCGGCCAGCTAGGGGAGCAGTGCGACCTCGGCTTGCGAATCAGGCGGTCAGGACCGAGCACAAGGAAGTCCAGGTCCATGGCGCGGAACGCGGCTACCCCCTGCGTGGCGGCCTGGTCATCGCGGCCGTCGCTGAGCTGAGCGGCGGCTGGTCCAGCTCTCGCCGTGTTCGCGCATGGTGGCCGAGAGCAGCGGTGGTCGACGAGTCCGCAAGCGCCTGAAGATACCGGGCCATAGGCCAGGGATCCTGGAAAGGGATGTGGCTGGAATGGCCAACTCGCACCAACTGCCCCGCCGGAACACCGGTTGCCATCTATGCCATCCACGGCAGCGGTTCCGGTGTGTGTGGTATATAGAGCTAGTAGCTCTTGCCGCTCTGGCGAGTGAGAAGCCCGACGATACCGAGGTGACGACTGTGGGCGCCGCCTCGCGCAAGGATTATGGAGCGGGAAGATCCAAGGCACGATCAACTGCGGCGAAGCCTCGTGAGCATTGAGGGTGACATGCTGCGGCAACGGCACGAGGATCTGTCTCAGCAGCCGCGTGCCCTGAAAGACCGAAGCAAACTAGCCAAAATAGTGCTTGGCGAGCGGATGGGCCGGGAATTCGCCAAGCTGTGGTTCGCCGGCGCTGCCTCCGGAGTAGGCGATGGCATCGCGCTGACCGCTGCGCCGCTGCTCGCGCTATCGCTGACGCGGGACCCGCGGCTGATCGCCGGCGTCACTACGGCACTGACTCTGCCGTATTTGCTGTTCAGCTTGCCGGCCGGCGTCCTTATCGATCGCGTCGACCGCCGTCGCGCCATGGCACGCGTCGATGCGTTCCGTGCCATCTTGCTCGGCGGCTTCACCGTGCTTACTGCTACCCATCTTGTCAACTTGGCCGCTCTGTACGCCTGCTTCTTCCTGATCGGGACGTGCGAGACGTTTTTCCGTAACTCGTCTCAGACACTGGTCCCCCAGGTGGTCGGGCGAGAGGAACTGGCCATGGCTAACGGCCGCATGATGGGCGCCGAGATCGTCATGAACGAGTTCGTCGGCCCGATGACCGGAGGCCTGTTCTTTTCGCTCGCGGCGGCTGTGCCGTTCGGCATCGACGCGGCTTCCTTCGCCGTCTCCAGCACGCTCCTCACCCGGCTGCGTCCGCCGGAGGCACTCCAGTCGCCGAGGAGCGGTAAGCCTTCCGATGCCCGGCCGGCGGTATCGCCAAGGACGCTGCTGGGGGAGTTGAAAACGGGCTTGCGGGCACTCTGGCACCACCCGATCCTGCGGAGCCTGGCACTGATCGCCGGCATGATCAATATTGTCTCCTACGGCATACTGGCTGTCTTTGTGGTGTTCGCGCGCGAGGAACTGCACGTGAGCAAGACTGGCTATGGGCTGCTGATGGCGGCGTCGGCCGTTGGCGGCCTGATTGCCGCAAGGCTTGGTCCTGCGCTGATGCGCGTGATAGGCAAAGAACCGGCAATGCTGGTGGCTATTGCTGCTCAGTCAGTGAGTTACCTGGTGCTGTTTTTCATATCGCAGCCGTTCCTCGCGGCCGCGATGCTCGCTCTGGCCAGCTTCGGCCTTGTGCAGTGGAATGTCATATCGGTATACCTTCGCCAGACACTGGTTCCCAGCGGGTTGCTTGGCCGGGTAAGCGGGGTATACCGGTTCATCGCCTGGGGCACCTTGCCGCTCGGCGCAATTTGCGGAGGGTTCCTGGCAAGCGCATTTGGCGTGCGATCGGTATTCAGCGCTGGCGCGATAGGGTTGGCGGCCGTGTTTGCATACCTCGTTCCCATGGCATTGCAACGGAGAATCACGACCGGCATGTCTGACCAGATGCAGACGGTCACCGACCCTGCTGTTATAGGAGAAACCCTGAAGTGACGTCGTGAACGTTAACATGGCCAACGTCGCGAAGGCCAGGGGCGGCTACTCTGCCGCAGACGGGCCACTGACCCTGCGCTACCTGAACTCGCCGGCCACGTCGACGTCGGATGCCCAGGACCTGTTGGCGCTAATCGGGACCTCTGACCTCCTGCTTGCCGCTTACGGTGACCGTTATGTGACGCGGCCCGCTTTCCTCGAAGCCGGCCAGGTGCAGGGACTCGAGTCCGATCTGGACAGGCTCTTCACCCTGCTCACCTCGTTGCCGCGCCGCCTGTTCGGCGGGGACCTGAGAGCACTGGGCCGCGCGGCCGGCATGACTCCTTACCAGATTGATGCGGTGGAGCGAACGGCCGAAGACCGGCCCCTGTCACTCGGCCGGGCCGACGTGTACGCCGAAGGTGACGGTTTCCGGCTGCTGGAGTTCAACATCGTCAGTTCTGTCGGCGGCTTGGAAATCCCTGAACTGAACCGCGTGCTGCTGCGCCATCCGGCGCTGGCCCAGTTCATCGCTGAGACCGGCCTGGGTTATGTCGACACGATGGCCCGGGTCGCCGAAGTGATCAAGGCTGAATGCGAGCGTGGCGATGCCGGCTCGACCCCTGTGGTGGTCATCACGGATACTCCAGGAAACTTCGCTCCGTTCGAAGAGCGGTTTCAGTTTATGGCGAAGATATGGTCCGGTATGGGGTTGGATGGCATTGCGTGCCCGCTCGACCGGTTCGAAGAACGGTCAGGTCGCATTTTCGCGGATGGCCGTAAAGTCGACGTCGTTTACCGTTACTTCCTCATGGAAGATCTGCTCGACGCAGACAGCCAGCGACTGATTGAGCCGGTTCTGCGCGCTGCCGAGAAAGGCAATGTCGGCCTGATTTCACGGATGGACGCAGAACTCTATGGCAGCAAGGCAATGCTCGCGCTGCTGTCGGACGAGGCAAGCCGGTCCGCGTTCACGGCGGAAGAGGCGGAACTCATCGATCGATTGCTGCCCTGGACGAGGATGCTGCGCGAGGGGCCGTCGACCGCGGATAGCGTGCCGGTGGACCTCATGCGCTACGCGCAAGCCAGCCAGTCCGCGCTGGTGCTTAAGCCCAGCCTCATGCACGGCGGCATCGGGGTTGTTCCAGGCTGGACGGTGAGCCCGCAACGATGGCAGGAGTGCCTGCGTACCTGTGACGGAGGACCATATGTGCTGCAACGGCGGGTGCGCCCGGTAACAGAGAGCTTCCCGGTGGCGGGCAAGCCGGGTGCCGTCGAGCCGCTTGCCCTCAACTGGGGGGTGTTCCTTGTCCGCGGCACATACGCAGGTGCGTTCGTCCGGGGGACCGCCGATCCTGATGTTGGCGTGGTGAGCAGGGCCACCGGAGCCCGGTTCGGCTGCTGCTTCCACGAGCCGGCAACCGCGAGCCGATAGACGTGCCTGGCGGGACCTGATCTTCGCCGGCCTGGTCAGCGACCTGCCCGCCGACCGGCTAACTGCCAGGTGGTCTACTGGCAGGCTGTTTCAGGAACCGTTCGATGTCGGCTATCTCGGCTGTCAGGGCGGATCGCTGCGCCGTGTCCAGTGGCCCGGTCTCGCCCGGGACCACCTTTCCGCGCGTTATCCGCCATACCGTCGTGCCCTTGCCCTGGACCAGCATGAACGGGCGGAACAGGCCGTTGACGGAAATGACCGGGCCGCCAGGTGCCAGGAACATCTCGCGCGAGGCCCAGCCGAGCAGCAGCGGGTCGAACGCGCCAAGCAGCCGCAATGACGGAACGGGATGATCGTCGGCCGGCCCGGTCAGGCTGGCCAGGCCGTCCGCGCGTTCAGCGAGCCGGGAACTGATCGCGGTCAGCCCTCGTCTGGCGTCCCCGAGCGTCACTCCGGGCCATGGCCGGCCAGGTAGCGGTGCGCTAGCATCCCCAGGGCCGCCTCCCGGTCCAGCGCTGGCGGCGGCCCGAGCCAGTCACGCACTAGCACGAACGCCTGCTCGGCCGCGTGCACCGGGCCGCGTACGATCAGGCCGCGCAGCGTGGCCAGTGCCAGCAGGTGCACGAGGGCCTGTCCTTCGGTGCGGACGCCCGCCCGCGCGAGCCGGCTGCGGAGCTGAGCCCTGGTCAGCGCCCCGTCTGCGGCCAGGCAAGCCTCGATCACCGCGACACCGCGCTCGGCGTCGTCTGGCAGGACGCCTTCTTGGGCTAGCCGCCGCGCGGTGCCGGCGCGCAGCGCGGGCGTGGTCAGCGAATGCAGCCACCAGTAGTCCTCCGCCGCCACCAGGTGCAGTGTTCCCCGGCACAGCCAGCTCACCACATGAGAGCGGGTGTTCGTCAGCGCCTGGTCCACGTCGGCCGCGAGCAGACCCTGGCTGCGCGCCCGGATTGCCAACCGGGTGCCAAGCGGGTCCTGCGCCTGAACGGCCAGCAGCCGGCCGGTGACCCCGGCCACCGTGCGTTCCGCCGGGCCGGACAATAGCTGCGCACGAAGCCGCTGCGCGGCCACGGCCACATCGGGACCGGTCAACGCCGCCGGTCGGCGGCACACATCACCATGGTGCCCATGGCGGCTAATTTACCGTCCCGGCCATCTGAGGCTCGCGTCGGCCCGGTGGCTGGGGCAGTCGCGTATCGCAGCGATATTGAGCCGAAGTTGACGCACTGAGCCTGCCCCGAGCTCATCCGCGCGTGCCTGAGCCCGCGCACAATAGGTGTCATGAGTGACGTGGACGCGGTCTGGAGCCAGGAAGGGCGACCTCCGCCCGGACCCGCCCTGCCGCTGGCGGAAGTGCAGGCTCAGCTTGAAAATCAGATTAGCTCCGGCGTGGCATTGTGCGAGAAGGCGAAGCGGGTTAGCGACGAGTATCGTCGCATCGATCGGGATTCGGCGTTCCCTGATGCCCTTGTTAATGAAAACAAACTGAGGGCTCAAGCTTTCCTTGACGATCTTGAAATATGGCGCGACTTTAATCGCGCCTGGCTGGAGCGCTTTATCAGCCATGCGGCGGCCGAAGAGTACTGGAAGATACGCAACGCCGAACTGCCCGAAGTATCCATGAGATACTCCGTATGGATTCAGTCGGCGGATGTAATGATCAACTATGCTGACCAGGTTCGGGCCGAGACCACTAAGTTGCGGTCTATCCTGGGCCGTCTCGCCCTGTGGACTCCCTCCGTCGAGTCCGCGGAAGCTCCGGAAGTGCCAGGTGCCGGGGGAACGCGGCCCGCAGGGCACGCGTTCTTGTCCTACGCACAGGACGACTCGCTCGCCGTGGACCGGCTTCAGCAGATCCTCGAGGCGGCCAGGATCTTGGTGTGGCGTGATACAAACCTTCAGCCGGGCGAGGACAGGAACATCCGGATCCGTCGCGAGATCGCCTCTGACGCCCTCGCGTTCATAGCGTGCTTTTCGACGAAAGGTGCCCGCAGGAACACCTCATATCAAAACGAGGAACTGACCCAAGCTGTCGAGCAGTTCCGGCTGCGCAGTCCCGGCATGCCTTGGCTGATCCCCGTGCGGCTTGACGACTGCGACATCCCTGATCTTGACCTTGGCGGTGGGCGTTCATTGGCCGCCATCCAGCGAGTCGACCTGTTTGGCGAGCGACGTGAACAAGGTATAGCCCAGCTTGTCGCCGCGATCCTGCGCATACTCACGAATTCTTAGCTACAGGTACAATTGCAGGATCGGATTGGCTTGCCAATAGTTGACACGTCGGGAAAAGCATACTAAATGGTAATAAGCTGCTTCGTAAGTTACGTTGCTTCGGACTCGTCGTGGGCCGAGTGGGTGGCGGATGTCCTCCGCCAATCTGGTCACCGCGTCACGACCCTGGCTACGGACTTCATGCCGGAAGATAAGTATGTTCAGGGTATGCAAGAGGCAGCAGCCGAATGCGATCTCGCCATCGTGATCCTTTCTGAGAACTTCCTCATGTCTCGTTTCGCCGCAGCCGAGCGGATGACAGCCCTTGCGCAGGACTCGTCCGGGCGGCCGCGCAAGCTCATTCCGGTAGTGGTGGACCAGGTACGTCCAGGTGGTCTGTGGGCGTCACTCATGCGCGTCGAGATATGCGATCTGCCGGAAGAAATGGCTCGCGATGAGATTCTGCGAGCCCTCGCCCCGACGCAAGTACTTGGGCCAGCGTTTCCTGGCGCCAGATTGCCGAGACCGTCTACCGCTCGTGCGGTCGGCCCGAGAGTAGACGTCTGGCGCTTGTCGAGCTCACCAGCGCAGATGGTCGGCAGGTCGGCGGAGTCGGAGACGTTGACCCGAGGCTGGCTCTCCGGGAACTATAACGTGGTAACCGTTATCGGCTGGGGTGGCGTCGGGAAAACGACTTTGATCGCCAACTGGCTGGCTGAGATGGCGGCCTACCGTTACCACGACGCCGAGGGTGTGTTCGCGTGGAGTTTCGACGGACAGTCCGACGGCGAGAACTGGGTGACTTCCGATCAGTTCTTTGACGCGCTCATCCGATTTCTCGACGTCGAGACTGCCACGTCATCCACCACGTGGGAACGCTGCCGAGAAGCCACGAAGAAGCTCCAGCAGACAAGATCGCTGATCGTCCTCGATGGACTTGAGCGAGTCCAGCATCCGCCCGGTCCTATGGAAGGCACATTTCGCGAGCGTGTCATGCAGATGTTCATCCGTGAGATCGCCGCACTCAATGCCGGCATGCTGATTTTGACCAGCCGGCTGCCCATAATCGACATCGACGCATACATGGGCAAGACATGTCAGTCAGTCCCCATTCCCGAGCTGTCGCGTGCGGAGAGCATAGAGATTCTCACGAGGACGGGTATTCAAGGTGATACTGCCGAGCTGAGCAGGATTGCCGACGAGGTGCGTGACCACCCGCTGTCGCTTCGTCTGCTGAGCGGCTATCTGCAAACTGTCTTCAACGGTGACGCGCGAATGTGGGAATCTTCCGGTCTGGCCAGGGCAATTGCCGGCGATGGCGGTAACGCCTCAGCGATCATGGACCAGTACGCCGCGTGGTTTGACGGCCGGGCAGAACTGCAGCTTCTGCAGTTGCTCGGTCTCTTCAACCGGGAAGCGGCGGAAGACGAGCTAGCTGTCCTGCGTGACAGGCCGACCTGCGCTGGTCTCAACGATCAGCTGGCCGCGATGAGCCGCGCCGACTTCGCCTATGCCGTCAGTTCGCTACGCCGGGCTGGTTTGATCCAGAATCAGTCCAAGCGCGGGCGAGTCGATGCCCATCCTTTAGTGCGCGAGTACTTCCAGCGTCACTTCAGGGAGCGCAGCCCCGACGCGTATCGCGAAGGACATAGGCGACTGCGTGACCTGCTGGCGGCCAAGGCTTCTGAGCGCCCGCGAGACCTCCAAGCGTGCGCGCCGGTGCTGGCCGCTATCTGGCACGGCACCCGCGCGGGCGAGAACGCCGACGCGCTCGATCGGCTCTACTGGCCGCGCCTGGCGCAAGAGCACCACTTTCTTCGTGATGGCCTTGGCGCTGCGGCGTCCAACCATGCCGTCATCAGCTACCTGCTTGACGAGACGGGAGGCACGGCCCTTACCGCCGGCCAGACATCCCGTCTTCTCGCGGAGCAATCACTGGATCTCAGGATGATGGGTAACACGGCGGAGGCGATATTCCCCCTCGTGGAAGCAATCCGCCTGACCAGAACGCTGGGTGACCCAATGGTCCTGATAAACCAGCTCAGGCATCTGTCTCAGCTCGAGCTGGCTCTAGGAAAGGTGGACGACGCATGTCGGCATGCTGGTGAGGCACTCCAAGTCTCGACTGACCAGCATGCCAGTAGCATCGAGATATTGTCGAGTCAAACCTCATGCGCGTTCGCCTTGCTCCATGCCGGGCGGTACGCCGAGGCAAAGCAGCTGCTCACTGCGGCGCTGATTTTCGGGCCAGAAGCGGCAGCCGAACTGGCTCCCTATGGCACCAGGGTGACGTTCTGCATCGCCGTATACCGAACCGTGGACACGCTGCTCAGCTTGCTTGAGCTACCCGTCAGCAGCTCGGTCAGTCTCGGCGACCTCGCCGATCTGGGGGGGCGAGCGCTCGCGGTGGCGAAGGAAGCGGCTGAGCGTTCTCCGGGTGAGCTTGGACTGCTCGGGGCGGCGCTACTCGAATTGGCGTCAGAACGAGTTCGCGTTCAGACAGATTCCCGTAGCGCGATGCCTGACAGGTTGACCGAAGCCGTCGAGAACATCAGGGAGGTCGGTCAGCGTCCTTGGATCATCGAGGCCAATATCGTGAAGTGCCGAGCATTGACGGGCATGAATTCGACCGATCAAGCATCCGGAGCGCTGCGGATAGCCGAGAGGCTCGCCTCCGATGACGGTATGGCTCTGCAGGAGCTAGTGTGCCAGATCGAGCGGGCGCGGCTTGATGCGAGTCGCGCGGGCAGCCCCCTCAATGCGGCCGTCGTCAGTGACATCATCACCTCGGCTCGGCGCTTGGGGCTGGCCTTCTTGGCCGAACGTGCGGTCGGCCTGGGTGTCGTCGCTTAGATAGCCACCGTAATAAGGTACTCGTTGTCGTTTTCGCCGAACGAGGCCAGCTGCTCGTCGACGGTCCGCGCCTTCGACTCGTTCTGCTTCGAGGCCAGTTCGAAACTCCAGTTGCGATCTGCTACATCTCGCGCGATGGCTTTTTCGATCCAGTCGCCTCGACTCTCCGGTCTTAGCGCGAAGGCGGCATCTACCAGAGGCAGGACGGCTTTAGTAGTGGAGACAGAGCCGTCGATGAGGAGCAGTCCGTCTCGACAAAGTATAGGGTTCTCTTGATGTGAGTCGAAATTACCGTTCAGCCAAGAATATCGAGGCAAGACCACCCGGCCGCCACTACGTATAGTCTGGATCATCTTTATCAGGCTGGGTATGTCATGCGAGTCGACTGAAGAGCCGTCGTATCCAAGTTCAAGGCGTGCGGCCCTGCTTCTGATCACCGACTCTGTCGGTAACACGAAAGCTGGCTTGGTCCATCCAGCGCCGATCTTATGGGCCAGAGTTGTTTTCCCTAGATACGGATAACCTCCGATCGCGGCCACTAGGGCGGTCTCGTGGGTATCGCGCGCGATACTGGCGAGAGCAGCGGTGATGTAACGGGCGAGGCCGGACAGCGGAAGGCTTACGGATCTCATCTCGTGCGCACGGTCAGAAATGGCTGACGATCGCTGCTCGTTATACTGCAGTCCCGGAAATCTTTGATCCGGTACTTCGCGAGAGCCGGACATTCCAGGCCAAGTTGGATACATGTGAGGCCCGCGCTTTCGGCCGAGGATATTCCAGAGGCGGAGTCTTCGAATACCACAATGAACTTCTCGGGGATATTGAGCAGCCGCACAGCCGTTCGATACGGCTCTGGGCTAGGTTTCGCCGACGGTGAATCCGCTCTAGCGACGATGATGTTGGGCGGGGCAGCGGTCCAGGGACCGTTGAGCAAAGCGCGGACTGACTCTCGACTGCTACTCGACACGATCGCGATGGCGACGGCAGCTGATCGTGCCTCTGCCAGCAATTCCACCAGGCCAGGAGTTAGCGAGGCTCGCTGTGCCAGCAGACCAGGATAGATGCGGCGTTTCTCGGTCTCTATACCGATCCAGTCTCCTGGCTCGCAGTATCCGGCCAGGAACTGCTGTGGCGTCATTGCTCCGTTGATGCACGCTTCGAGGTAGTCACTTAGATCGAAGCGCCGGCAGTTCACAGACTCAAGGGCCCGAGCCCAAGCCTCGGCGTGGATTGGATCGGTGTCGGCGATCGTCCCGTCGACATCGAAGGCAAGCGCCCTTACAGGCATGGTGAGCAGTTGCTCTTGCGTCATCAGACCTCGCCTGCATTCGGTACCCTGAGGGCGATCCGCCCATCTTAGCCGTAAGGTACCCGAGCCGAGAGAACTTCGCCCGCGATCTTGGCAAGCTACGGAGGACGGGCGATAATGACCTAGTGACTGAAAATGCACAATACTGCGAATGGTTCAAGCGGCGGTTTGGTGACGACGAGCCTGTCCTCACGGAAGCTCTCAGGGGTAATTCGCACTTGACCGAGGGGATCTGGCGTATTTCTGGTTATCGTCGATCTGTAGTCGTGAAAATTATCAGCTCGGCTCGCGAAATCGACGGCGATCCATGGGCCGGACACTGGGGTCATGACTGCGGCAATGGGCGCCATTGGAATTACTGGAAGCGAGAGTATCTTGCCTACAGTGAAGGTGTAACGGCTATGTTCGGACAGGCAGGGATATTTGCGCCTGATTTGCTTGATGTTCTTGCCGATGGTGAGCGAATCGCGATGTTTTTCGAAGATTGCAGGCTGGTGCCGGCAACGCTGTGGGGGCCGGATGATTACTGTTGCGCTGCGCGGGACCTAGGATTTGCTCAAGGCCGATTGCTCGAGACGAGTGGGATCTCAACGCCAGCATGGTTCTGCCGGAATTTTGTCGCCGACTATGCGCTTGAAAAACCGTTCGAGCGGTCGCTTGTCACGGTGGATGAGGCATGGGCGGAACTCATTGATACGGGCGTCGTGACGTCTGAGGAGAGGGATCGTCAAGTGAAGTTTGCGCTCAGCGAGAGATATCTTCTGTCGATACTCGAAGAGGTCCCAGAGACCATTTGTCATAATGATTTTTGGACCAACAATCTATTCGGCGACTCAGGCCAGCTCACTACCGTGGTGGACTGGGCATTCATCGGACGCGGAGCAATCGGCTCGGACATTGCGAATATGGTCGCTAGCGCCGGCTTCGATGGATTTGTCTCAGGCGCTGATCTGCTGGCGTTTGGCGAACGTGTTTTCCTGGCCTACTTGAACGGGCTCCGTGACGCTGGGTGGACCGGCGATGAGAGGCTCGCCCGGCTGGGCTACTTGGCCTCGTCCGTGAAATACGCGTGGGTAGTCGCGGCGATGCTTTCCAGTATGGCTACGGCGAGACACCCCATCTACGTCGGCTACGGGCATGACGGACAGCTTGACTTCCGCGCTGTCGCGGCAACCCTGAATATGCTTGCTGGCTGGTGCGAACTTGCGAGTCAGATTTACGCGGGTGGGTGACTATTCTCATACGTGCACATGCACGCCGTGGTGGCACCTGGGACTTGCTGGTACGTGTCTGCTTCGCCGAGTCGGGGGTCTTTACCGGGCTCCACGGCCGGGCCGCGCCAGTCAGTCCAGGTCTTTCCCAGGACGTGGTCCCTGGCACGTGAACTCAGACCCAGAGCCGGACGCCGGTCGGCACCGCAGGATATGTGCTCGACAGGAGTGTCCAGGAAGTTTCAGCGTTACCCGCGCTCGGCGTCGATAGCGTGCGGGTCTGCTAGCGGCTGGGCGAAGACGTGACCGGGCGGTTCTGGCCAGGGGCGCGCGCCATCTGGGCGGCGGGGCGCCAGGGAGCTTGCCGGGGACCGGGTTCGGGCGCGCAAAAGATGGTGCACAGAAGAACGAAGTAACTGCGCAGGCGGTGGCCACCGTGAGAACTCATCCCGTTCTGGTAAGCCGACAGGCGTTTGTGCGGGTGCCTGGCCTGGGAGCGGTTGTCCTGTTGGCCAGGACGTGACACGGCTGGCATCAGGCCAGGGCGCGACGCGCCAGGAGTTCCACGTTAATGGCCGAGATCTCAGCTAGGACGTCCTCGACATGCGCGCCGCGCTGAACGTAACTGCGGGTGGATGCCAGCAGTGCTGCGGGAACGTAACGTATGCCAGGCTTGTCGCCTCTCAGGGTAAGGAAGGTGTAAGGCCCATGAAGGTGCCCTGCGGCGCACCGGCAGCCGAGCTTGCCACAGCGACGCATCTGCTCCACTAGCGACCCGAGCAGTACTTGCTCGGTATCGCCAACGCCTACGGCCAATTTTCTCCGCCTATCCAGTAGCTCAGCAGTCGACAGGCTAATCAAGCTTCTCGCGTGCAAGCGCGGTGGAACCTGGGCATTATAATCACTAGGGCGAGAAGAATGAGAAGTCATGATTAAGCATAATTAATTTACTTATTGCCGTCAATGAGGTAGCAGTTGCCGCAGATGGGTCATTCGGCGATATGGTCCCTTAACTTCCACGCAAAGCGCGTCTGGGCACGGGGCACCCCAGCACGGTTTGCGCTGCGGGTGCCGGGACGGAGCCAGCATGACTACCCCGGCAGCATGAACCCGCTCTGCCGCTGCTGGCGCTGCCGGGTCATTCCACGAAGGCCCACGACGCGCCGCCGCCCTGCGATACGTTCACCACCGACGAGCGAGCCGCCGCCCGCACCAGCGGCCCGCTGGTGTTATCCCCGTACATGAACATGCCGAGCACAAAGAAGAACGGCACCATCTGGCCGTCCGCAGCGGGCAGGTCCAGGCTCGATGTGTGCACCCTGCGCTGCGCGACCCACGCGGAGACGTCGACGGTGAGCAGCGTGCGCAGTTGGTCAGGCGAATGCTCGTCTCCGATGAGGACGCCCTTGCCGCCGTAGGTGTAGCTGCGCTTGAAGACCAGCCGGTCCTTGTCACCCACCGCCATGTCGATGTTGCCGGGGTGCACGTCGAAGGTGTACGGGACATACTGCGTGATGGCCGCCCGCTCGCGTTCGTCGAGCAGATGCTGGTAACCGGGGTCGCAGAGCAGCGAGAACCACTTCCTGTGCATCTTCAGCTCGGCCTCGAACATACAGGAGACTGTGGCGCCGTTGTCGCGCAACGCGGCGAGGAACGCGCCGTTGTCGGGAGTCTCGTCGTAGGTCATGATGCGGTGGATCAGCGTCCGCTTCGCCTCGTCTGGCCGTAGCCAGTCCGCGGGGTAGCTGCGCTCGTCGTGATAGCAGATCTCGATGTCAGGTGCCATCAGCCTCAGGTACCGCTGCATCATGAGATGCTCGCCGAATCCCAGCGCCCGGTGCTGGATCGTGTCCAGGACCACGACGCGGGTCAGGCCAGCGCGCCGGCACTCGGTCATGTACAGGTGGGCAAGCTGCCGGAACGGGGACACCCCGGCGACCGGGCGGCCGAGCACCTCGGCGAAGGCGTGCGCGCTATGGTAGCCCTCCCCGGCGCCGACACCGGAAAAGTGATTGAGCTCGCAGAAGTAATAGCCAGAGTCGGTCGGGATGATGTCGGCTCGCAGCATGCACATCCCTGACGTGGCCAGGGCTGGCCAGTCAATGTGTGCCGCCATTCCCTCTGGTACCTCAAACATGGCGCTGAGGTCCTGGCCAGAGCGGGTCGTGACCAGGTGGCGCAGCAGCTTCTCCTGCGCCGACACCAGCAGGCGGGTGGCCCCCGAGAGCGCGGCGTGCGTCGGCGCGTCGATCCTGAAGCAGTAAGGAAGCGAGCGGAATGCCACGCCCAGGTCGTCCAGCAACTGATTGGCAGCGCGTGCCGCCATGGCGTAGTCCGGACTCTCCCGCTGCTGAGCCAGGAACGCGCGGTTGCCGGCAGCGAACATTCCCACACCGTCCTCGTGTGACGTCAGCAATCCGACGGTACTGACGAAACCTTACGCCCCCACGCGTAGACCGTAATGGAGCGGATATCGGTGAAGCCGGGATCGCCGCACAGGGCGATGACCGCGTCGACGTCGCGTTGCCCGAGCAGCCCCCGGCCGATCAGGTAACCCCCCTCCTGCCGGAGGTTAGCGAGCGCCAGCTTGCCGTAAGCGCCCTTGTCGCCCAGGCGGTTCGCCTTGGTTAGCACGCCGATATCGCGCAGCCCCACGCGGGCGAGCTGGGCCGGGATGGCCTGCGCCCATCTGGTCATGTCCGAGCCCTGCGCCTGCCACGCTGTCTCAAGCGCGCCGAAGAACCGCCGGATGGGCTCGTGCACAGACCACGCGGCGGGCATGCACATCGGGTCGCCGATGACCAGCCAGCCGCCGGGCTTCAGCCACCTGGTCGCCCTGGCGACCATCGCCTCCCGGTCAGCCAGGTGGCAGAACGTCAATCGGGAATGGACCAGATCGAACGAGCCGTCAGGCAGGTCAAGGCAGCGCACGTCGCAGGCGTGCCACGCGAGGTTGTCCCGCCCGTGCTCGGCCAGGTAACGGGTATCCAGGTCGACGGCGACGACGCTGCCGTCGGCGCACTGGCCGGCCAGCCAGCGCGCGATCGAGCCGGCCCCGGCCCCGATCTCCAGGCATCGCCAGGCGGGCGCCAGCCCGATGGTCTTCATGACGGTGTGCGTGTCGGCGTCTCCCCAGGCCTCTAGCAGCCGCAACCGCTCGAGCTCCTCGGGATTGTCTTTGCTGAGCGCGCCGGAGGAGTAGTCGGTCGCCAGCGGCACATCGGATCTCATGGCGTCCTGTCTGTCTCCTGTCGGATTGGCGGCGACTCGGACGGCCGCCGGTGACGCTGGCCGAGCGCGGCTTCGATCGCCGCGCCCACGCGGAGCACGCTTGCCTCTCCGAACGCTCGCCCGACCGCCTGCAGGCCGATCGGCAAGGCGTTGTCAGCGAACCCTATCGGCACGGAAAGCGCGGGGTGCCCGGACACATTGAACGGGATCGTCTGCATGTCGTTGGCCAGCCGGGGAGGCGGCCAGTCTGCCCCGAAGTCGGTCCAGCGTGCCGCCGTGGCCTGCCCGCACGCGGTGATCAGGACATCGTGGGCACCGAACACCGTCTCGTCAAGCGCACGGGCGAGGCGCCGCCTGACCTGGTAGGCGTGCAGCAGGTCGGCGGCGGAGATTCCGACGCCCGGCATGATGCGCTGGTAGGCAAACCGCCCGAACGAGCGCGAGCGCCGTCGCAGGTCCTCCTCGTGCACCGCGAAGGCCTCGGCCGCGCAGATGACCCGGCCGCACGCGTTGAACAGGTCGTAGCGTGGGAGGTCGACCTGCTCAACGATCGCACCGAGTTCCCTGAGCACCCGCAGTGCCGCCTCGATTCCGGCGACGATCTCCGGTGCCGTCGCCGGGTCGTCGGCGTACCAGTCAGGTGAGCAGGCGATCCGCAGGCCGGTCACCCCGCGAGCCGATTCTGCGACGTAGTCAGGTACCGGCACATCGGAGGTGCGCGGGTCCGCCGGGTCGGCGCCCGCGACCACGGCCAGTGCGGCGGCCGCGTCGGCGACAGTCCAGGCCAGCGGCCCGAAGTGGTCCAGCGTGCGGGACAGGACCTGAGTGCCGCGCCCGGAGACCCGGCCGTAGGTGGGCTTGAGCCCGACCGCACCGCAGTGGAACGCAGGACCCCGGATCGATCCGCTGGTGTCTGAGGCGAGCGCGACCCGCACCAGCCCGGCCGCGACAGCCGTGCCCGCGCCCGACGACGAGCCGCTCGGCACGTGCTCCTCGCTCCACGGGTTGCGCGCGGGCGGGAAGGGCAGGTCGAAACTCGGCCCGCCGATGGCGAATTCGTAGGTGGTCAGCTTGCCAAGCAGGACGCCGCCGCCAGCGCGCAGTCGGCTCTCCATGGCGCTGTCCGCCTGCGCCACATGGCTGACGCGCAGCCAGGACGCACTGGTCGTCGGTTCGCCCTCGACGTCGATGATGTCCTTGAGCGCGTACGGGATGCCGTGCATGGGACCGCGGTCAATACCGGCGCGAAGCTCGCGGTCGGCCTCGCCGGCCCGGCGCAGCGCCGTCTGTTCCGTTACGTGGATGAAGGCGTGCAGCGCCGGGTCGAGCCGTTCGATCCGGCCCAGGGCGTGGACGGTCAGATCCATGGACGTGAGCTCACCGGCCCGCATGAGCGCACCCGCTTCAGGTACGGTCAGTTCGTGCAGTTCGGTGGGGGTCGTCCCGCATCCTGCCGCCCCGTCAAGCACGAGATTCCCTTTCCCCGTCCGCACCGGGCCTGTCCTGCTGCTCCGGTTGGGCGCGGCGCAGCAGCGCGGTAAGTTCCCGCAGCCCTCGGTAGCCATGCAGCACCCCGGCCTTGAGGTCGTGCGGTATCTCGATGCCAAGCCGCCGGGCCGCGACCTCGAGCTCTGCCTCGGTCTCGTCGCGCGATGTCACAGGAGTCCAAGCGGCACGTCGTTCACCGTCATCAAGTGGGCGCAGGTGATCAGGTCGAGGTAGGCGCAGCCGGTGGAGCTGAAGATCGTCCGCTGCCTCTCGCACCCCGCCGCCGCTGGGGTGTCCAGCGCGTCAAGTTCGAGTGCCGCGCTATGCAGCGGGCCTGCCTCGGCGACCGCGGTGCGCCGGTCCTCGACGATGAGCACGCTCGTCCGCAGCAGATCCTCCGGCAGTTCGCGAGAGGCGACCGTGTGCGCTCCCACGCAGTTGACGTGCACGTGGCCTGGGAGCTGGCGTGAGATCGGCAGCGGCTCCGACGAGACTGTTGCGGTGACGAGAATGTCAACGCCCGCGCTGGCCTCCTCCGCCGAGCCGCACACGGCCACGCTGCCCGCCGTGCCAGCGCCTGCGGTGCCAGCGCGTGCGGCCATGGCCGTGATGTCTGCGGCGAAGGCCGCGGCATGGTCAGGGTTCGGCGAGAAGACGCGGACTTCCCTGACGTCGCGTACGGCTGACACGCCGAGGTACTGCTGGCGTGCCTGCACCCCGGACCCGATGATCCCCAGGACACCGCTGTTCTCCGCCGCGCAGCGGTCGGTCACCAGTGCCGTCACCGCCGCGCACTTGAGGTTGGTCACGACGGTGCCGTCCAGCGCGCCGAGGTAGCGGCCGTTTGAGACGGAGAATATCGGCACGATCGAGGTGACGGTCGCGCCCCGGCCAAGTGCGCCGGTCGCGACGATCGTCGCGACTTTGTTGATGTAGAGGTCGTAGTCAGGCGATACGGCGGGCATGGAGATGAACTTCGTGCCCATGGCGTCTTCCGCGGTCTCGCGCGGCGGCACGATCATGCGCCGGACTGCGCCGCTGCGCAGCCCGGCACGCATCGCTTCCGCCAGCGACCTGACGAGATCCGCGGCGGGCTCGCGGCAGAGTTCCCTCACCGGAGCTCGTTCCATGCGTCCTCCAGCGTCGAGCAGAAAGCTTCTGTCATGGCGCTGGTCATGTCGCCGCGCAGCATCAGCCGCACCCCGGCCTGGTCCTTGGCCACGATCGGGAAGAACATCGCCGAGCAGTAGTAGCCGCGCTCGTACAGCCGGGTAGCCAGCCGCACCGCCCGGTCGTTGTCCCTGGTGAGGACGAACTTGATGTGGCCGCCGGTGCCGCGCACGTCACGGTGCCCGAAGCGGCGGTCGAAGATCTCGATGTTCTGCGCTAGCTGGCGCTGTCTGCGGCCGAGTTCCGGGGTGCGGTGGACGGCGATGCTGCCAAGGCTGGTCCCGATCGCAGCCGTCCGCAGCCCTTGAGACCAGCCAAGAGGACCGGATCGGTACAGGAAGTCGTATTTACGCGACGTTCCGATCATCGCGATGCCGCCGGTGCTGCCGAATGCCTTGGCAATCGAGGCGACGATCATCGTCTTGTCGTTCAGCTCGGTGAACACCGAGCGCGCGTAGCCTTCGCCGTTGGCGCCCTGGATGGACAGGGCGTGCGAGTCGTCGATGTACAGGTAAAGCCCGTAGCGTTCTTGCAGGTCCTGCATGCCTTTCAGGTCGGCCATGCCGCCAATGGAGTAAGCGCCCTCGCACACGTAAGCCACCCGCGGGTAGGCCTTGCAGACGTCCTCAAGGAATTGCATGTCGTTGTGCGGGCAGGTGATCACCTTCGCTTCGTCGGCGACGACCGGCTTGACGAAGTTCATCGAGAAATGCGCGAACTTGTCGAAGACGACGACCATCGGCTCGGTGTCGGTGAGGTGCCCTGATGCCAGCAGCGGCAGCACGGCGGAGCTGATCGAACCGCACGAGATCGACGGGAGCACATAGCAGCCGAACAGCGCCGACAGCTCGTCCTCAAGCCGGCGCATCACATCGAGCCTGATCCGGAACTCGGCCATGGCCAGTCCGGTGATGCCTTGCTCGCGCAGTGCCTCGGCCCCTGAGGCAACCACGGTCGGATGGTTGTTCAGCCCGAGATAGGAGCATGAGGACAGATTCAAGAACTCGTGCCCGGTGCGGATGTCCCGCAGCCGGTTCTGCCCGGCTACGGCTTCGACCCGGATGTCGAGCATGCCGTTGGCTGCGGACAGGCCCCACGCGGCCTCGGCCGCCGGGACCATGCGCTGGTTGTTCCGGTACCGGTGCGGTCCGGTTACCTGGTCGTCGCTGTCCATCTCGATCTCCCTCCTGCGCTGTCGCGGACCACTAGGACCGCAGGAAATCCCCGATCCGCGCGAGTCCCGCGCGACCCTTGCTCAGCCGGGTGTGGTGCAGGTGCCACACATGCACCATCCCTGGCCAGATCTCGAGCGTGACCGGCGATCCGGCCGCGCTGAGCTTGACCGCGAGCCGCTCGGCGTCACTGCGCAGCAGCTCCCGCTCGCCAACCTGGATGAGGGTCCTCGGGAAGCCGGCGACGTCGCCATAGAGCGGCGACGCGTACGGCAGCCGCGGCGAGTGCCCGGCCAGGTACGCATCCCGCACCCGGAACGTGACCGACGTGGTGACCATGGGATCGTCCTCGGTCAGCGTGCGGAAGGTCTCACCCGTGCAAGCCTGGTCGGTCCACGGTGAGATGCAGACCACCGCGCGCGGCAACGGCAGGCCGCGGTCCCTGGCGGCCAGCAAGGCCGCGATGACCAGGCCGCCGCCGGCCGAGTCGCCGATCATGGCGACCTGATCCGGCGAGAACCCTTCATCAAGGACGCTGGCGTATACGGCCACCGCGTCCTCGAGCGCCGCGGGAAACCGGTGCTCAGGCGCCCGGCGATACTGCGGGTGCAGGAAAGGAAACCCGGCGGCGCGGGCGCCCTCGGCCACCATGGAGCCGTGGCTGCGCTGCGACCCGAACACGTAACCTCCGCCGTGCAGCCAGATGCCGATGCGCGTCAGGTCGGCATCTGGGGGAGTGTGAATGAACGCCGGCACGCCGCCTGCCGCACGTTCGGTGACCGCGATATCCGGCGCCACGGGTGTTCCCCACGCGTCGTAAAAGCTCCGGCCCGCGATGAGGTCCTCGGGCCACTCGTCGGCGTCCAGCGCTTTCAGCAGGCGTTCAAGCTCCTGCTCGTCGGCTGCCGTCATTCCTGGCGCGCTCGCACGCAGCGGTGACATGCTCCCCGCCTCAGCCGGTGCTCGTGCTCGGGGCCTGGGTCGCGAGCACTGCCCGCACTCCGCTGTGATAGCGCTCATGCTCTGCCGTCTCCACCTCGGGCACGGAGACCTTGACCACGGGTATGCCGAGGCGGTAATGCCGGTACCACCTGCTGAGGAACTCGCTGTCGGGGAACTGGAACTCCATGTGACGCAGCGGTCGCTTGCCGGGCTTCGCCGGGTCCGCGAGTTCCGGCGTGGTACCGGCATGGGCCAGGCCGCCGGCTACCTCGTTGTTGAGCACGACCAGGATCATGTCGTCGAGCAGGTTGACGTTCACGGCGACTGAGTAGTCCGCGAGGATGCGGTCGGAGTATTCCTGTTTCACTGCGACGTTGTAGCTGTGCGGCATCAGCTCAAGCAGGTCGGCCGGGTCGATGCCGTTGCGCGCGCAGAACTCTCGCGTGTCGCAGACGATCGGCAGCCCGCCGGTGATGTTGGTGTAGGGGCCGTAGACGTTGCCGATGAAGGGGGTGGCGGCGTCGAAGTGGACGCACTTGGTCGTGAGGAACTCGCGCGATTCCGTGTGGTCGGCGTTCGGCGTGAAGCGCGTGTTCTTGTTGTACCCGTCGACGTCCATGCTCGCGACGCGGTCATAACCCATCACGACCGGGCTGTGCTTCGCGACGTCGATCTGCGCCGCGAAGGCGCGAAAGACGGACTCGAGGTAGTCACGCGCGACCGCGGCGTCGGACTCGCGGTGGATGTCCATGCCGTGCCGTGCGAGCAAGACATCCGTGCCGTGGCAGACCGCGAGCCCGGAACCGCTGGCGACCAGGTCTATCAGGCGTGCCGTCAGATCGCTGCTCACGGGCACCAGGCGCCCGTCGGCAAGTTCGGCCGGGTAACCGGAAATGTCGACTAGTCCCTGCTTGACTGCGTCCTTGATCGGGGTGCTCATTGCTGTCCCTCCATGAGAGTCGGTGATGTGCGGCTGGCTGGCTAGTCAGCGGATAGGGCTGCGGCTGGTGTCGAAGAGGGCGAGCATGCGCCGGGCCTTGGCCACGAACGGCGGTGCTAGCACCCGGTCCTTGCTGACGGCGAAGCCGTTGGCGTTGGACTCGTAGTCCTCGATCGTCCGGAGGTAGCCGTCAAGCTCGGCCTGGTCGACGGAGAACGTCTCCACGATGACGTCGATCTGCCCGGGATGGATGGCGGCCTTGCCGGTAAACCCGCAGCGCTTCGCGGCCTGGCTCTGTTCTCGGATAACTTCGGCGTCCCACAACTCAAAGGAGTTCGTGTCGATGGCAGGCAGCCGGTACTTGGCCGCCGCGACGCACAGCCGGGCCCTGGCATGCGCCAGGAAGGACTCGTCCGGGCGGTACATCTCCGCTACGAGGTCCGCCTGCCCGAAGCACAGGCCGTCGCTGCCGGCCGCGATGTCAAAGGCGTTCTCCACCGCGTCCACCGTCTCGATGAAGCTGCAGATCTCCGGCGGATCGGGCAGGCTGGATAGCAGGGACCGGTAGATCTCCACGTCGCGACCCGCGGCGATCTTCGGTGCGAGCACGGCCTGCACGGGCACGCCGCCGATCTGACCGCCAAGGTCCAGGAGCATCCGCAGGTCGGCAAGCCCGTCAGGCGTCTCGATGCTGTTGAGCCGCAGCATGACGGCCGGCAGCCCGGTACCGGAAAAATCGGCTGCGGCCAGGCACCCGCGGGCTGCGGCCTTCGACCCTGCGGGGATCGAGTCCTCCAGGTCGAGAACTTGCATGACGCTCGCCCGGGCGCCGGACCTAGCTAATGCGTCAATGCGCAGCGCCGGCGTGTAGAAATAGCACGGGTACACCCTCATGATTCGCCCTCCCGTCCGAACAGCGCGTTCATCTTCTGCAGAGAGAAAGCCTCGTACCTGATGGCCTCATACTTGGCGGGTCGCTCCCGCGTGAACTTCGGGAAGCACTCGATGATCGTGTCGTCATTGGCCAGCTTGAAGAAGACGATCGACTGGCGCGGCCGGTCGGCGAGCCTGACCCGGTGCGGCGTCGAGATGTACTCGTCGTTCGACCAGCGCGCCATGAGGTCGCCGATGTTCACCACGAACCAGTCGCGGCGCTCGACGTCGACGTCGATCCAGGTGCCGGACAATTCGCGCAGTTGCAGACCTGGCCCGTCCTCGGACAGCAGCGTGATGAAGGTGCCGTCGGTGTGGGCACCCATGCCCTGGTCGTTGAGGAACTCCTCGTGCTGGCCAGGATAGAACTGTGAGCGAAGCGAGTCGTTCGAGCGGTTGATCCTGGTGGCGAAGAAGTCCCGTGGGAGCTCCAGGGCGACCGTCAGCAGTTCGGCGATCCGGTCGGCCACGGTCTCACACGCCGCGAAGTAAGCCTTCAGCGCCAGGCGCAATGCCGCGCCGTGGTCGCCATCGGGGAACGGCAGGTGCTCGGCGTCGTCGAGCACTAGCCTGCCGACGCTGAACTTCTCCACGTAGTCAGCCGGCATGCCTTGCCTGCCGGTATAGGCGTAGGCGTTCTCCGACAACAGCGCGCTGTAGCCGTAGGGACTGTAGTCGTTGTCACCGCGCGCAGTGAGCGTCTGCATCGGGTACCGGTTCTTCTGCTCCGTCGTCAACTGGAAGAAACACGCCGACTCCTCGTAGGCGTCGTCGAAGACCTTCCGGTCGATGCCGTGGTCACGGACGGCGAAGAAGCCGACCTCGGTGCAGGCCCGCGAGATCTCGTTGGCGACGCTGGTCTCGTCGCCGTCTAGACCAATCACCGGAATGACGGTCATCTATGCCTCCTGGCTCCTCATGAGTGCCAATACCGTGCGGTCGAACTCGATGACCTGCACGCCGTCCTGATTGCGGCCCACCGTGTGTACCGTGACGATGCCCTCGCCTGGCCGGGAGCCTGACGCTCGCTTGCCGGTGATAGTGGTCTCCGCGTACAGCGTGTCGCCTACGAACACCGGCGCGGTGAGCCTGACCTTGTCCCAGCCCAGGTTCGCGACGGCCTTCTGGCTGATGGTCTTAACGGTCATCCCGTTGACCACGCCGAACGTCACGAGGCTGGATACCAGCAGCTTTCCGAACGGTGTCTGCGCCGCGTAGACGGCGTCAATGTGCAGCGGATGGGTGTTCAGGCACAGCAGCGAGCTCCAGATGTTGTCCGTGGCCGTGATCGTCCGGCCGGGACGGTGCTCGAAGACGGTCCCGACGACGTAGTCCTCGTAGCGCAGGCCTTCGTCCTCCCGGTACCGGCCTGGAGCCACCTTGTGGTACGCCGGCAGCGGGTGATCGGCGCTTGTCATGTCGCCCATCGCTATATCCCTTGACCGTTTCGCGCCGCATGCCCCGCCGGTCCGCCCGCGCTGGTTGCGGCAAATGCCCCGGAGCGATGCAGAGCCGCGCGCACCGCCGCGGCGCTCGCGGTCGCGGCCGTCGTCTGAGTCAGGCCGACGCCCCACACCGGGCGATGGTCGACGAGCAGTCGCGCATAGCACACCGCCAGGCTGCCGGTATCGGCGTCGATGAGCTGGTCGATCTCGGCCGGCACGCCGCGGTCGTGCATCGCGCTCAGCAGATCGGTCACCTGGCTGCCATCGAGCTCGGCGGGAATGCTCGGCACGGCGCAGTACTCGGCGCGGAAAATGTCCCAGATGCGATCTGGGGTCACCTCGGCGCCGGTGGCGTCGGCAACGCGCTGGATCACCGCGGCGAACTCGATACGCAGCTCGCGAGGCAGGTCGAGTCCCCATCCGGAACGCAGCGCATGGGCGATGCCGCCCTTGCCCGACTGGCTGTTGACCCTGATGATTGCCTCGTAGCTGCGGCCGAGGTCCTGGGGGTCGATCGGCAGGTACGGTACCTCCCAGGGCAGGTCGGAGGCGGCCTGTCCGGCTGCCGCGGCCCGGCTGGCCAGGTGGGCCAGCCCTTTCGCCACGGCGTCTTGATGAGTGCCTGAGAAGGCGGTGAACACCAGGTCTCCTCCGTACGGGTGCCTGACGTGCACGGGCATCTGGTTGCACTCTTCGACGACGCCACGAATCGCGGCGATGTCAGCGAAATCGAGCTGCGGATCGACCCCGCGGGTGAACAGGTTGAGTGCCAGGGTGACCAGGCAGACGTTGCCGGTTCGCTCGCCGTTGCCGAAAAGTGTTCCCTCGACGCGATCGGCTCCCGCCGCGATCGCGAACTCGGCGGCGGCAACGGCAGTGCCGCGGTCGTTGTGCGGGTGTACCGACAAGATGATCGATTCACGGCGATCGAGGTTGCGGTGCATCCACTCGATCTGGTCGGCGTAGACCTTGGGCGAGTGCATCTCCACCGTGCTCGGCAGATTGAGGGTCAGCGGCCGCTCGGCAGACGCGTCCACGACCTCGGCCACCGTGTTCGCGATCTCCAGCGCGAACTCAGGCTCGGTGACGTTGAACGTCTCAGGGGAGTACTCGAACCGGATCGCGGAAAGACCGGCACCATCGGCGAGCCGGAGCATATGCCGCGCGTTGTCCCTGGCGAGCTGCATCACCTCAGCCGGAGTCATCCGGAACACGACATCACGCCACAGGCATGCCGTGGCGTGGCACAGATGGATCATCGCACGGTCAGCGCCGCGGATCGCCTCGAAGGTACGCTCGATGAGCGCCGGCCGTGCGGGGGTGAAGACGGAGATCGTGACGTCGTCGGGGATGAGGTCACCGGTCACCAGGCGGCGTGCGAATTCGAAGTCGACCTCGCTGGCCGAGGGGTAGCCGATCTCGATGTCCTTGAACCCCATGCGGACTAAGAGGTCGAACATCGCCTGTTTGCGGCGCATATCCATCGGGGTGGGCAGGGCCTGGTTGCCGTCACGGAGGTCAACCGAGCTCCACAACGGGGCCTGATTGACGGAGCGCTCGATCCAGGTGCGTGAACCAGCATCGAGCATCGCCGGCGGATCAGCGCGGATATACCTGTGAATAGGCATCATCGATGGTCGCTGGGGATTCCGCCATGCGGGCACGTAATTCTCCGTCCAGGTCCGTTTGCGCCTATCTGAAGAGAAGAGTCACATGACGCGAATTAGAGATCAAGTTCCATCTTTTGTGACCTATTCGCAAAAGACAGCCTCGTCGACTCTGCGGGTAATGAAATGACCTCAGGCCGGGTCATACTCAGAGCAGCGACCCGACCGCCAGTCGCGGGCACGGGGTCTGCGCCTCCAGGCAGGAAATGATGGGAGGAACTTGATGCGGCATCGCAACCGTATCCAAGATCAGTCAGCCGACCGCATGTCCGGCGCCTTAGCGCTGCACGCCGTCCAGGTCGCGCTCGACCGGCGTGACGATGGCGGCGCGCACCAGAACGACAGCCGGCCGGCCGGTGTCATGGAGCACGGCCGGGCCAGCTCGGCCGGGCGCCTTCTTGACAAGATATGGGAACGGCACCTCGTAGCCAGCCCGGACGGCGAACTGCCGCTGCTCTACATCGACCTGCACCTCGTGCATGAGGTCACCTCCCCGCAGGCGTTCGAGGGCCTCCAGCTAAGCGGGCGGACGATACGCAGGCCAGACCTGACGGTGGCCACGATGGACCACGACGTGCCGACGCTGAACCCGGATGGCCCGATCACCGATCCGCTAGCTGCCGCGCAGATGTCCAGGCTGCGCGCGAACTGTGCGGCACACGGGATCACGCTGTACCCGCTTGGCAGCCCCGAGCAGGGCGTCGTGCACGTCATCGGCCCGCAGCTCGGGCTGACCCAGCCGGGCATGACGGTCGTCTGCGGCGACAGCCACACCTCGACCCACGGCGCGTTCGGCGCGCTCGCGTTCGGCATCGGCACCACCGAGGTCGAGCACGTGCTCGCTACCCAGACGCTGCGCCAGGCCAAGCCGGCCGCGATGGCGGTCACCGTCGACGGGGAGCTCCCGCCCGTGGTGACCGCCAAGGACCTCGTGCTCGGCATCATCGCCGAGATCGGCACCAACGGCGGCACCGGCTCGGTGATCGAGTACCGCGGTGCGGCGATCCGCTCGCTGGACATGGCCGGCCGGATGACCGTATGCAACATGTCGATCGAGGCAGGCGCGCGGGCCGGGATGATCGCACCCGACGACACCACGTTCGCGTTCCTCGAAGGTCGCCAGCACAGCCCGAAAGGTGCCGGCTGGGAACGGGCGCTCGACGACTGGCGATCGCTGGTCACCGGCGACGGCGCCGCGTTCGACCGCGAAGTACGGATCGATGCGGCGACCTTGCGCCCCGTCGTGACCTGGGGCACCAACCCGGCTCAGTCGGTCGGCGTCGACGGCGCCGTGCCCGATCCGGCGAGCTTTGCCACACCCGCCGAGCAGCAGGCCGCGCAGCGCGCGCTTGAGTACATGGGCCTGGCACCAGGCACGGCCATGCGGGACATCGGCGTGGACACCGTCTTCATCGGTTCTTGCACCAACGGTCGCCTGGCCGACCTGCGAGCCGCCGCCGGCGTGCTGCGCGGCCGCACGATCAGGCCAGGCATCCGGGCGATCGTGGTACCAGGCTCCGCACGGGTCAAAGCCGAAGCCGAGGCCGAAGGCATCGACGAGGTGTTCAAGGCCGCGGGCTTCGAATGGCGTTCAGCTGGCTGCTCGATGTGCCTGGCGATGAACGGCGACACGCTCGCGCCCGGCGAGCGATCAGCGTCGACGAGCAACCGCAACTTCGAAGGCCGCCAGGGCCCAGGCGGTCGCACCCACCTGGTCTCGCCCGCCGTGGCCGCGGCTACCGCCGTAGCGGGCCGCTTCGCGGTGCCCGGCGATCTGGACGGTGCTTATGGTCGTGAGGAGGGACAGTAGATGCGCGCGGTGACGCGAGTCCAGGGCCGGGCGGTCGTGCTTGACCGCCCGAACATCGACACCGATCAGATCATCCCCGCCGCATGGCTGAAGCGCGTGGAGCGGACCGGATTCGGCCCCGGCTTGTTCATCGCCTGGCGGGCCGACCCGGCCTTCGTGCTCAACCAGCCAGGTGCCGGCGAGGCCAAGATCCTGATCGCCGGCGCCAACTTCGGCTGCGGCTCCTCGCGCGAGCATGCCGTCTGGGCGTTGCAGGACTTCGGCTTCGAGGCGGTGATCGCGCCCAGCTTCGCCGACATCTTCCGAGGCAACAGCATCGGCGCGGGACTGCTTACCGCCCAGGCGGACGAGGCGGTCACGGCCGGACTCAGCTCGGCGCTAGCGGCCGATCCCGGCACCGAGGTCGTGCTCGACGTCAGCGAGCGCACCGTCGCCGTCCCTGCCGCCGGGCTCAGCTTCCCTTTCGCGCTGCCCGATTACGCCCGCTGGCGGCTGCTTGAAGGACTCGACGACATCGGCACCACGCTGCGGCACGCGGCCGCCATCGCCGACTTCGAGCAGCGCAGGCCGGCCTGGCTGCCCCGAACCCGGCCCTTCGCACCTGCGAGCGCCTGACATGGACAGCGAGCGCTCATACACCGTCGCGCACCTCCCAGGCGACGGCATCGGCCCAGAGGTCACCGCAGTCGCCAGGGATCTAGTGGACCAGGCCGGGCGCAAGCACGGGTTCACGGTCGGCTGGAGCGACTGCCCGCTCGGTTCCGGCTACTACCTGCGCACCGGCGAGGTCCTGCCCGGAGAAATCCTCGCCGATCTCAGGAAGGCCGATGCCGTGCTGCTTGGCGCGGTCGGCAGTCCCGGCGTGCCGCCCGGCGTGCTCGAACGAGGACTGCTGCTGCGGTTGCGGTTCGAGCTTGACCTGTACGTCAACCTGCGGCCGGCCAGGCTCCGGCCCGGCGTGGCCAGCCCGTATGGCGGCAGCGGCCTTAATGCTGTCGTCATACGGGAAAACACTGAGGGTCTTTATGCCGGGGCGGGTGGCATCGTCCACAAGGGCAAGGCGTTCGAGACCGCCACCGAGGAGTCACTGAACACGCGAGCCGGCGTCGAGCGATGCGTTCGCTACGCGGCGGCGCTTGCGGCCAGGCGCAGCGGCAGGCTGACACTGGTTCACAAGACCAACGTGCTGGTCAACGCGGGCAGCCTGTGGATGCGAGTCGCCGAGGAAGTCGCCGCAGAGACCGGCGTGCAGCTCGACTACGCTCACGTGGACGCGGCCTGCCTGTACCTGGTAAGCGACCCGGCAAGGTTCGACGTGATCGTCACTGACAACTTGTTCGGTGACATTCTCACTGACTTGGCGGCGGCGCTGACCGGCGGGCTCGGCTTGTCGGCCAGCGGCAACCTGAACCCGGACAAAAGCGGTCCGTCGATCTTCGAGCCTGTGCACGGATCGGCACCGGACATCGCAGGCACGGGCCAGGCGAATCCGGCGGGCGCGGTTCTGTCGGCCAGCCTGATGCTTGATCACCTTGGCGAGACGATGGCCGCCGCGGACCTGGACTCGGCAGTAGACACCGTGCTCGCCGAGGGCGGCGCCACGTCGACCGGCGCCTGGGCAGCTGCCCTGTCAGCCGAGCTATCCCGAGCGAGGTGATCGATAGCGGGCTGTGTCTTCGCCCGCCCGGCGTCGCCTGCGAAGAAGTGCGACGACGATGGCCACGAGGACCACCGCCTCGGCGATCGAGATGTACCCGAGAGGGCTGAGCCCGAGGGCTCGGTGCGCGGGTGCGGTCTGGGCGACCTTGCCGAGGCGGTAATTGCCAGCCGTCACCTCCACGAGGACGTAACCGGCGTGGGGGGCGCCATTCAGCCGGTAACTCCAGGCGCAGCGGTAACCGCCTTGCCGCGGTCGGCACACCACGCTTCGCTGCCTGGCCGCGCCCCATCCGGCCGGGTCATTCTGGCTGAGCGCCGCCACTGCCCCGACCTCGGCGACGGCGTAGCCGAAGCGCTGGCGCAGGAACGGCAGGTTCTCCATCGAGGTCAGTTGCGACTTGGGCACCGGCCGGAACAGGCCAGGTGCGGCCGCCGGGCTGGCTGGCCTGGTCGAACTGGCCAGCACGGTCCCGTTCTGCGGGGCCGTGCCCCGGGTGAAGTCCAGGTTCTGCGGAATCGGCTTGCCGGTGACTAGGTCGTAGGTGAGCTGGGAACAGCTATCTACTAGTCCTTTGGCCAGCCGGACGAAGAAATTGCCGTTAGATTCGTCGAACTGGATGGCGCCGCCGATTTGCTCGATTAGCTCAAACAATTCGATACCATCCAGGCCGGTGAGCTCGGCGAAGCAGCCGCCGGTGATTGGTGATGTAAGCCAGCCGGGCGGCGTGTAGTTCCAGGTCTTCGGTACCTTCAGTCCCGCTCCGGGCTGCAGGCAGCTGCCGCCTGGTCCGGTGACGCAGACAAACGTCGGCGAAGGCTTGGCCGGCAGTGTCGCCGGCACCCCAGAACCCACTGTCGGCGACTGCGGTGCGGGTGATGTCGATGGCTGCGGGGCGGGTGATGTTGACGGCGGCGTGCCGCCCGTGGTCGCGTATACCGGGCCGACCCACGCGGACTGCGTGTTGCCATAGCCGGTCGGATCGCCGGGGGTGCCATAGATCTTCGACGCGACGTAGAACCAGTACCGAGTGTTCGGAGACAGCCCGCTCCAGGTGTAGGAGCTGACTGTGGTCCCAGGTACGTTCACCGACTGTTCGCCGTCGAGGCTGATCACGACCCCGGACTGGTTACCGGCGTTGTTTACCCAGGTCAGCTGAATGGACGTGGTGCCGGCAGCCTGCGCGCCCAGGTTCGACGGCGCGGCCGGGACGGGAGTGTTGCTGGCTGCATGGGCCGGATCGCTGGCTGCCGCGAGAGCGGAAATGAGCGATGTCGCGATGGCCAGGCCCATGAGCACGGGCCTGTGCAGGTCTTTCTTCATCGCTAGCCAACCTCTGTTACAAGAAGCACTCCAGGCCCTTGGCTAATTATTCTAGTCCTACAAGAGCCAATAGGTCCAATAGCTTGTCGTGTAATAAAATTTCAGTTAAGTACGCGCAGGGCCAGGGTCGTGAGCGCTGACATCCCGCTCAGGCCAAGCCCGCCGGAAATGGTGCATGAAGCCTATCGTGCGATCCCCTGACAGAGACCGAGATTAATTCTCCTGTCCGCGGTGCGCCTCAGACTGGCGTTCGCATGACCGGCGGGTTCCCGGCGCAGGAGTGAATGCATTATGCTTTCAGCGCTGCTACGATAGCTTCATGACCGCGCTTACAATCAGGGATGTCTCCGACGACGCCGTACGGACGATGAAGATCCGCGCCGCGCGGGCTGGCCAGTCCCTGCAGGCATATCTCCGCGGCCTGATCGAGAGGGAAGCCGCAAGGCCTACCGTAGCCGAGGCCGTCGAGCGAGCCAGGAGGGACGCGACCGCCAGCATCAGCACCGCTGACATCCTCTCGGCCATCGACGAGGGCAGTGCCCGGCGTTGACGGTCGTGGATTGCTCAGCCATGGTCGAATTGCTCGCCGCGAAGACGGAGGCGGGAGAGTCCATCGCGACGCGGCTGGGCCGATCGCAGGTCTTGTACGCGCCGTACGTACTGGACGGGGAAGTCGTCTCGGCGCTGCTCGGGCTCAGGCGAGGCGGCAAGATCACCGAACGAGAAGCCGACGCGGCGGCCGCCAACTTCCGCGCGTTCCCGCTGGAGCGGCACGACGTGCTGCCTTTGTGGCCCCGCATCAAAAAGCTGCACGCCAGCTTGTCCGCCTATGACGCTCAGTATGTCGCCTTGGCGGAACTCCTTGGCGTTTCCTTGGTCACCGCCGACGCCCGCATCGCCCGCAGCGGCACAGCCCGTTGCGACATCGAAGTCTTCGCCGCGCCGCCATCCTCCTGAGTCGGCACCGCGCCGCGGTCCAGGTGACCTCGGTCAGGTTAACGGCGCGCTAGGAGCGGTTACTTACCGTTTTGCCAGTACACCGTGCCGTAGTTGCTGTAGAGGACGACGTTGCCGTCAGTTTGCAGGTGCAGCCAGATGCCATAGGACGACGGGTGGCCACCAGTTCCGGTTGACCAGGTGGCGACGCCGTTGCAATAGGTCACCAGGTTGCCGTCGGTCTGCATGTCGGTGGAGGAGGTGCCCGAGCAATAACTTCCCGAGTACCAGACTAGGGTCTGAGTGCCGTTGAGGTACTCCTCCAGCCAGCCCTCGTACTCATACAGAGAGTAGCGAGAGTTGGCGGAGAGCATCTCCTGGCCGGGTGCGCCGAGGTACTGTCCTGGCCATAGCACGTCGGGAGTCGAGGTCTCTGGGTTGGTGAACACGGTGCTTGGCACTCCCGTGCCCCACAGCCGGGAACCGTTGCTGACCACCTCAAAGCCCGCAGTGCTGGTCAGGGTCGCATAGGCGCCGTCGTGGCTCGAGGTACCGCTTGACCAGATGGCTGAGCCGTCGTAGTACTCGACCAGGTTGCCGTCGGTTTGCATGATGAGGTAAGCGCCGGAGTGGCCGGTCTGGCCGTTAGCCCACACCGCATGGCCTTCGTTCTCCATCACGACGTTGCCGTCGGTGCCCATCACCAGTGACAGGTCCTGGTTGGTCAGTGAATGCCCGGCCACCAGTTCCTGTCCGGGCAGCAGAGTGTCGGGCTGGCCGGCGGCGACCGCGCAGCTCGCCGCTCCGGCGGTGCCGTCGGTCTGCCGGGAGGCCATCGTCGGGGATGCCTGGGTGCCCAGCGGCGGCGTGCTGGTCAGGCTCAGGTTGTTCGTCTCGCCGGTGAAGCCTTCCTCGACGCACGAGGGCGCCGCCGAGCCGGTCGCGGTCAGGGTCGTCTGCGCCTCAAGCGTCGTGCCGGAGCCGAAGAAAGCCTCGCTGCCGTTGCCGTCGCCGTACACGCCCCATTCAGTCGTATTCCAGTGCGCGGCCAGGCCGACTTCGCTGTCGCTTTCCGTCACCGAGGCTGCCGTACCTGAAGCGACTGACATCAGCACGCCGTCGTCGTAGCCGTACTGGGCGCTGCCTGTCAGCTGAACGCTGCCAAGCTCGTTCGCGGTCAGGGCGCTCACCTCGGTGGCGCTGCTGCTTACATAGCAGTCGCCGCCAGAGTAGGCGGTCCAGCCGGACGGGCAGCCAGCGTCATAGCCGATCAGCCAGTACTGCATGAAAATGCAGCTGACGCCGGAGGTGCATCCCTGGTAGGCGTACGCGAACTGCTGCCAGGCCCGGCAGCCGGCCGGGTTGCTGCTCCCGTCGCACGCCGGGGACCCGGCGAAGAACTGGCTGTTGAGCTGAAGCGTGAAGGCGTTAGCCGTCTTCGACCCGGCGCCATTCACGTAACCCTGCTCGGTAATACCCGAACTCACATCGGCGAAGGTTCCGGTGGCCTGCGTGATCAGTCCCGATACCTGGGCCGAGTAGTCACCGCCGTCGCCCACGATCGCCCGTCCGGCATGAGGAGCCGACCGCGGGACCGGCGCCGGCCGCAGGGGAACCTTCGGCGCCTTCACGCACCTGGCGGCTTGCCACCGCAGCAGTGGATACGACGCCCGGTAGCAGCCTGTACCCGGCTCCAGGACGCGGGCTATGTCCGCCTGCCACTGCGCCTTCGTCCTGGCGGGTGGCTGCGTGGCAGCCGAAGCCGCCCCGGCACTGACCCCCGCCGCCGCAAAGGACGCTGCCGTTATCAGCACACCAGCTAACCGCCTGATTCTCACAAGCGCTCCTCAAGCCCTCTTGACCGCCACGCCGCGCGGCTGCCGGTCCTGTCACTACACCTCCGTGGGGGCATGGATGTCAACAGCCGGGCACCTAGCGCCGGCACTGGAGCGTCGCTCGTGACCGCAACGGCTGATCCAGAGACCTGGTCGCTGCCCGCCCGGCCTGCCGTCACCGGTTGCGCCTTTGCCCGGTCAAGGTTTTGGGTGCTGCACTGGATCGCGGTCCGCTGATATTCGTTTCTGGTTTTGCTTGGCCCGGCAGTAGGGTTCCGGGTTCTATGCGCGCGACGGCCAGGGTGTACTGGCGGCTTCTGGTGGCCGGCTTCCGGCGCCAGTCCGCGTACCGGCTGGCCGCGATTGGCGGCCTGGTTGCCAACCTGACTTTCGGGCTGCTGAAGGTGGCGATCCTGTTCGCTACCGTCCGGGCCGCGGGGGGCCAGCTTGACGGCTATGACACCGCCTCGATGAGCATGTACATCTGGCTATCTCAGGGGCTGCTCGGCTCGGTCAATTTGACTGGCCGCACCGACTTGGCCCTGCGGGTGCGGGATGGCCAGGTGGCGGTCGGGCATCACGCTGCCGACATCCCCGGTGTTTTACCTGCTGGGAGCGGTGAGCCTGGTCGCGGGCATCGTCATCTCGGCGGCGACGGTGTACCTGGTCGCAGTGGCCGGGTTCTGGCTGGTGGAGACGCGCGGGCTGCAGATATTCTATATGCTCGCCTCCGGCTTCCTTGGCGGGCTGTATGTGCCGATCGCGCTGTTTCCGCAGTGGCTGCGCATCGTCGCGGCGGCCACGCCATTTCCCTCCATCATGATGTACGCGATAGACGTCCTTTCCGGCATTGGTGGCGCCGCACATGCCGCCGGGCTGGTGCTGGCGCAGCTGGCATGGATGGCCGGGGTGGTAGTCATAGGCCAGTTGCTCACCCGTGCGGGCCGTCGGCGGCTGGAGATTCAAGGTGGCTGACACGCGAACGTGGGACACCGGGGCGGCTGACGCCATTCCGGCCGTCACCACCAGGCTCGGCCAGAAGCTGCGGCCATACCGTGCCGTCCTCGGCTCGCGGGCACGCTCGCAGCGCGCCTACCGGACCAGCTTCGCGCTCGACCTGGGCGGCTCTTTGCTGGTCGGCCTAGTCGAGCTCGCCGAGGTCTGGGTCATCTTCAGCAACGTATCCGCCCTGGGTGGCATGCGTTTCAATCAGATCCTGCTTGTCTTCGGCATGGCCGACCTGTCCTTTTCCCTGGCCGAACTATCCTTCGGCCATCTTGACAATTTGCCGGACTTCCTGCGGGCGGGCACTCTTGACGCTTTCTACCTGCGGCCGCAGCCCATCTTGCTGCAGCTGATCACCAGCGACATCTCGCTGCGCCGGCTGGCCAGGGCAGCGGTCGGCGCCGCCGCGCTGGCCGCCGGGCTGGCCACCGCTGGCGTGCACTGGGGTCTGCGCGCGGTGGTGTTGCTGCCGCTCGGGGTGGTCAGCGGATACGCCATGTTCGCGGGGCTGTTCGTGTGGGCGGCCGGTCTGCAGTTCTTCTTGCTCGACGGGGCGGAGATGACTAACGCCTTCGTGTACGGCGGACGCTACGCCGCCAGCCAGCCCGCCTCAGTCTGGTCACGGCCGCTCAAGCTCGTGTTCGGGTTCTTCTTTCCGATGGCCTTCACCGCCTACCTGCCGACGGTCACGCTGCTGGGCCTGCCAGGTCCGGACTGGCTGCCGGCCTGGCTCGGCTGGTGCGCCCCTGCCGCCGCGGCGTGGGCATGGCTCATGGGGCTGATGTGCTGGCGCTGGGGACTGCGTCATTACCAGGGAGGTGGCGGATGACCGGCGCGATCATCGAGGCCGAGGACCTGACCCGCGAGTTCGGTGTACGCGAAGGGAGGCGCAGGCGGCTGCTCACCGCGGTCGACGGTCTCACCGTCAGGGTCGAGCCCGGCGAGGCCGTGGGCTATATCGGCGCGAACGGCGCAGGGAAGTCGACCGCCATCAAGATGCTCACCGGAATTCTGGTCCCTACCGCGGGAAGCGTGCGCACGTGCGGGCTGCGCCCGGTGCCCGACCGGCGGCGGCTGGCACGGCAGGTCGGGGTCGTGTTCGGGCAGCGCTCGCAGCTGTGGTGGGACCTGCCGGTACTCGAGTCGTTCCGCATCCTGGCCGCGATCCACTCGCTCAGCAAAGCCGAGGAAACCGGTCGGACCCCCGAACTCGTCGATCAGCTCGAGCTCGGCGACTTCCTGTCCGTCCCCGTCCGCCAGCTGTCCCTTGGCCAGCGGATGCGCGCGGAAGTGGCCGCCGCGCTGCTGCATTCACCGCGGCTGGTGATCCTGGACGAGCCGACCATCGGCCTGGATGTCCTGTCCAAGCAGCGGTTGCGGGAGTTCCTGGTCGGCGAGCGCCGCAGGCACGGCACGACCCTGCTGCTCACCACGCACGACATGGGTGATGTGGAGCGGCTGTGCGACCGGATCCTGGTGATCGACCACGGCCGGCTTGCCTATGACGGCGACCTCCCCGGACTCTCCCGCACGGTCGGCGCCGAGCGAGTACTCGTCGTCGACCTTGCCGAGCCGGTGCCGGACCTGACCGGCCTGGAGAACCGGACATCGAAGACGTCATACGGCGGATCTACGCCGCGAGCCGCTCCGGGCACGGCGCTGCGCGAGCCGACAGCTCGCGCGATGGATCCCAGTAGTGCCGTCACGGAAGAAAGGCCGCCGAACGCCTGTTCTTGCTGATCTGAGCTTCCCGGTTGGGGCTTCGCACGTGTCCCTCGCACCAGCTGGCCCGGAGGGGCTATCCGGTCTGGGTGAGGAATTCTTGGTGGTCGCCGGAGCGGTCGGTGAAATACCCGACGGCGGTGCAGGTGCCGGAGCCGAGGCAGGAGAGCGAGTCGACTCGGGCGAACCCTCCGGCGTTTGCGGCCGCCAGGCCGGGCAGGGGGACTGCGGTGCCCCAGGCGCCGTCCTGCTCGATGACTGCGAAACCCCGTACCCCGGCCCGTTCCGCTCTGAGGCGGCGTAAGCCCAATCAGGGGAATCGTAGTTGTCCTCAGCCCAGCCGCCGACCAGGCAATTGCCGGGCGAGGTACAGGAAATGGAGTCAACGCTGCTGTAATGGTCGACCTGGAGGGTCACCGCCTGGCCGCACACTCCATTCTCCTCGCTGACCACGATCCCGCCAGCGCCCGTGTTCAGGGTCGCCAGGCCGGGCACCTCGATCACCCGCCCCCACCAAGTGCTCACCGCTGACGGCCCGTACCCTGCCAGCACCACAGCCACGGCCAGGCGCGCGCACCACCTCATGAACCTCACATCTTTGGCCACGGGGCACCGGGGGAGCTAGTGCTCGAGACTGCGGCTGGCGCACCGGATAGGGTGATTGCTGGCGAGCTGGCGGACATGCTGGCGGACGCCCGGGGCCGCGTCAAGCTGGTCACCGTTGCGGCCTGCTGGTCTGCGGGCTCAGACAGCCGTCCGCCAGTGTCAGTTGCTCGGGCTGTCCGTTACAACTCCGTGCTGGTGACACTCTCCTATCTGCGCCGCAATCACGTTCAGGCAGAAATCGCGGAGTCCTTCGGCGTATCCCAGCCGACAATCAGCCGGGCGATATCAGCCACCGGCCCGCTGCTGGAGAAAGCGCTCGCAGCGACCGTGCCGACCGCTGACGACCTTGACCCGCACGCCCGGCTCATCATCGACGGAACCCTGCTGCCGTGCTGGTCCTGGGCTTCAGCCCCAGGCCTGTACTCGGGAAAGGACAAGACCCCGGAATGAGTGTGCAGGTCGCGTGCACCCTCAGGGATGCGGCAAAGTCTTTAGGTGAGGCTGTGACCTGCGGTGTTGTAATGAGGGGGATGCGCCTGGTGTGTCTGCGGATGGCGGGCAGGATCCGGGCGGAGCGATGGAAGTTCTCTGCGCTCACCATGCCTGCCACAG
>DAHVDE010000103.1 GCA_027313705.1 Actinomycetota bacterium | reverse complement strand
AATTCACTGGTCCGGACAGGAAACGCGCCCCGCGTAATGGCCGCGCTGCCCAGCCTGGCCATCAGCCAGCCACGCCTGGACGGCCACGCCCGCGACCCGCAGCGGACGCTAAAACTACCTCAGACCGCATGAACGCGACTTTGCCGTGTCCCTGGGTTCCTCGCGTGCCGACGATGATCGGCCCGCGCGCTGTACTGCATTGCCCCAGAAGCAGTCACGGCAGCTGACGCGGCCGGTAGCGCCGCCCCTCTGCGCTTCACTCAGGTGACCGCCTCGCCGACTTTCCAGAATGGCCCCTTCGCGGGGCAGACCATCGGTGAGATCGCCGGCGCGCTGCGCAGTGGCGCTGTCAAGCCTTCGGAGTTGCCCGTCGGCGTCATAGTGCGGGACGGCAACTCGCCGATCTTGAATACTCGTCCGTCGCTCGCCTTGCTCGGTGGTGGCGTGAACCCGGCGGATTGGACTATCAATAGCCTGACCGGAGATCAGTTCTTCGAGGAACTGCTCACTCAGCGGCTCGCGACAACGGCCTGACCAACGAAGGGACGGATGTGCTGAGAATCACCGGCGCCCTCCCGCCCCGCGATGAGCACCTGGCCAGGCTCGAACGCTGGATCTCCTGGTCCATCGCCGAACGCCCCGACCCAGACCAGCGCCAGCTGCTGCACCGCCGGGCAACTTCACCCTCTTGGCACGAAGGAACAAGCTCACAAGCCTGGACTTCCCCGCCACCGGCAACCCGCCGCGGCCACGCCAGCCTCGGCGACGACGGCTCTTCGACCTGGCTGCTCCCCGGCGGCCGGCCCGGACAGCCAGTCAGCGCCTTCCAGCTCACCGAACGCCTGCGCCAGACCGGCATCCGCAGCCGACAGGACCGCTCCACCGCATGGGAAGGCCCAGCCATGTCAGCCCCGGTTCCCGGGATTGCCCCCGGAAAGTACGCCCGCATCGAGCGGGAACGACGGTTCCTGCTCGACGGCCTGCCCGCCGGCGAACAGCCTGCCGCAGCCCGCAAGATCATCGATCACTACCTGGCCGGCACCACCCTGCGCCTGCGGTGCGTCCGCCAGCCCGGCGGCGACCAGTACAAGCTCACCCAGAAGATCCCCGCCCCGCAGCCCGGCCCGTTCCAAGGGCTGATCACCAACATCTACCTGTCCGAGGCCGAGCACAGCCAACTGGCCGCCGCGCTGCCAGGACGGCGTCTGGCCAAGACCCGCTACAGCATCCCGCCGCTCGGCATCGACGTCTTCGACCCGCCGCTGCACGGCCTGGTCACCGCAGAGGCCGAGTTCGGCACCGACGCGGAGATGCTTGCCTTCCAGCCCCCGGGCTACGTCTACGCCGAGATAACCGGCGACCCGCGATTCACCGGCGGACGGCTGGCCGCCGCTCCCCGAGAGGACCTGATCTCCTGGCTGGCCCAGTACGGTATCAGCCCGGACAACCCGGATCTCAACCAGCGTGGCTGACCCGACACGGAGCTATTCCGACAGTTCCAATATCTGACCCCGCCAGAGCAGGCCCGGCGAGGACCGCCGCCGCGACGCTGTCGACAAGGTCACCGCGATGCAGTTCGACCGGCACGGCAACCGCATCCGGCGCCAGGCTGCCGCATTGCTGGACTCCGAGCACGCCCGGTATGCGGTCGACGAGGTCGCCGTCCGCTACGGGACCTGCGCCCAGCCCTCCAACGTGCAAGCCGACGGCGGCGCCTGTCCGGTCCGGTTCCGCTGCGCCGGCTGCGACCACTTCCGCACCGACGTCTCCCACCTGCCCGACCGCTCCGTGCAGGCAAGATTTCAGGCGCTCTTGGAGCAGCTCTCCGAGAGCGCGGAGGAGGACAGCAAATGACCGCCCTGACGGACGCGGCCGTCGCCGAGCTGGCGCCCCAGACCGGTACCCGAGCCGCGTGCCGCGCCGTGGGAGCAGCGCAGGCATCCTGGTACCCACTCACCGCAGCCTGGGACGCCTGGCCGGCTGGGCGCGGGGCGGGCGGCGGACAGGCCGACTCCAGACTGGCCGGACTCGCGGCCGGAGCTGGCTTAGTTCAGAGGTGTCCTATGGAGTGATCGGGACTACGGCTTCCGGGGTGTGCGTCATGAAGGTAAAGGCTTCCTCGAAGTAGAGCGTGATCGTCTCGATGTCGTGGGAGAGATAGCCGATCGAGAGGTCCTGGCCCAGGTAAAGCTCGAAATCGCCGCCCCTGGCAGACATGACGAAACCGCCCTGGATCGCAGGCGCCCTGACGATCGGGCCGTCGACCACCTTGGCGAGATGCTGGCGGACCGGGTAACCGTGATCGGAGGTCTCGGTGACCGCGGTGTAAGCGCTGGCGCTGAGCACCACGGCGAACGGCCCGTCGACACCGGCCAGGCGCAAGGTCTCCACCGCTCCGCTCACCAGGTCCGGGTACTTCGTCGCATCGGCCGGGAGGCTGAGCGCCTTGCTGCTAGCCGACTTCTTGATGCCTGTGATGCCGCCGGCCGCGTAGCCATCGAAGATGGCGCGGTCCTCGGCTGCGGCGATCGTGCGGGCGGCTTCCTTGACTGGCTGCCAGTCTGAGTCCTGCGCACCGCGCTCCACGTCGTCGACGGCCTGCCTGCTGACCGCGAACGGCACCCGGAACTCGATGACCGGCTGCGACATCCTGGCCCTGGCGATGATGGCCTCGGCGGGTGCCTTGATGTTGGTCAGGTGCCCGGTGCCGACCGAGGCAAGCACTCCCTCGCCAGGTCCGGTCACCTCGACCACCCGGCGGCCGGCCAGGTGCAATGTGAATGTGCGCCTGGCTTCTGCCTCGAGGCCGGCCCAGGCTGCGGCCGAGATGGGGGCGAGCTCGCGATGCAGGTTATTCATGGGATCCCTTTCATGTCTGCAGGCGCAGGCTGCCGATCCGAAGCGAGCCGTCACCCGCAGCGGCCCGCAAGTGATCGGCCGGCGGCTGCCCGGTCGCTGCCTGCGACGGCGCGCCAGGCAGATCATCGAGGAAGTCAACGGCCGGCGCGAAGAACAGGCAGCCGGTGACAGCGGTGGAGAAGTCGAGTATGCGGTCATAGTTCCCCGGCGGCCTGCCGACGAACATATTGCTGAGCATCCGCTCGGTGACGCTCGGCGTGGCCGAGTACGCGATGTAGTAGGTACCGAACTCGTCGCGGCTCGGGGCACCGAACGGCATGTTGGCGCGGAGGATCTGCCGCTGCGTGCCATCTGGCTCGATGAGGGTATTTACGGCCACGTGCGAGTTGACCGGCTTGATGTCATCAGGCATCTCGATGTCGGCCAGCTTGCTCCGGCCGATCACCTTTTCCTGTTCCTCCACGGAAAGCTGATTCCAGGCCGCGAGGTCGTGCAGGTATTTCTGGACGATGACATAGCTGCCGCCAGCGAAATTCTCGTCCTCGGCGCCGACTATGGCGGCCGCCGCGGCCGCGGCACCCGCAGGGTTCTCCGTGCCGTCGACGAAGCCGATGAGGTCACGCTCGTCGAAGTACCTGAAGCCCTGTACCTCGTCGCAGACCTTGACCCAGCCGGAGAGCCGGTTCATGACCTGAGTGATGAACTCGAAGCACAAGTCCATCCGGTTGGCCTTGACGTGAAAAAGCAGGTCACCGGGCGTCGCCGGGGCGTGGTGCCTGGCGCCGTCGAGAGCGCGGAACGGGCGCAGTTCGGCCGGGCGCGGGCCAGCGAACAAGCGGTCCCAGGCATCTGCGCCGATGCCGAGCACGCAGGCCAGTTTGCCCTCGGGCATACGGAACCCGACCGAGCGCTCAATGCCGGTCAGGTCGGAAAGCAGGTCCCTGACCTTTTCCTCGCCGCCGGGGTTGATCGTCACCACGAGGAAGATCGCCGCCGCCGTCAGCCGGGTGAGCACAGGCTGCGACGTCGGCGCCGACTCGGCCGACGCTGCATCAGGCACCAGGAAAGTGTCGCATACCTCGCCCCCCGAGATCGGCAACGGCGCGGTCAGCCGCGCATGCCGGGGTAGCCGGAGAACCTGGCATCTACTTGCTCGCCGGTCAGGCCGAAGTCGCTCAGCGAGTATTTATGCACTTGCCGGGCACCGGCCGGCCCTGAGCCTGCCGACTCGGCCTGCGCTGCCCGCATCGCCGCTACCGCGGCACCGGTTAGCTCGATCCCGAAATGCTCATAGATCGATTCGACCGTCCCGAGCGGATCGTCGACGAAGTCCTCGTACCACACGTCGCAGAACCTGGCCTGGTCATAGCGCTTCCTGGCTTCGAGGAACTCCTCGAGGCCGCGTGCCCAAAGGTCTAGCTGGTCGGCACCGATTACCGGGCCGACGAACCGCTCGGACCAGCCGGCCGTAGCATGCGCCGACAGGCTGCAAGCCGAGGCGATGGCGACCCTTGGCCGCCGGTGGGTCTGGATGACGAGCGAGTCTGGGTACACGGCCAGCAGCTCGTCCAACGCGAACAGGTGACTGGGGTTCTTAAGCACCCAGCGGCGATCGGAATCGTTGAGCCCGATGAGCTGCAGGTTACGCTTATGCCTGCGATATGCGTCTCGCCAGCCCCTGACTTGCAGCCACGACGAGTACGTCGGCACGTGGGCCAGGCACTCGAACGAGACCGACCTGATGGACTGGCTGAGCAGCCGCCAGCACTCCTCAACCTGGTCGGCGGCAAGGTGATGCAGTCCCATGAATTCCGGATGCTCCACCTGGTGCTGCTGATAGGCCGCCTGCATGGCGACGAATACGGAGTCGCTCCCCCATTGCTCACGTGGTGGCCTTGGCTGGGGCGCCTGGGTAAGCCACAACTCAAGACCCTGGTGCCCTGGGTCGGCGGTCAGCAGCCGGTGCAGGGCGGTAGTTCCCGTTCTCGGCAGACCGGTCACGAAGATCGGCTGGGTGATGCTGACCTCGGCGTACCCTGGGTAGCGCTGCCAGGCAGCCTCGCTGAGCAACCTGGCCGCCATCGCCTCGCGCAGGAATATCCGGCTCATCTTGCGACCGAGCGGCGTCAGCTTCTCGTCCCGCTCGTAGGAGGCGAGCAAGACCATCAGCCCGTCCAGGTAATCGTCGTCGCCGAAGTCGGTGAGACCGGTGAGCCTGGTGACCGAGGCGTGCAGATCACCCACCGTTCCCACGTTGTCGCGAGGCAGGCGGGTAGTGGTCGCGCCATCGCCCGCGGCTGGCCCGGCGGGCACCGCGACCGCGAACGCGGGGTTCATCTTGGGCAGCCGGCTCAATGGTGATACTCCCCGCAGTTGACGTCGATGCACTGGCCGGTAATGGCCCGCGCCATCGGCGAGGAAAGGAACACTACGGCGTCCGCGATCTCGTCAGGCAACGGCAGCCTGCGCAGGTCGGTGTTCGCCGCGGTCTCTTCGTAGACCTCCCGCGGATCCACGCCGCGCTTCTTGGCCAGGTAACCGAAGTACCACTGGAGCGAGTCGCCCCAGATATGGCCTGGCGCGACCGAGTTGACCCTTACCCCGTCAGGGCCGAGTTCGGTAGCCAGGGACTGCGCGACGGCAAGCAGCGCGGCCTTCGTTGCCTTGTACGGGCCCATGGTGCGCTGAGAGAACCGCACTACCATGGAGTTGATCATGGTGACCGAGCCGGACGTCTCCTTGAGCGCGGGCACGAACAGCCTGGTCATCGTCAGCGCGGCGAGCACGTTGACCTGGAACGCGGTCGTGATGGCATCGAGGTCGACCGTGAGCAGGTCCTTGATCGGCGGCATCGCGAGTGCATTATGAACCAGGGCATCGGCCCGGCCGAACTCCCCGAGCGCGGCCCGCATCAGATGCTCGGCCGCCGCCGGGTCGGTCACGTCGGTCGGCACGCTGAGGGCGCGCCTGCCAAGCGCCCGCACCTGCGCCGCGACCTCGTCGAGCCGCGACGCGGTACGCGCGGCGAGGACCACGTCGGCGCCTTGCGCCGCGCTGCGGATCGCGATGGACCGGCCGAGTCCTGGCCCGATCCCCGAGACGACAACTACCTTGTCTTTCAGCAACATCACGGTTCTCCCGCATTAAGCACAGCGGATTGGAGCAGAGTGTCATGTTTCTTGGTTGCCTGAGAGCCGGGTGGGAAAATCAGCAACATTTACCCAGCTAACCCAGCATGCGCTGCGCCACGGCGTATTGGCGTGCTGCGATCCTGGCGGCGTAATCGCCGGAGGTGATCTCGGATCGCGCATAGAACGGCAGGCGCAGCGGGAGCTCACCGAATTCGACGACCTCGACGGCCGGGCCGTCGGCGGCGGTGAGCGCTCGCGCCAGCCGCTGCCAGCGAAGCTGCACGTAGCCACGCTGATGCCCGGTGCACTCCAGCCAGTTGACGACGCCAGGGTTGCGCTCGCTGACGACGAAACGCAGCTTGCCGTCCTCGTCGACCCTAGCCTGGTCAGCCGTGAGGCTGGTCTGGTGGTTGATGTAGTCGAGCGAGATGTACCACCCGCTGCCAAGCTGAATGCCCTGATAAGGCGCGACATCCTTGGGCGCGGCCGGGACCGTGATGATCATGGCTTCGTCAGCAGCGAGGTCGTAGTGGCCGACCGAGGAAAACTGCGTGGTCAGTCCGCCAGGAGTGCTCCTCGGCTCGGTCAGGGTATTGACCGGCAACTGAAGGTAGAACCACTCGGGGAACTGAAGGAAGGTGCGCAGCCTGGAGATCAGCATCTTCCCGGCCACCCCGTACCGCTTGGCCAGCGCGCTGGTATCGGGCGGGACGGGTGCGAGACCCTCGGCGCCAGCACGGCGGATCGTGATCATGCCGCGCCGCTCGGTTGCCCAGTCGCTGTAGACCTCGCGGACGACCAGCATCGCCGAGCCGGCGCCAAGCGTGAAGTAGTTTCCCGGGTTGTCGGACCTGACCGGGCCGAACCGCACTTCGAAGGTGCCGTCTGCCTCGATCGCGATCTCGCGGTCGTCGAACGCGGACAGGCTGTCAGGCACCTGGACCGGCGAGTAGTCGCCGCCGAGCACCTGGAAGCTGAGATCGGCGGTCGTGCCGCGCCTGCCGCTCACCACGTATTCGGCATCAGGGCGCAGGTAGGCGTGAAAGTACAGCGTGTCAGGGTTGTCCAGGCCGAGCTTGGTGTACGGCCCGGTTGACGCCGCGAAGAACGGGAAGTCGCGCTGGTAGGCCCAGGCCATCTGGAGCGAGGCACGGATCGACCCTGCGAGGTAGTCGTAGCCCTCGGCGAGATCCTGCTCGGTCTTGACGTGCGGCGCGGTCCTGATGATCCTCTCGGCCTCGACGACCGCGTCGGCGAACGGCCGCGTGAATGCCGGGTCAGGCTGGCCGCCGGGCACGCCGGGCACGTCAGCCACGGCCTAGCTCGCCCACCTGTTCGCCGTCAGCTTCCAGCTAGGCCAGTCATCGAGCGACATCGTGGACTCGAACAGGCGCACGTAACCGGTATGCGAGATGCGCCACTGCCCGTCATCGCCGCGCAGGTACCTGTCCTCGTAAAACGCCGCGCCGCTGATGACAACCCTGAAGTCAACGGCCAGCACCATGTCGGTGAACCGCCACGTCCCCGTCGCCTCGTAGCCGTCGATCTGGATCTCTGGCTGCCCGGCGGCGTGCAACGTGATGATGCCGTTGCCGAGGCTATCGCGCAGGAAAGCGACAATGTCCTCGCGGCATTTCAAGTCGAGCGGCCGCCCTGCGGAAGGCGTGCCGTAGTCCGCCGTCGCGTCAGGAGTGAACACGTCGCCGATCTCCTCCCACAGCTTCAAGTCGACGCAGCGCAGGTACCGGTACTTGAGCTGCCGGATCTTCTCAAGCTCCACTAGGTCGATCACAATGCCTCCAGGCGCCGCACCACAGCTAAGCTCCAGTCAATAACTAGAACATGTTCTACCGCCTGACCCCGGCCATCGCAAGCACGGCATAACTGGCACACTGAACGGATGGAAGTGAGCGGCGGTGGCCGGGCGTGGATTGCCGCGCTACCCGAGGCCATGGACGGGCAAAGGCAGATCCTGCGGAACTTGCTCGACTGGTGCGAGGCAGAGCAGCGGGTGGTCTTCTTCGCAGTGGCGTGCTCGGTCGGGCGCGGAGCGGGCGACTCGCTTTCCGACCTCGATACCGGCCTGGCCATCGATGTGGCAGAAGCTGATTTCGATGCCGCCGTCGCCGACGTGCAGCGGGCCGTGGAACAGGCATCTGAGCTGGTCGACAGCTACCACCACAAGCTGCCAGGCGTGGGTTTCACTCACGAGCGGATCTTCGCCCAGTACGCCAGCCGCTGCCAGGTCGACCTGGTCGTCATCCCGGCCTCGGTTGACTATGGCGAGGTAAAGGACGAGGTCGTGCTCTACGATCCGCGCGGCCGCCGCGCTAAGCCGTTCGAACCGCGCCCGGTCACGCCAGCACAGGCGAGGGAATGGGCGTTCAATGCCTGGGCCTGCCTCGCTGATGTAGGCAAGTACCTGCGCCGCCGGTCGTACTGGGAGGCCATGGAACGCCTGCACCAGGCTCGCAACGACTACTGGCGCCTGCTCGCCACCTCGGCAGGCATCGCGAATCCCCAGTACGGGATCACCAGCCTGCTCGACTATGCGCCGGACCAGGTACCAGCGGAAATGTCAGGCACGGTGGCGACGCTGAGCTTCGGCGACCTGCTCGGCGCCGCGCGGCAGCTAGCCGCTCGCCTGAACGAGATCGGCGCGGTGCTGGCGCCGGAATACAGAGCCGCCCTCCCTGGCGCGATGGCCGCCTACATCACGGCGGACCTGAACCTGGCGGGCCAAGACTAGAACCTGTTCTACCTTTTTCCTTCCGCTCCTGGCAGGATCGGACCCGTGCGATTCTCCTACGCCGAGTCGATGACCGACCCGTCCTATTACCTGCCGCTGGCCAAGGCAGCCGAGGAGGCCGGCTACGACACGATGGTCGTGCCCGACAGCATCTGCTACCCGGCAGAAGCGACGAGCGCCTACCCGTACAGTCCGGACGGCACCCGCGAGTTCCTCGAAGGCAAGCCGTTCCTCGAGCCCTTCTCGCTGATTCCCGCTCTCGGGGTGGTGACGGAGAAGCTGCGATTCGTCACGTTCGTCCTCAAGCTCCCGATCAGGAACCCGGTACTCACCGCCAAGCAGGCCACGTCGACCGCGGTACTCACCGGAGGACGCCTCATGCTCGGCATCGGCACCAGCCCGTGGCGCGAGGACTACGACATCGTCGGCGTGCCGTGGCAGCGCCGCGGCCGCCGTCTCGACGAGGAAGTCGACATCATCAGGGGCCTGTGCGGCGGCGACTACTTCGAGTACCACGGCGAGATCTTCGACATCCCGGCGATCAAGCTCTCCCCAGTCCCGCAGGCACCGATTCCCATCCTGCACGGCGGCCACAGCGAGGCCATGCTCCGCCGCGCCGCCCGCACTGGCGACGGCTGGATGCACGGCGGCGGCGACCCTGCCGACCTGCCTAGGCTCCTGGCCAGGCTGGCCGGGTTGCGCCGCGAGGAAGGCACCCAGAACCGGCCGTTCGAGACCCACGTGATCTCGATGGACGCCTACACCGCCGACGGCATCAAGCGCCTTGCGGACCAGGGCGTGACCGACGTGATCGTCGGCTTCAGATGGCCCTATGACGTCAAGCGGGACACCCAGCCGCTGGCGGCCAAACTCGCCGCGCTCAATACGTACGCGGAAAAGGTCATCAGCAAGGTCAGGCCATGACGGGCAACGCACGTGACCTCGCCCGCCGCTCGCAGGCGGCGGTGCACGCCAAGGACAGGGCCGCCTGGCTCAGCCTGTTCGCGCCAGACGCGGTGGTCGCTGACCCGATCGGTCCTTCCCCGCTCGACCCGGCCGGCCATGGCCACCGCGGCACCGCCGAGATCGCGTCCTTCTACGACAAGGTGATAGCGCCCAACGAGGCGATCAGCTTCGAGATCGAGCGCTCGTACCTTTGCGGCAACGAGGTCGCCGACGTCGGCATTATCCGTACCACACTGCCTGGCGGGCAGCACGTCGTGGTCGTGCGCGGCGTCTACACCTACCTGAGCGACGGCGCTGGCCACATCGCGGCCCTGCGCGCCTACTGGGAGTTCGACGCCGCCGAGATCAGGCCGGCCTCAGCCTGAGTTCTTGCAGACCGTCTTCATCTCGGCGATCATCGGCCCGGAATTGGACTTGAGCGTGGTTATTTCCTTGCCAATTTCCTTGTAGGCGGCCGTCGGGTCCTTGCTCACCTGAGCATAGGATTTCTTGATCTGATCCAGTGCCGACATGAGCCGGGTGGCCTGGCCGGAGAACGCGCCGAGGTCCTCGCCCTTGAGCGCGGTCAGTTCCTTCTCGATGTTCGTCAGGTCAGCCGTGAGCTGGCTGGCCGAACTCTGGCTGACCTTGGTCGTGGTCAGATGGGTCAGCGACCCGCGCAGTGAGTTGATGTGCAGGCACGTGGTCTTGCTGAGCGCGCTCGGGGACGGAGATGGCGAGGCGGTCGGCGACTTGGTCGCGCTGCTCGTCGACGTGGTGCTGCATCCCGCGATCAGCAAAGCGCCGCTCGCGCCTGCGAGGCCGAATGCCAGCATGGCCTGCCTGCCGAGCGCCTTCCGGCCAAAAAACCTGGTCACTGAATCCCTAGTCATGCGGCGATGGATACCCCTGCACGAAGTCATTCGGCTCACCCGAAACGGGTGATGTCCAGGCCACCCGGTTAGCCTGGCCCCATGACCGCAAGCCGCTTCTCGGCCCTGTCCCACCTGGAGTGCTCGCGCTGCGCCAGCCGCCGCTATGACGCCAGTCAGGTGCATGGCACCTGTGACTGCGGCGCTCCGCTGCTGGCCCGTTACGACCTGGAGCTGCTCGCCCGGCGACTTGACCAAGGCGAACTGGCGAGCCGCCGGGCTGATCTTTGGCGGTATCACGAATTGCTTCCGGTGACCGGGCCAGACGGCATCGTGAGCCTCGGCGAGGGCATGACCCCGCTGCTGCCGATGCCGGTGCTCGGCAAGGCTCTCGGCGTCCCCGACCTGCTGATGAAGGACGAAGGCCTGATTCCGACCGGCACGTTCAAGGCCCGCGGCGCGGCGGTCGGCGTGTCACGTGCGGCCGAGCTGGGCGTCAAAGGCGTGGCGATGCCGACGAACGGAAACGCGGGCGCCGCGTGGGCGGTCTACGCCGCTCGCGCTGGCCTGCCCAGCCTGATCGCGATGCCGGTCGGCGCCCCGGAGATCACCAGGGCGGAGTGCGTCGCCGCCGGCGCCGAGCTGTACTTGGTCGACGGGCTTATCAACGACGCTGGAGCCCTGATCGCCTCGGCCGTCAGGCACCGGCCCGGCTACCAGGACACGTCGACGATGAAGGAGCCTTACCGGCTTGAGGGCAAGAAGACGATGGGCCTGGAGATCGCCGAGCAGCTTGGCTGGCGGTTCCCCGACGTCCTCGTCTACCCGACGGGCGGCGGCGTCGGCATCATCGGCATCCATAAGGCCATGCTCGAGCTGCGCGAGCTTGGCTGGGTCACCGGCGAGCTGCCCAGGATGGTCTGCGTCCAGGCTACCGGCTGCGCTCCGATCGTCAGGGCGTTCGAGCGGGGCGCGAGGGAAAGCGAGCCCTGGCCGGAGGCGAGCACGATCGCGTTCGGCATCACGGTGCCCAAGGCTCTCGGCGACTTCCTGGTGCTCGACTCCCTGTACCAGTCGGCGGGGACCGCAATCGCGGTGGAGGACGAGGCGATCCTCGCCGATCAGCGAACGGTCGCCAGGCTGGAGGGCTGCTTCATCTGCCCGGAGGGGGCAGCGTGCTTCACCGCCGTCCGCCGGCTGCGCGAGGCCGGCTGGCTGACCGAACGGGACCGGGTGGTGGTGCTCAATACCGGCACCGGGCTCAAGTACCCGGGCACGATCGGGGTCAGGGCCGGTGCCGACATCCCCGTGCTCGCCAAATCCGGCTCGATCCCTGAGCAGCCCCGTACCCGCCAGCGCTGCCGGACCTAATCCTGGAGCGGCGCTCTCGTTTGCTTCATGCGCTCTTGTTTTGTGGCAGGATAGGTCGCATGCCGCAAACCGAAGGCACGCCGGCGTACTCGGCACCGCGCACGGCAAGAGAACGGGCCAGAGCCGAGATCACCGGGGAGATCCTGGCCGCCGGGCGCCGCTACCTGGCCACAGCGGGGGCGGCCGGGCTGAGCCTGCGGGCCATCGCGCGCGACCTTGGCATGGCCTCTTCTGCCGTGTACCGGTACTTCGCCAGCCGCGACGAGTTGCTGACCACGCTGATCATCGATGCCTACGACTCGCTCGGCGCGGCGGCAGAAAGCCGCGAGGCGACGGTCGACCGAGCCGACCTGTTCAGCCGATGGTCGGCCGTGTGCACCGCGGTCAGGGACTGGGCACAGGCCAATCCGAACGAGTACGCGCTGATCTACGGCTCGCCCGTGCCTGGCTACGTCGCACCGCAGGACACGATCGGCCCGGCCAGCCGGGTGTCGGCCCTGCTCGTCCAGATCCTCGCCGACGCCAGCCCCGACCAGGCGGCCGGTTCCAATGCTGGCGATACGGCGGCTGCTGGCGAGCAGGGCGGCTGGCGGGCTGCGCTCGGGCCCGTGCGCGAGGTCTTCCCGGCTCAGCTCCCTGACCCGGCGATCCAGGCAGGCCTCATGGTGTGGGCAGGACTGTTCGGCGTGGTGTCTTTCGAGCTATTCGGCCAGTTCCGCAACGTCGTGGCCGGGGACCCGCAGCACCGCAAGGAATTCTTCGCCGAGTGCATCAGGCGCTGGGCCGGCCAGCTAGGCCTGGCGAGCACCTGACCGTGCCGCCGGCGATAAGCTCGCGACCGAGGCGAGCAGTTCGGCACCCAGCCGACCGCGCGGGTCACCCGGCCGAGGCTTTCGTGGCCACCTACGGCGCTACCGGCGCGAGCAGCCGCGCGGTGGCCGGACTACGCGGCCTCACCGGGCCTGCGCCGGCAACGCGCGATGATCAATGCGCCGTGAACCCTAGTAAATCAATCATTTTATCTGCCCTCGCTGCCATACTGCTGGCAATCACTCAGAGAGGGCGATTAAGTGCCTTTCATGCCATATGACCGCCCGGTGCGGGCGGCTTTCATCGGCCTCGGCCGGATCTATGACCTCAACGTCCGCGGCTACCTGGACAACCCGGATGTCGAGGTAGTCGCGCTTGTCGACCCTGACGAGGAACGCCGTGCCCAGCGTCAGGCCGACTGGCCAGGCGCCAAGGCGTTCGCCTCGGCGGCGGAACTGGCGGCGAGCGGAATCGAGGTAGACGCGGTGGAAGCACTGCTTCCCGTCCAGTTGCACCCCGAGGGCGTACTCGAACTGCTCAGCTACGGATGGCACGTGAACTTGCAGAAACCAATGTGCAGCGACCTGGCCGACGCCTATCGCATGATCGAAGCTGCGAGGGCCAGCGGACTTGTACTGCGGGTCATGGAGAACTACCTGTTCTATCAACCGCTGCGCAAGCTGAAGGCGATCACCGAGTCGGGCGAGATCGGGCCGGCCGTCGGATACCACATGAAAATGGTGGGCAGCGCCCACGGCGGCTGGGATGTGCCGCTCAGCAGCTGGCTGTGGCAGTGGGAACAGATGAAGCGCAATCGCGGCATCATGGTGTTCGACGACGGCTGGCACAAGCTCGCGACCGCGCTTTGGCTCTTCGGCCCGGTCAGGGAGGTCAGGGCCTGGATCGGAGCCACCGAAGTGGGTCCTGGCGTGGTACTTGACGCGCCTTCGATGATCGCCTGGGAGCACGAGAACGGCGTGCGGGGCGGGTGGGACATCAACGTGGCGCTCGATATGTACCTGCGCTCTGACTATTACACCAATGACGAGCGCTGGGAGATCACCGGCAGTAAAGGTTTCGCGCGCCTGAACCGCTGCACCGGACGTGGCATTCAGCAGCCAAGTGTCGAGGTCTACGCCGACGGCGAGATGCGCAGCTACCATGCGCTCGACGACGATTGGGGCAGCAGTTTCCGCGACTGCGGCAGGCACTGGCTGACCTGGCTGCGCACCGGGGAAGGCCCGTTGCTCTGGGACGCCGAGGCCGCCGCCGACGTGCTCAGGTTCGCGCTCGCGGCCTACGAGAGCAGCGCCGCCGGCGGTATCGGCGTCAATCCTGGCCAGGTGACCTGCGATGCTGGGTAGATGAACGATGCCGTCCGGCTGCTGCGGCGGATAGCGCTTACCGTTCTCGGCACGGCAATGCTCGCTGTCGGGGTCGTGCTGCTAGTCGCGCCCGGCCCAGGAATCATCGTGATCGTGCTCGCTTTGACCGTGTTCGCCGTGGAATACCAGTGGGCGCGGCGACGGCTGGCCGCCGTCCAGAGCCTCGCGCGGTCGGCGGCGGAAAAGACCGCCGCCAGCCGGATGGCGCGAGCAACCGCCATCTCGTTCGGGTTCGCGGCACTCGGACTCGGCGGGGTTCTCGTCTTCGCCGACGTACTGCCGTTCTCCGGGCTGTGGACCGGCATCAGCATCGCGGTGGCCGGCCTGCTGGTACTGGCAACCACGTTCTACAGCGTCAGGCAGGTGAACCGCTCGGGCGGCCTGACCCGTGCCGGGCGGAAACCCCGGGCAGCAGATCAGGCCGGTTCGCTCAACCGTTGACTACGACCCCGGGCGTTCAGTCCGCTAGTTCCGGTATCACCTTCGTCGCGAACATCTCGATGCTGCTCGGGTCATATGCCGCGTCGACGAAGTAACCGATCGCGTAGCTCATGCCAAGATCGCCGAGCCCGGCCAGTTTCTCGACGATCTGCTCGGGCGTGCCGGTCAGGCCGTTCGCGAACAGGTCGTGATAACGCGCGGCATCCTCGGCGGGAACGAGCGGCTCGTAGTGTGCGCGCACCCATGCGAGCTTGTCGGCGACATCCTTCTCCGTCTCGCCGATAATGACATTGAAGTTCGACGACCTGACGATCGAGCCGAAATCGGTGCCGACGTCCGCGCAGTGCGCGGCCAGGATCTCCGATTTGCGGGTGAACTCCGCTGGCGTCGAGTCGAAGTTGGTGTAGCTGGCGTACCTTGCGGCGATCCGAAGCGTGCGCCGCTCGCCACCGCCCGCGATCCAGAGCGGGATGCCGCCTTCCTGCGCCGGAAGCGGCCTGCCGATCGCGCCATCGACCTGGTAGTACTTGCCGTCAAGCGTGGCCTTGCCCGTGGTCCAGAGCTGACGCATGACCTGCACGCCCTCGTCGAGCATGCCGAGCCGGTCGCCGGCACCGGGGAAGCCATAGCCATAGGCACGCCACTCGTGCTCATACCAGCCAGCGCCGATGCCCATCTCCACCCGGCCACCCGACACCACGTCGATCGTGGCGGCAACCTTGGCCAGGTACGCCGGGTTGCGGTAGCCCATGCACGTGCACATCTGCCCGAGCCGCACCCGGCTGGTCGTCGCCGCAAACGCCGCCACCAATGACCACGCCTCGTACGTCGGCTCATCCGTGGGCAGCGGGACCGTATGAAAATGGTCGTAAAGCCAGATCGACTCGAACGGGCCTGCATCGGCCGCCTGCGCGAGGTCGCGCATCAGGTCCCATTGCTTGCCAGCGGGCACCCCGGCGAGGTCAAGCCGCCATCCCTGAGGGATAAATACACCGAATCTCATAATCTAATCCTAGTAAGGACTAACTGCCCCGTGACCACGCGGATGCCCGCTTGCCGGCGCGCGCCGATCGGGACGGGGCATGCTGAAGGGAGCACCGTCAGCGAGTCAGTAAGAGGAGCCGCCAAGATGCCGACTTCGCTACTGGTTTTCACCCGTGACCTTCGAGTCGCCGACAACCCGGCACTCGCAGCCGCCGCCCGCGCCGATCGCGTCGTGCCGCTTTTCGTACTCGACGATGCCGTACTCGGCCTGGGCACGATGAATGCGACCAGGCTGGCGTTCCTGCTGGACTCGCTCCGCGCGCTCCATGACGGCCTGGTATCGGCCGGCGGACAACTGGTAGTCAGGCGCGGATCCTGGGTGAAGTCCGTGCTCGAGGTGGCTTCTTCGGCCGGAGCGCGGCAGATCCACCTCGCGGCCGATGTGTCCGGCTACGCCAGCCGGCGCCTGGACAGGCTCAGGTCGGCGGCGGGGTCACGGTTTGAGGTAATCACTCACCCAGGCGTCATGGTCGCCGGCCCGGAACCGGTAAGGCCGATCGGAGGAGGTCATTATCAGATTTTCACTCCCTACTACCGCAACTGGGCTGGCAGTCCGCGCCGCGCGGTCGCGGCCGCGCCCGGCCGGGTGCGGCTGCCTGACGGCATCGAGCCTGGACGGGTGCCAGAACTTGGCGAGGTGCGCGGCGGCGTGCCCGCGCAAGGCAGTTTGCGCGGCGGCGAGGCGGCCGGCCTGGCCAGGATGAGAGCGTGGCGGGCGCAAGGCCTGGCCGGATATGACGCCGGCCGGGACGACCTGGCGGCCGGCGCTACGTCAGGGCTTTCGCCTTACTTGCATTTCGGGTGCGTTTCACCGCTCCTCCTTGCCAGCGAGTTCGCCGGACTGCCTGGCGGCGAGCCCTTCGTCCGCCAGCTAGCCTGGCGTGACTTCTTCTGCCAGCTGCTCGCTGCCAGGCCGCAGGCGGCCCGCGAGGACTACCGCCCGCATGGTGACCGCTGGCACGACGACCAGGACGGGCTGGCGGCATGGCGAGAAGGGCAGACCGGGTACCCGGTCGTGGACGCCGCGATGCGCCAGTTGCGGCGCGAGGGCTTCATGCCCAACCGGGCCAGGATGATCGTCGCGTCCTTCCTGACCAAGGATCTCTACGTTGACTGGCGGGCGGGCGCGGCCCACTTCATGGCGTCCCTGACTGACGCGGATGTTGCCTGCAACCAGCTGAACTGGCAGTGGGTCGCGGGGACGGGCACCGACCGCCAGCGGCACCGCATCTTCAGCCCGCTCAGGCAGAGCAGGCGCTTCGACCCTGCCGGTGAGTACATCGCCAGGTACGTACCAGAACTGGCTGGCCTGCCCCAGGCACAGATCCATGACCCGTCGCCTGGCGCGCGCCTGAGCCGCCGCTACCCGTTCCCCGTCGTCGACCACGCCGCCGCCGCCACCGCCTGGCGCGCTCGTACCCGGCGGGCGGAACCGCTGGAATGACCGCGTGAATTACGACAAGCGCGCCGGCTGGCGGCCTGGCCGTCCTAGGACGGCTGCTTACCTGACCACGCGCCGCCATGGGCACCAGGTACGAGGTCAGGCAGTGACTCTAGGCGCCAGACTCGTCAGCTCTTCTCAGCACCTTGAGCGGATGGCTGCCGCCGACATACCCGACAAACGGCGGGTAAATGTTGTAGCCGAGCAACTCGGCCAGCCGCTCAGGCAAACCCCTGACCACGCTGCGCGGCACCGCCAGGCAATGATTCTCCTGCGGCCGCAGCCAGGCGGCGGCGTACTCGAGAATCACGCCGAGTCTGCTACTGCTGGTCTGGTTGGCGCCGCCGCCATGCCACAGGCTGCCCAGGTAGAACATCGCCGAACCTGGCGCCATAACGGCCGCGGTGACCGGGTCGGTGCCTGCCGGCCGCCGCCCTGGCTCCCACTTGTGGCTTTCAGGCACGAACCTGGTGGCGCCGTTCTTCTCGGTGAACGGGTCGAGCGGCCACATCGTGTTGACCACTACCTGCGGATGCGGCTCAGGCAGCGGGTAGATGGCATCGTCACGGTGCAGCACCTGGGCCTTTTCCCCCGGCCCGATCCTGATCCCGACCGGGGCGCTCAGCTGGTAGTGGCCAAGTACCTGATCAAGCACGTCGAGCAAGAGCGGGTGCGTGGCCGCCGCGTCGAACGTCCTGGTCTTGGCGAACAACGCGTAGACGCGCTGAGTCGAATACCCCTCGAACGGGTTCCTGCCGCTCTTCGTCGCGGTGAGCACCCGGTCAAGATCGGCGCGGGCCGCCTGGACATCTCGCGCTGGCATCATTCCCGACACGACGACGTAGCCGTCATCGAGTAGTTGCCGCGCGACCTCCTTGCCGGTGGTGCGCGCGGCCGGCACCGGAGGCTTCACCTGACGACCGATAGCCGGGTGCCCGACGAAGTATGCCTGAACCGCTTCCTGCCGGGCGCCGGACCGCCGCCCGCCGCGTGCTCGTCACGGCGGGCACGCAGGGACCAAAGTGCCCGAGCCGAGCAGACCGAGCCGATGCTGATCGCCGACAGCATCGACAAGATCGAACCTGCCGACCCGATCGACAAGATCGAACCAGTCGATCCGATCGACAAGATCGAACCAGCGGACCCGATCGACAAGATCGAACCAGCCGACCCGATCGACAAGATCGAACCAGCCGACCCGATCGACAAGATCGAGCCAGCGGACCCGATCGGACCCGCAATGCCGGTCGGGCCGAAGACGCCGGTCAGGCCCGCGGTGCCGGTCGCGCGTGGCGTGACCCCTGCTGCTCCCATGTCCTCATTCTGGCAACTCTGGCAAGCCAGCACCACTGCGGGACGTCGGTTAACTCGGGTCGGTCAGGCACCGCACCTGACCGGGCCAGCACGCTCCGGTTACCTGTTGTGGCGTTAATCGTAAAACTGTCTAGGGTACGCCAACTGGGTCTTCAGTGCCGGCAAGTAAGGTAGCTTGGGCAGGTGCATCGCATGGAAAACGGTCGGGCAGTACTGGATAACACGCGCCTCAACGGCGGCGGAACGGCAGGTGATCGTGACCGGGCGGCCCGCCCTGGCCGGCCGCCGCAGCGAGCGCCGAGCCGCCGGCCGACCAGGCGCAGCCGGCTGCGCCTGGTCAGGCGCGCCGCAGCGATAACTCTGATGGTCTTGCTCGTCGGCTTCCTGCTTGGCGTGGTACTCGGCGCCGTCAGCGGCCTGCTCTGAGCCGGAAATCCGGTCCGCGTGCCGCTGATCGTGGGGACCTCGGGATGGCAGTACCGGCACTGGAAGGGGATGTTCTATCCGGCCGGCGTTCCGCAGCATAGCTGGCTTGAGTACTACGCCGAGCGGTTCGCCTCGGTGGAGAACGACGGCACGTTCTACCGGCTTCCTGACCGGGAGACGTTCACCGCCTGGCGGCAGCGCACGCCGGAAGGCTTCGTCATGGCCATCAAGGCGAGCCGTTTCCTCACGCACGTCAAACGGCTCAAGGACCCAGCCGAGCCGGTGGCCAGGCTGCTTGCGGCGGCCAGCGGCCTGCGCTCAAGGCTTGGGCCGGTGCTGCTGCAACTGCCGCCGACACTTGCGGCCGATCCGGTCAGGCTGAGCGCATGCCTAGCAGAATTCGGCAAGAAAGCACCGGCCGGCGGCCGCGTGAGGGTAGCAGTCGAGCCACGGCACGAATCCTGGTGGAGTGAAGGTACGCAGGCACTGCTCGCCGCCCATGGCGCCGCCTTGTGCTGGGCCGACAGAGCTGGCCACTCGCAGACACCGCTCTGGCACCCGGCCGGCTGGGGTTACCTCAGATTCCACGAAGGCGACGGCCGCCCGTGGCCGCGCTACCGGCCTTCCACGCTGCGGTCCTGGCTGGACCGGATCAAGCGGGCCTGGCCGGACGCCGAGGCTGACGTCTACGCCTATTTCAACAACGACACCGGCGGCGCGGCGGTCCTAGATGCCGCTGCCTTCGCCGAATTGGCCGCGCAGGCCGGGCTGGCTGTCAGCGGCTAGACGCTGGCGGCATGGTCCTTCCAGAACGGAGCCCGTAGCTGGCGCTTGAGTATCTTGCCCGAGCCGGTCCTCGGCAGTTCAGCGGCGAACGCGATCGAGCGCGGTGTCTTATAGCCCGCCAGGTGGTCGCGGGAGAAGGCCATTACCTCTTCGGCGGAAAGCTCCGCTTCAGGCGCGACCACGATCGTCGCGTGCACTAGTTCGCCCCACTCGTCGCTCGGGATGCCGAAGACGGCGACATCGTAGATCTTAGGATGCTGCTCAAGCGCGGCCTCGATCTCCGCCGGGTAGATGTTCATGCCGCCCGAGATGATCATGTCGTTCTTGCGGTCGCAGATGTAGTAGTAGCCCTCGTCGTCGCAGTAGGCGATGTCGCCGACCGTGTGCCACGCACCGCGGCTCGCCGCTTCGTAGCTGTCGGCCTGCTTGTAATACTCGTTGAAGACACCGCCGGAGCGCACGAAAAGCTCGCCTGGATGGCCGGGGCCAGTGCCAGTTACCTCGCGGCCTTCCGCGTCGACCAGCATGATCTCGTTGTAGGGCGCGGGCTTGCCGCAAGAACCAGGCTTGCGCAGCTGGTCTTTGGGTTCGAGCAGGCAGTTGACGCCTAGCTCAGTCGAGCCGTAAACCTCCCAGAGCGAATCCGCGGGGAAGTCGGCGAGGTATGCCTGCTTCAGCGCGTAGCTCCACGGCGCGGCGTTAGCGATCATGCGTTTCATGCTGGTCCTGGCGTACCTGTCCTTCACCTCCCCTGGCAGCGCGCAGATCATCCTGACCAGGGCCGGCGCCGAGAACGTCGACGTGACCTGGTACTTGTCCACGAGACGCAGCCAGTCCTGCGGATCGAACTTGCGCTGGACGATGACCGTCTGGCCGAGCGCCTGCCCGATCAGCAGGAACGATCCCGGGCCGCTGTGGTAAAGCGGGCCCGAGGTGAGGTAGACGTCGTCCGGCTGGTATCCGATGAAGGTGATCAGCCCGATCACGACGTTCTCGTCCCTGGCCCGGCGGACGGCGCCCTTCGGCCTGCCGGTCGTGCCCGAGGTGTAGATCATCGTGGCGCCCGCGGCACCATCGTCTGGCTCGGCCGGCGGAGTTGCCGCAGCGGCGGCGACCACGTCTTCTGAGAGCATGCCCGCCGGCGCCTGACCGCCGAAGACCAGCACCGCGCTGAGCGAGCCGGCCAGGCCGGCCTCGCCCGCGGGCGCGCTGAACAAATGCGCGTACTCGGCGTCCACGTAAGCGACCCTGGCGTCGCAGTGCTCGATGATGTACCCGGCCTCTGCCGCCGTGAGCCGGTAGTTGAGCGGCACGGAGACGGCGCCGATCTTCCTGGTCGCGTTCATGCAGGCCACGATCTCCGGCGAGTTCGGGCCGCACCAGATCACCTTGCAGCCAGGGCCGGCCCCAAGCGAGGCGAGCGCGTTGCCAAGCCGGTTGGACCTGGCTTCGAGTTCGGCAAACGTCCACGACACGATTTCACCGTCGGGGCGGTCCTCGATCACCGCGATCTTGTCCGGCTGGCTGGCCGCATAGGCGCTCAGGATGTCGGGCATTCGTCAGGGTCCTCCGGTCTCGCCTCGTCAGATCACTAGCTTGGCGTCCTTCGCACCAGTTTGTCACGCGAAGCCCGGCGAAACGACAAGCCTACCCGGGCCTGCCAGGCAGGGTAGTGATGATCGCGCGCTACCCTAAGCCGAGCTCGCGCCTGGCCAGCAATTCGGCGTTTATCGCGGAGATCTCGGCGAGTATGGTCTCGGCATGCTGGCCTTTGGCCAGGCAGGCTGCTACGAGGGGTACCAGCGCACCGGGCACGTAGTGCATGCCGTGCTTGCCGCGCCGGGGCGTTAAGTACGCGTAGGGCCCGTGCGGCCGGCCGGCCGCGCAGCGGCAGCCGGCCCGCCCGCACTTCCTGGTCTGCTCGACCAGCGATCCGAGCAGCACCTGCTCCAGGTCACCGAGGCTCGCCACGAGCTCAGCGCGGCGGTCGATCAGGTCTTGCGCAGACAGCTTAAGGAACTCAGACTTATGTGGGACCACCACACAAGACTAACCTTGACAGTCAAACGGACACATTGGATCGTTCCAGTCATAGCCACCTTGAGACACGAGACGGTAGGTGCGGGCCGCTTTTCCTGACACATTTCACCACGGACTATGGCGTTAGCGAGCCCGAAGACGTTCTCCGAGAGGTCAACAACTGTGGTACAGGAAGCGGTAGCTCAACCACGGCATTATCGTTGCGTCGGCATCGGCGTCGGGCCGGCTAACTTGAGCCTGGCGTCGCTGATGCACGGCCATGCCGAGATGACGAACCTCTTTTTAGACAAGAAGGAAAGCTTCGGCTGGCACGACGGCCAGCAGATCCCCGGAGCGACCATCCAGGTGTCGATGCTCAAGGACCTGGTGAGCCTCTGCGAGCCGACGAACAGCTTCTCGTTCCTCGCCTACCTGTCGGAACTTGGCCGCATCTATCACTTCCTTAATGCGCAGTTCGAATCCGTGCCGCGGGAAGAGTTCCGCAACTACATGGAATGGGCTTGCCGTAAGAACGAGAACATCGCCTTCGGCCAGGAAGTGCTTTCTGTGGACTTCGCGGGCAGGTTCGTGCTTACCACCCCTTCGATGACCGTGACCGCCGACAACATCGCCGTCGGCGTCGGCGTGCAGCCGGCCTTGCCGACGCCGGCGATCCCGCACCTAGGTGAGCGCCAGTTTCACGTGTGCGACTTCATGAGCAAGGCGGTCAGGCTCGGAGGCCTGCGCGTCGGAGTCGTCGGCGGCGGTCAGTCAGGCGCCGAGGCTTTCCTCGACCTCATCGGCCGTCCTGGTGACGATTTACCACGACGAGTCGTCTGGATCTCGCGTCGGCCCAACTACCTGCCGATCGACGACTCTCCGTTCACCAACGACTACTACACCCCCAGCTACTCTGACTACTTCGCCAGCCTCGACCCGGCCACCAGGCATGGACTCAACGCCAGGCACATCCTGACCAGTGACGGAATCTCAGAGGCGACACTGCGGTCGATCTACCAGCGCATGTACACCCGCCGCTTCCTTGACGGCTACGCCGATCTGGTAGCGCTCTACCCGAACCGCTCCGTCACAGAGATAACCAGCGCGCCGGCGAGGGCGTGGAACCTGGCGCTCGCGCACAACGAGCACGACGCGGCGCGGGAGAACGTGGAACTCGACGTCGTCATCTGGGCCACCGGGTACCGGCCAGCGCCGCTTACGTTCCTGTCGCCGATCTCGTCCCGGCTGGAGCGAGACGGCGAAGAGTTCAAGATCGATGACAACTTCGCGGCGATCTGGGACGGCCCGGCCGGGAACAACATCTTCTTCCAGAACGCCGCGCGGGGCCAGCGCGGCCTGGCCGACCCCAACCTGAGCCTCAATGCCTGGCGCAGCCAGCGGATTCTCGACCGGTTGCGCGGTGTCCGCACCGAGCAGCAGCACGACTCGTTCATCGAGTGGGTGACTAAACCAGTGAACGGCGACCTGCGGCCGCCCATGCCGGGCGGCAGGCGATGACGCCGAGAAAGGTCGCGATCGTCGGAGCCGGGATCATCGGCTGCCTGATCGCCAGGGAACTGGCCGCCGCCGACGAGACGGCCGAGATCACGGTGGTCGACCGTGACCTGGCCGGCTCGGGCGCGACCCGCCGCTCGGCCGGCCTGTCGCTCGTGAAAGGCGCGACGCCGCAGGCCAGGCAGTGGTCAGCCGCCAGCCACCGCTATTACGCGGACCTGATGGCCGTGCACCCTTACCTGCCCGGCTACCCGGTCGGGGCCCGGCTGATCCTGCGAGACGGCACCACCCCGGCCGAGGCCGGTTACCTGACCGCCGACACCGAGCGGGCGCAGGCCGGGCACTGGGTGCTGCGTGACTGTCATTACGCCGACGTCTACGCCCTGACTCAGGCGATCGCCGCGCTCGCCAGGAAGCGGGTCCGCTTCCTGGAGGGCACCAAGATCACCGGCCTGACCAGCGCACCCGGAACGCTCGTGCTGCGCACGGGCGCGGGCGATGACCTGACCGCCGACCAGGTCGTGCTTGCCCCTGGCCCCTGGCTGGACGAGCCCGCCTGGCGCGACCTGGTCCGGCCGCTCGGCCTGCGGGTCAAGAAGATCGTCGCGATGCACCTGGAACGCCAGCCAGCTCCCGGCGACGAGCTCCTCATCCTCGAAGAGCATGACGCCTTCCTCGTGCCACTCGCACACCGCGGTCACTGGCTGTTCAGCTACACCAGGCTCGAGTGGGACGTCGACCCTGAGGCCATCGCGGCCGCCCCTGGCCTGTCCAGGGAGGACATCGACCAGGCGCGGGCCTGCCTGGGTTCGCACGCACCAGACCTGGCCGGCGAACTGAGCTCTGGCCGGGTCTGCGCTGACGCCTACAGCCGCAGCCGCCAGCCGGTGATCGCCCCGCTTGACCACGAGGGCCGGATCGTCTTCGCGGGCGCGGCGAACGGCTCGGGTTACCGCCTGGCGCCCGCCATCGCCCGGCAAGCCGTTGACCTGCTACAGCAAACCTGGCACGACTCACTGGGCCAAGGAGCCACAGATGATCATCAGCAAGTATGACCCAGGACATCTGCACCGCTCGTTCGGCATCGAGCTAGGCGACATCGACCTCGGCACGGTCGAGTCCTTCGGGGTGGGCGCCAGCTTCGCCCGCGTGCCGCCCGGCCGCCGCTCAGACCCGCATCAGCACGACGAGACCGAGACTTTCGTCATCTTCGCCGGCCAGGGCGATATCGTGGCCGACGCCAAGCGCACCCCGATCACCGCGCCCATGGTCGTGCAGTTCGAGCCGTTCGAGACGCATTACCTTGACAACACCGGTAACACCGACATCTTCTTCACCACGTTCTACTGGCGGGACACCACGCGGGCGGTGCAGAAGGCGCCGCAGGTCAAGGAGCGCAGGCGGTTCGGCGACCGCCCGGTCTTCGTGTTCTCCACTCCGCCGACTCCGAACGGCGGCCTGCACATCGGCCACCTGTCCGGCCCCTACCTCGGCACCGACGCGTTCGTGCGGTTCCAGCGCATGAACGGCGCGGACGTCTACCATCTCGCCGCCACCGATGACTTCCAGAGTTACGTGGCCGAATGCGCCAGGCGAGAGGGCCGCTCCCCCGCGCAGACGGCAGAGCTCTACGCGACGGAGATCAGGGAGGCCCTGGCGGCGATGGACATCCATCCCGACCAGATCAACCACACCAGCCGCGAGCCCGGCTATCAAGAAGCGCTCAGGGCCTTCTTCACCTCGCTGGTCGAGTCGGGAAAGGTGACCAGGCAAGAGGGACGAGCGTTGTTCGACGGCGACACCGGCCAGTACCTGTACGAGCCGTATGTCGGCGGCGGGTGCCCGGGTTGCGGCAACGAAACCGGCGGCAATATATGCGAGATCTGCGGCGAGCCCAATGTCTGCGTCGATCTCGTCGACCCGCGGCCCGCGGCAGGCACCGCCACCCCGCGTGCCGGCACGATCGTCAGGTACATGCTGCCGCTGCACGAGTTCCGTGCCGCATTGCGTGAGCATCACAGCGCGGGCCGCGCCCCCGCCAAGGTCAGGGAACTCGCCCACCGCCTGTTCAGCCGCGACCGCCTGGACCTGGCCCTCACCCATCCGTCCGACTGGGGCGTGCGGCCGGCCCAGGACGACGTGCCAGGCCAGGTCATCTGGGTGTGGATAGAACTCGCCTTCGGGTTCATCTACGGCATCGAGACCCTTGGCCGCACGCTCGGCCAGGACTGGAGCGCGAGCCGCCCGCAGGACGACTGGAAGATCGTGCACTTCCTCGGCTACGACAACACGTTCTATCACTCGATCCTCAGCCCTGCCCTGTACAAGCTGGCCAGCCCTTCATGGACGCCGGACGTGGACTACCACGTCAACGAGTTCTACCTGCTCGACGGCGACAAGTTCTCCACCAGCCGGCGCCACGTTATCTGGGGCAAGGACATCCTGACGCCTGACAACGTCGACTCGATCAGGTACTACCTGGCACTCACGCGGCCAGAGACCAGCCGTACCAACTTCACGATCGAGCAGTACGAGGCCACGGTCACCGCCACCTTGATCGGCAAGTGGCAGAACTGGCTTGACGACCTCGGAGCCAGGGTCAGCCGCCGTTACGGCGGGACGGCACCTGACGCCGGCATCTGGACGCCTGAGCACACGGCCTTTTTCGCCTCCCTCCAAAATTCACTCGGCGTGCTCACCGCGAGCCTGGGTCAGGACGGGTTCTCGCTGAATCAGGCCGCCAGGGCACTCGACGACCTGGTCGCGAACACGCTGAGGTTCCGCGACTACGAAGCCCTCACCGCCGCCTTGCCCGAGTGGAAGGACGAGTCCAGGACCGCGATAGCGCTGGAACTGGCCGCCGCGAAGCTGCTCGCGAACTGCGCCGCTCCGGTCATGCCGAGGTTCGCCGCAAAGCTCAGCGCGGCGCTGCACGTCGGCGAGCCCGCGCTCTGGCCGCAGGTGGTCTCGCTGGTCCCGCCTGGCACCAAGATCAACCTGGCCGGCCAGGTATTCTTCCGCGACCCCGGCGACCTGCTGCCCTGGCTGTCCGGTGTCGTGTCGCAGGCGCTCCAGCTTCCTGGCGACGGCGTCGACCCGGACGCCACCCTGGTCGCTCTCGGCAGCACGTCCATGCAGGCGATCGCGCTCCAGTACCAGATATTGCAGCGCACAGGCAAGGACATCGCGATCGATGACCTGCTCGGTGACCGCACGCTTGCCGACCTGGTCGAGCTGATCGGCAAGCGTGATCAGGCGGAGGCCGCGGCGGAAGAGGTGGTCCTGTGAGGCACCTCGAGGTGCTGCGCGAGGTCGAAAGGCGCGGCCTGAGCCTGACCGTCGCCGGAGCCGACCTCAAGCTGCAAGGTCCGCGGCAGCGAGTCGACGCCGACCTGATCGCGAGGATCAAGGCGGCTAAGCCAGAACTGATCGAGTACCTGAGCGCCGCGGCGAAGGAAGAAGGCTTCGGCCTGACCCTGCTCCAGCGGGCGTACCTGATCGGCCGGGGCGAGGCCATAGAGATCGGCAACGTCGCGAGCCACGTCTACCACGAGTACGACGGCTGCTGGGACGTTGACCGCCTTGAGCAGGCGCTGCGGCTGGTGGTCGCCAGGCACGGCATGCTGCGCACCTGCTTCACCGACGACGGGCGCCAGGTGACCCGGCCAGCGGCCGACGTCCGGATCGAGCGGCTTGACCTGCGGCAACTGCCGGCCGGTGAGCAGCGCGCACGGCTCGCGCAACTCCGCGAGGAACGCTCGCACCGTATGCTGCCGATCGACCGGGCGCCGATGATCGCGGTGGAGGTGACGCTGCTCACCGATGACCTGATGCGGCTGCATGTCAGCACGGACGGCCTGGTGCTCGACGGTATCAGCATGTTCATGTTCTTCATCGACTGGCACAGTGCCTATCAGGAAGGGACTCCACCGCCAGGCGAGGACGTGCCGTTCGCCAGCTATATCGCCGCGCTCGACGCCGCCAGGGACCAGCCGCCGGCTCGCCGGTCACGCGAGTACTGGCTTGACCGTCTCGACGACCTGCCGCCGCACCCGAGCCTGCCGCTGCGCGCCAGTCCGGCGGCGATCCTCAAGCCGAGGTTCACTCAGTACGCGGCGAAACTCGATCAGGGCGCTTGGTCACGGCTCAAGGCCACCGCCGCGGCGGCGGGCCTGACCCCGACCGCCGTGCTGCTCGCCGCCTACGCGGAAGTGCTGGCCAGGTGGGGCGCGGGTGAGCGCTTCACGCTGACCACGACGGTGGCGAACCGCCCGCCGATCCACCCCGACATCGCCAGTGCGCTCGGCAACTTCTCCTCGACCCTCCTGGTGGAGATCGGCCTCGACCGGCGCCGCAGTTTCACCGAGCGGGCACAGGCCCTCCAGGCCAGGCTGCGCCGCGACCTGGACAACCGCCACTTCTCCGGCATAGAAGTCCTCCGCGAACTGGGCGGAACCTCGATGCCTTACACCTTCAACGCCACGATCGGGTACGTCAGGGAGGACGTCGACGGCTCGGCGGTGGAACTGTTCGGGCCTGAGGTCTACACGTCGAGCCAGACGCCGCAACTGTGGCTGAACGCCTTCGCGTTCGAGCTGCACGGCGGCGTGGTGGTCCAGGTCGACGCCGTCGACGGCCTCTTCCCCGACGGCATGATCGCCGCCATGATCGGCGGCTACCAGGAGCTGCTCGGCCGCCTCGCCACCGATGAGTCAGCCTGGTCGGCGAGCACGTTCGACCTGCTGCCCTCCGATCAGCGAGCCCGCCGGACCGCCGCCAACGACACGGCGGCCGCACCCAGCGGGGAACTGCTCTACGAGGCTTTCCTTGCCCATGCCGCCCGCGACCCTGATGCGCCCGCGGTACTGACCAGGAACCGCACTCTGACCTACGGCGAACTGGCCGGTCAGTCGACAATGGCCGCCACCTGGCTGCGCGAGCATGGTGCGGCCAGGGACGAACTGGTCGGCCTGGTCATGCACCGCGGCCCCGAGCAGATCGCCGGGATAATGGCGACGGTTCTGGCCGGAGCCGCCTATCTGCCTGTCGACGCCACCCTGCCCGCCGAGCGCATCCGCTACATGCTCCGCGACGGCCGGGTCAGCCTCGTGCTCAGTAACGCCGGCTGGCAGGACGGCGAGCTGCCAGAGACCCGTTCACTTGAACTCGCCTGCGGCGGCTCCGGCCACGGCATGACCGCCGCCGGATGGCAAGCTCCGCTCGCCTGGCCGGCTCTGCCTGGCGCCAGTCCTGACGACCTTGCTTACGTGCTGTACACCTCGGGCACGACTGGCGTGCCCAAAGGGGTGATGATCAGCCAGCGCAGCGTGGTCAACGTGGTCAACGACTGCAACGTCAGATTCGGGGTCGGGCCGGACGACCGGTTCATCGGGGTCAGCGCGTTCAACTTCGACCTTTCTGTCTACGACGTGTTCGGCGCGCTGTCTGCAGGTGCCGCTGTCGTCCTGCCCGACGCCGACGGCGCGGCCGACCCGGCCCACTGGCTCGACCTCTGCGACCGCTTCGCCGTGACGATCTGGAACTCGGTGCCCCAGATCGCCGGGCTGATGGCCGAGCAGGCCACCAGGGAGAACCGCGCTCCGCAGGCACTGCGGCTGGTGATGATGAGCGGGGACCGGATACCGCCGCACCTGCCAGGCATGCTGTGGGGCGTCAAGCCCGGCCTCACGCTGCAGTCGCTCGGCGGCCCGACGGAAACCACGATCTGGAACATCTCCCACCCCATCGACCGGGACCGCGGTGACAGCGAGGTGATCCCCTACGGCCGGCCGAACAGGAACAACCGCGCCTACATACTCGACCAGGACGGCTTGGACTGCCCGGACTGGGTGACCGGCCAGATCTGTGCCGCCGGAACCGGCCTGGCCAGGGGGTACTGGGCCGACGAGGCTCGTACCTCGGCGCGGTTCTGGTTCGACGAGCGGCGCGGCGAACGGCTGTACCTGACCGGTGACCTGGGTCGCTACCTGCCCGACGGCAGCGTGGAGATTGCCGGGCGCAGCGACTTCCAGATCAAGGTCAACGGATACCGGATCGAAGCCGGCGAAGTCGAGACCAGGCTGGCCGGGATCGACGCGATCAAGCAGGCAGTGGTGGTCAGGCAGGAAGGCGCCCGCGGCGACCGGCTGGTCGCGCACCTGGTGCCTGCGGGCGATGCCAGGCCATCAGATGACGACATCAGGGTCGCGCTGCGCAGGCACCTGCCCGATTACATGACCCCGTCAGGTGTTGTCTGGCATGACAGTCTCCCGCTGACCCGCAACGGCAAGGTCGACAGGGGCAAGCTCACCTCGGCCGCGCCGCCGCCCTCCGCATCTGGCCAGGCCGCGGGCGGCGCGCATCGCGAGATCGAGGCGGAACTGGCCGCGCTCTGGGCTTCAGTGCTCCGTGTGCCGGCCGGCTCGATCGGCGCGGACAGCGACTTCTACGACCTGGGCGGCGATTCGCTGGCAGGTGCCAGGATCTTCACCGCGATCCGCAAGCAGTTCGGCGTCAGTATCACCCTTGACCGGCTGTACGATCTGCGCCACCTGCGCGCCATGGCCGCCTGCATAGCTGAACCGGCAGGCGCGCGATGACCGGGCAGGTGATCAACCGGATCGTAGCCGGACCGCCAGCGCCAGGTCATGCGATCACCTTCGCCAGTCTCGGCGGCATCACGTCGATGCCGCTGACCGAGTTGCACGACCGCGCCGAGCGACTAGCGATCGCGCTGCGCGCGGCGGGAGTCGTGCCGGGCGACCGGATCGGAATCCTGGCCGCCAACCGGGTCGAGTGGGTACTGCTCGACCTGGCGGCGCTGCGACTAGGCGCGGTCACGGCCGGCTTCGAGCCGGCCAAGTTCGACCCTGAGCCTGGCCTGCTGGCCAGGTACGACCTCGCGGTCCTGTTCACCGACCGGGAGCCTGCCAGGGAGCAGGGGATCAGGCCGATCGGCGACGTCACCGAATTGATCGCAAACGCCAATCTCGCTTGCCGGCTGCCGCCGGCCGAATACTGCCAGGACGACGTCACCACGATCAAGTTCACCTCGGGAAGCACCGGCCGGCCGAAGGGACTCGGCGCCACTGTCGGCAGCATCGACGCCTCGATCAGCGCAGTGCAGCAGATGTTCGCTCACGGAGCCGATGACAACCTCTTCGTCTTCTTGCCGCTTTCCCTGCTCCAGCAGCGGTACTGGGTGTACTCGGCGCTGGCATTCGGCCACGACGTCACGATCAGCGGCTACGAGGCCGCTTTCGCCATGATGCGACGCACCGGACCGACGGTGGTCATGGGCGTGCCCGCATTTTTCGAGACGGCGAGAAAGCACCTGGAGAGCCGGGCCAAGGACCCCGCCGGATGGCCGGCCGCCGCGAAGGATCTGTTCGGCGACAGGATCAGGTACCTGTGGACGGGGTCAGCTCCGGCACGACAGTCGATGCTGCGCTTCTTCACCGAACTTGGGCTGCCGATCTACGAGGGCTACGGGCTGAACGAGACCTGCATCGTGGCCAAGAACTATCCTGGCGCCCATCGCGAGGGCAGCGTTGGCAAGGTCCTGCCGGGCAAGCAGGTGCTTTTCGATGCCGACGGCGTGGTCAGCGTGCGCAGCGAGTACCCGGTCAACTGGCGTTATGAATACGCCGGCCCTGGTGATTCCGAGCGGGTCTTCGCGCCCGATGGCACCGTGCGCACCGGCGACCTCGGATATGTCGACGAAGACGGGTTCCTTTACATTAAGGGCCGCGCAGACGATGTCATCGTGCTCGACAACGGCAAGAAGGTGATCGTCTCGCCGATCGAGGACTTCCTCAAGGCAAGCAAGGCCATCGACGAGGCGGTGATCTTCTGCCCGGCCCAGACCTACCTGGTGGCGGTTGTCTCCCCTGCCGCCGATCCACCTGATGCCGACGAGATTTACCTGCGGCTCACCGACTGCAACGCGGCCTTCGGCAAGGACGAGCAGATCAAGGAACTTGTGATCGCCACCGAGCGGTTCAGCATCGAAAACGGCTTGCTGACCTCACAGTACAAGCCGCGCAGACAGCAGATCTTCGGCAGGTACGCCGGCCAGATCAAGGGAAATTAGCAATGGCTTTTGAGCAGGCCACCGAGATCACGGCCGAAGCTAGCGCCAGTACCGGCGGGGTGCTTGGCAACCGCGACTTCGCCAGGCTCTTCGCCGGCGAGACGATCTCGCAGGTAGGCAGCCAGGTAACCCAGTTCACCATGCCGCTGGTCGCGATCATCACGCTGCACGCGACCGCGTTCCAAGTCGGGGTGCTCAACGCACTGAAGTTCGTGCCGGTGATCGTGGTTGCGGTGTTCGCCGGAGTCTGGCTTGACCGGAGGCGGCGGCGCCCGATCATGATCATGTGCGCGCTCGGGAACGCGCTGCTGATCGGCCTGGTGCCGCTCTCTTCCTCGATCGGGTTCTTGTCCATCGGCCTGCTCTACGTCGTGATCACGCTGTCGGGTGGCCTGACCGTGGTCTTCGATGTCGGCGCGCTTTCCTATGTGCCGTTCCTCGTCGACCGGGACCACCTGACCGAGAGCAACAGCAAGCTGCAAGCGAGCACCGCTTTCGCCGGAATCGCGGGCCCTGGCCTCGCCGGGCTCATCACCGGGCTGATCACCGCCCCGATCACGCTGTCGATCGACGCGGTGTCCTACCTGTTCTCCGCGGCCGGGATCATCACGATCACCAAGCGGGAGCCACCGCCGGACTCCCCGGCCGAGCGAACCTCGATCAGGCAGTCGCTGGCCGAGGGCTTCCGCGCTGTCTACGGCACCAAGCTGCTGCGGATCTTGCTCGGCCAGTCCGCCGTGCTCAACGTCGGGTTCGGCGCGGTGTCGACGATGTTCACGATCTACGGGGTCAGGGTGCTGCATCTCAGCCCTGACCGGCTAGGCGTGGCGATCGGCGCGCTGGCGGCCGGCGCGCTTTTCGGGTCGCTGCTGGCCGCGCGGGTGCAGCGGGCACTCGGCCTTTCGAAGATGATGGGCCTTGCGATAATCCTGGTCTGCGCCTCGCCGATCTTGCTGCTCGTCCCGCGCAACGCCAGCTATCAGTCGATGGTGTTCCTGGTCGCGGCCTGGTTCGGGCACGGGTTCGGCATCTCGATGTGGAACGTGAACACGATCACGCTGCGCCAGGTGCTCACCCCCAACCGGCTGCTGGCCAGGATGAACGCCACCTACCGGATGATGCTGTTCGGCGCCCTCCCGGTCGGCGCCTTCCTCTCCGGGGTGCTCGGCAGCACGGTCGGCCTCTGGCACGCCATGGCTATCTCGGTGATCGCGCTGACCTTGCCCATGGCCTGGCTAACCTTCTCCCCCGTTTTCCGGCTCAAGGAAATGCCGACAGGACCGCAGCAGAACGGATAGCAAGGTGAATGCCATAAGCGCGCCCGCCCTGACCGCCAACCAGCAGCAACTGTGGTTCATAGACGAGTTCCACCACGGCCTTGCCGCGCACAACCTCACCTGGCAGATAGGCCTGCACGGCCAGCTCGACTTCGCCGCGCTCCGCCGCGCGCTCGACTCGATCGTCGCCAGGCACCAGGCGCTGCGGACCCGGATGCCAGCGGGCGGCGACGGCACGCCGACGGCGGAGGTTGACCCGCCCGGGCACGTCAAGCTCGAGCTTTCCGATTCGACCCCGGATCAGCTGCCCGCCCTGGTATCGGCCGACGCACTGCGACCGTTCCGCCTCGCTGCCGACTGGCCGCTACGACTGCGCCTGGTCCGAGTCGGCCCGCACGAGCACGTGCTGATCCTCGTCGTGCATCAGATTGCCTTCGACGATGCCTCCTTCTGCGTCCTGTTCGGCGAACTAGCCGATCGCTACGATGCCGAGGCGTCAGGACGCCGGCCGCGGAACCCGCCGCCGGACACCGGGCCGCAGCACACCGTGAGCCCGGAGCCAGCGAGCCCGGAGCCAGCGAGCCCGGAGGCCGCGGCGTACTGGCTCGGCAAGCTGGCGGGCTTTCCCGTGTCGAGGTTCCCTGCCGACCGGCAGCGGCCGCTCCTGGCCAGCCACGACGGCGCGGTGGAAACCATCACGATGGACCTGGGACCCGACTCGGAAGCATCCCCTGCCGCGCTGCTCTCCGCGTTGTTCGCGCTGCTCTACCGCTATACCGGCCAGACCGACCTGATCATCGGCACGGCTTCTGCTCGCCATGGCCGGCCTGGCCAGGTCGGCTACCTGGAAAATGTCCTGCCGATCAGGGTAGAACTCGCCGCAGGCACTCAGTTCGCCGACCTGACCGCCGACGTCAGGCGGGTAACGCAAGACGCGATCAGGCACCAGGACCTGCCGTTCGCCCGGATCGTCGACCTGCTTGCCATCGAGCGCGACACCGGCAGGTTCCCCTTGTTCCAGACCTGGTTCGGCTGGCATGAGCCGGTCGCCGACCTCGCGGCGGGCGGGGTGACGTTCCGCGCGCGGCGGGTGCAGGTGCCCGCGAGCCGGTACGACCTAGGCTTCGACGCCTGGCCAGACGAGGCTGGCTTGCGGGTCACCGCGACCTATCCGCCCGCACTGTTCGATCAGGCGACGGTCAGGCGACTGCTCGGCCACTTGCAGGTGATGATCCGCGGCGCGCTGGCCGACCCGTCGGCCAGGCTGTCGGAACTGCCGGTGCTGACCGACGCCGAGCTGCGCAGGGAACTCCTGGAGTGGAACGACACGGCGAAGGACTTCAGCAAGATCTGCATACACGAAGGATTCGGGCAGCAGGTCGCTCGCTCACCTGGAGCAATCGCCGCCGAGTTCGGAGAGGAGCAGGTCACCTATGCAGAACTCGACCGGCGAGCGCGGCAGATCGCCTGCCAGCTGCGCGATCTCGGGGTGGCGCCGCAGACCCTGGTCGGTGTCTGCATGCGGACCAGCATCACCAGGCTTGCCGCGCTGCTCGGCATCTGGAAGGCCGGCGGCGGCTACGTGCCGCTCGACCCCGGCCTGCCCCGCGAGCGGCTCGGCTACCTGATCGGCGACACGGGCATGAGCGTGATCGTGACTGACCAGGAAAGCGCTCCGAGCCTGCCCGAAAGCGCCGCCTGCGTTCTCCTGCTCGGCGACGGCCAGGTAGCGGAGCCTGACAGTGGGCAAGAACCGGTCCGCGCCGAGCCGTCGGATGTCGCGTACGTGATCTACACTTCGGGATCCACCGGGCAGCCTAAGGGCGTCGTCGTCGAGCACAGGCAGGCAATCAACTTCCTCCAGGGCATGATCGAGGCCTGGCACATCACGCCGGGCAGCGCGGTACTCTCGTTCGCCGCTTTCACGTTCGACGTATCGGTGATGGACATGTTCATGCCCTTGCTGGCCGGCGCCAAGGTGGTGCTCGCGCCGGCGCAGACGCTGCACTCACCGCCCAGGCTGGCCACCTTGATCAGGGAAAGCAAGGTCACCTTCGCCTGCCTGCCGCCCGCTGTGCTCAGCCTGCTTGTCGGCGAGGAGTTCCCGGACCTGCGGACGCTGCTGTCGGCCGGGGAAGAGCTGACCAGCGAGCTGCTGAGGTCCTGGATGCGGGAGGGCCTGGAAATCTACAACGGATACGGCCCGACAGAATGCTCGATCGGGTCGACATTCATGCGGCTGGAGCCGACGACCAAGCTGCCACCGCCGATCGGCAGGCCGAAACCCAACTATCAGGCCTATGTGCTTGACGAGCACCTGAACCCGGTCCCTGTCGGCGTCACCGGCGAGCTGCACGTTGGCGGTGCCGGAGTGGCGCGCGGCTACCTGAACCGGCCCGAGCTGACCGCCGAGCGCTTCATCGACAATCCGTTCCTGCCGGGCGGCCGGCTGTACAAGACCGGCGACCTGGTACGGCGCCGGCCAGATGGCACGCTGGTCTTCGCCGGCCGTATCGACAGCCAGGTCAAGATCAACGGCCTTCGGGTAGAACTCGGCGAGATCGAAGCCGCGTTGCTCACCCACCCGCAGGTGGGCCAGGCCGTGGTAACGGTGACCGAGCACTTGGGGAACAAGCAGCTCGCCGCCTATGTGCGGGCCGCCGGCCTGACCAGGCCGGCGGTGGCCGACCTGCGCGCGCACGCCGCAAGGACGCTGCCGGGTTACCTGATTCCGAGCTACCTGGTCGTGCTCGACGAGCTGCCGCTTACCGCTAACGGCAAAGTCGACAAGGCGGCACTTCCGGCACCGGACTCTGCTGCCAGCCGAGCCGAGCCGGTACCGCCGCGCACGCTGTTGGAGACGATGCTGGTCGACCTTTACGCCACCATCCTCGGCAGCGAGGAAATCGGCGCGGCCGACAGCTTCTTCGACGCGGGCGGAAACTCGCTGCAAGCGCTGCGGCTGATCGCCAGGCTCTATACCGAACTCGCGGTTGACCTCGATGTCAGCGCAGTGTTCCTCAATCCGGCCGCGCAGCAACTCGCCGCGGTGCTGCGGGACGAGCACGGTTTCGATGACGCCGAGCTTGACGCGGAAAGCCTGGACGACCTGGAACGGCAGCTTGGGTAGGCGGCGATGCTAACCGACACGCAACGAGCGGCGCTGACCGCGCGGCTGCGCCGCGGCCGCACGGCGCAGGCAGCAGCAATCGGACAGCGCGATCGCGGCCTGACCGAGTTGCCGCTCTCCTTCGGCCAAGAGCAGCTGTGGTTTATCGACAGGTTCGCGCCAGGCCAGGCCATGTACAACATCCCGATCGCCGTCGCGATCCGCGGCAGCCTCGACCAGGATGCGCTTGACCTGGCTGTCGCCGCGCTGGTCGCCAGGCACGAAGCCCTGCGTACCAGGCTGGTACCCGGCGCCAGAGGCCGGCCAGTGCAAGTCGTCGACGCGCCCGCGCCCGTGCCGGTCACCCGGGTCGCCCTGGCCGGGGGCGCGCTGACTGAGTTCATCGACGCCGAGGCGGCGACGCCTTTTGATCTCGCGGCTGGCCCGCTGGCGCGCTTCAGCTTGATCAGCGCGGACGAGGGTGCCAGGGTGCTGCTTGCGGTGGTCCACCATGCCGTCTTCGACGGCTGGTCGGCCGGGATCCTGGTGCGCGACCTGGCGGCGCTCTACCTGGCGCAAGTGACCGGAGCACCGTCATGCCTCGACGAACTTCCCGTCCAGTTCGCGGACTACGCGCTGTGGGAGCGGGCCAGGCTCGGCGGCGAAGTGCCCGGCGAGCTTGCCGGGTACTGGCGCAAGGCGATGGAAGGCTTCCAGACCGTCCAGTTCCCCGCCGACCGCGCTCGTCCGGTTGTCGAGGACTGGGCCGGCGGGCTGGCGACTCAGATGTGCGCTCGGCCGCTTCTCGACGGCATGCGGAGCCTGGCCAGGGAGCGCGGCACGACCTTGTTCGTGGTGCTGATGGCAGGGCTGCAAGCGCTGCTGCACAGGTATACGGGACAGCGCGACATCGTGGTCGGCACCGTCAGCGCGAACCGGGGAAGGCCGGAACTGGCCGCGATGATCGGATACTGCGTCAATACGCTGCCGATCCGGGTCGACCTATCCGGTGACCCGTACTTCAGCGAGCTGACTGACCGGGTCAAGGCGGTCACCACCGGGGCGTACGCGCATCAGGAACTGCCGTTCGGGCGAATGGTCGACCTGCTCAAGGTGGAACGGGACCCGGGTCGCGCGCCGGTGTTCCAGATTGCGCTTGCCTTCAACGAACGTGATACCGCGCCGGTCGCGGCCGGCGAGGTCACCTTCGCGCTGAGCGATCTCGTCGCCGGGGTCTACGCAGCCAAGTTCGATCTGAGCTTGACCGCCGAGGCCAGGCCGCGCGGCCTTTGGGTCGAGTGCTCATACAAGACCGCGCTGTTCGACCAGGGCACCATCGAGAGACTGCTTGGCCACCTGGAAGTGCTGCTGGCCGGCGCGATCGCCGATCCGGGCACGCGAGTGTCAGAGCTGCCCGTGCTCACCGCCGCTGAGCTGAATCGCGAGCTGTCGGAGTGGAATTCCACTGCCCGGCAGTACGCCGGCGGATGCCTGCACGAGCGATTCGAAGATCAGGTGCGGCGCACGCCTCACGCGATCGCGGCCGAGTACGAGGGGACCGAGGTCACTTACGGTCAGCTAGACCGCGCGGCGGAGCGGGTAGCGGGGCTGTTGCGGTCCTGCCGGGTCGGGCCAGAGGTACTGACCGGGGTGTGCATGCGGGCCGGGCTCGGGCGGCTGGCGGTACTGCTCGGGATCTTGAAGACGGGCGGCGGATACCTGCCGCTCGGCTACTCGCTGCCCTCTGAGCGGCTCGGGTTCCTGATCGCCGACGCCGGCCTGACGATCATCGCGGCCGACGAGAGCAGCGCGCTTGCGTTGCCAGGGGACGCGGGCGCGCAGGTTGTCGTGCTCGGCACGGGGCCGACGCCCCGCACCGAGGAGTCCTGGCCGCTCACCGGACCTGGCCGGCTGGCCGCCGCGCAGAAGGCTGAGCCGGGGAATGTCGCGTACGTGATCTACACGTCCGGGTCTACCGGGAAGCCGAAGGGGGTAGTTGTCGAGCACCGGCAGGCCGTCAACTTCGCCGACAGCATGATCGAGCCGTGGCGGGTCGGACCCGGTGACGTGGTGCTCCAGTTCGCGTCCTACACCTTCGACGTGTCCGTGCTCGACATGTTCGTGGCGCTGCTTTCCGGTGCCAAGCTGGTGCTCGGGCATGACGACACGCTGCACTCGCCGAGGCGCCTGGCCGGGCTGATGCAAGCGGCAGGGGTGACCTTCGCCTGCCTGCCGCCGGCCGTGCTGAGGCTGCTGACCGGGTTTGAGTTCCCGCGCCTGCGGACGCTGCTGGCCGCCGGCGAGGAGCTACCGCCTGAGCTGGCCATGGCATGGCTGCGGCCAGGGCTTAGGTTCGTGAACGCCTACGGCCCGACCGAGACCGCCGTGATCGCCACCCATGGCGAGGTGATCGCGTCGGCCTTTCACCCGGCGCAGCCCGTGCCCATCGGGCTGCCGTCGGCGAACTACCAGGCGTATGTACTAGATCCAGGTCTGCGGCCGGTGCCGGTCGGGGTAATCGGCGAACTGCACATCGGCGGGACCGGCGTGGCCCGCGGCTACCTGAACCGGCCCGAGCTGACCAGGGAAAGGTTCATTCCCGATCCCTTCCGGCCCGGCGGGCGGCTGTACAAGACCGGCGATCTGTGCCGGCGCCGTGCCGACGGCAGCATCGTCTACGCCGGGCGGACCGATTTCCAGGTCAAGATCCGCGGGTTGCGGATCGAGCCAGGCGAGATTGAGGCTGCGCTCGGCGCGCATCCCGCCGTTGCCCAGGTTCTGGTCACCGCGACGGCAGACCCGGCCGGCGGGCAGCAACTGATCGCCTACCTGCGGACCGCCGAAGGCCAGGTGCCGGCCGACCGCGCCGAACTGCGCAATTATCTGGGCGGCAGACTGCCCGCCTACATGATCCCGGCGCATTTCGTCGTTCTCGACCAGTTCCCGCTGAACTCAAGCGGCAAGATCAACCGTCCGGCACTTCCGCGGCCGGCAGCGGAAGTGCCGGCGGCGGCGGACCAGGAAACCCCGGCCAGCGAACTTGAAGCCATGATCTGCGAGTTGTTCGCGACCGTGCTGGCCCGGCCGGAGGTCCGGCCGGGCGACGGCTTCTTCGACCTCGGCGGTAACTCGCTTCAGGTCATGACCTTGCTCGATCTCGTCGCCGCGCGCACCGGTGCCTGGCTGTCGCCCGCGACGGTGTTCTTGCATCCGGCCCCGCGCCAGTTCGCCGCCCACCTGGCGGAAGCCGGGCCGACGGCAGATGCCGCGCTCGTTTCGCTCAGCCCGGCCGCCGGCGGACTGCCGCTGGTGCTGATCCACGCGATCGGCGGCACGATCACCGACTACCGCGCGCTAGCCGGGGAGGTGGCAGGTGCCTTCGATGTCAGGGGGCTCGAGGCGCCCGGCCTTCGCCGAGCCGGAGCGACCAGGGGATCGCTGGCTGAACTGGTGCGCGAGTACACCGAGATCGTCAAGGCGGCGAATCCCGGCGGACAGCACTACCTGGGCGGGTGGTCGATGGGCGGGGTCATCGCCTACGAAATCGCCAGGCGGCTTGAGTCCGACGGCGCCAAGGTAGCGGCGCTTGTGCTGCTCGACGCTCCGTTCCTGATGCCCGCCGACCGATTCGCCGACGAGGACGGGCTGGCCGGGCAGTTCGTCGCCGATGCCGCGCAGAGCCTGAATCTTGATGTCGACGACGTGCCAGGCAGACCTAGCGAGACGACGGCAGCGGGCCAGCTTGGCTGGCTGGCCGAGCGGCTCGGCGGCGGCAACCCGGCCAGGCTGCGCGAACGGTTCGAAGTGTTCCGCGCGCATTCCCGTATGCTCGCGGGCTATCGTCCGCCGGCAGGCGCCGAGCCGCTCGGGGCAAGGACGCTGATCGTGGCAGCCGATGACTCGCCGAATGCCGCCGCTGCCGGCCGGTGGGCACAGCTACTCGGCGACCAGGCGAGCGTGTACCAGGTCAGCGGTGACCACTACTCGTTCCTGCGCCAGCCGGCCGTAAGCCAGGTGGCCGCCAAGATCCGCGCGCTGGCCTGAGCGATGCTGACCGACTCGCAACGGCAGGCGCTCGCCGCCAGGCTGCGCCAGGGAAGGCCGGCCGCCGACGGCCCGATTCCGCGCCGGGCACCCGATCGCGACCAGTTGCCGCTGTCGTTCGGGCAAGAGCAGCTCTGGATCATCGACCAGCTAGCTCCCGGCCAGGCCACGTACAACGTGCCAGTCGCGCTGCGACTGACCGGCCCTGTCGACCTCGCGGCGCTCAGCACGGCATTAGCCGGGCTGAGCGAGCGGCACGAGGCGCTGCGCACCAGGCTGGTGACCGGCGAGGCCGGGAAGCCCGTGCAGGTCATCGACCCGCCATCGGCACCGCGCGCCGAACTGCTTGCCGACCTCTCCGCGCTGCGGCCCGATCAGCGGGAGATCAGGCTGCGGGAACTGATCGCGACGCAGTCACTTCAGCCGTTCGACCTCGCGACAGGGCCGTTGCTGCGCGTCAGCCTGATCAGGCTCGGGATAGCCGATCACCTGCTGCTGTTCAATGTGCAGCACGCGGTCTTCGATGGCTGGTCGGCTGGAGTGCTGCGCGGCGACCTGGCGGCGCTTTACCTGGCGGCGGCGACCGGGGAGCCGTCCGGGCTGGCCGAGCTTCCCTTGCAGTTCGCCGACTACGCCATCTGGGAACGTGAGCGCCTGTCAGGCACCGCCGTGGCCGAGCTTGAAGCGTACTGGCGCGATGCGCTGGCCGGCCTGCCGACCGTCAGGTTTCCCGCTGACCGGATCCGGCCGGTGCCGCAAGAACACGGCGGCGGACTGGCTGAGCGGCTGCTGGGACGGGCACCTGAAGCCGGGCCGCAGGACAGCGCTCTGCCGGCCGCGCTGAGCAGTCGCGACCTGCTCGACCGGCTGCGGTCTCTTGGCAGGGAGCAGGGCACCACGTTGTTCGTGGTGCTGATGGCCGGGCTGGCGGCGCTGCTTTACCGTTACACCGGGCAGGACGATCTCGTCGTGGGCACGGTGACCGCCAACCGAAGCCGGCCTGAGCTTGCGCCGCTGATCGGCTACCTGGTCAACACGCTGCCGATCCGGGTCGACCTGTCGGGCGATCCTGTCTTCACCGAACTTCTGGCCAGGGTGAAGGCCGCCGTGATCGGCGCTTACGCGCATCAGGAGCTTCCGTTCAGCCAGATCGTGTCCGCGCTTCTGGTGCCCAGAGACCCTGGCCGGACGCCGGTATTCCAGATCGCCCTGACGTACGCGGATCGTGACCGCACGGCAGTGCGGGCGGCCGGCGTGGACTTCGCGCTGAGCGAGATCGTCGTCGGCACCTATGCGGCGAAGTTCGACCTTGACTTCTCGGCCGAAGCCAGGGACGAGGGCCTGTGGGTCGAGTGCTCCTATCTGACTTCGCTGTTCGACGCGGGCACGATAGCGCGGCTGCTTGAGCATCTTCAGATGCTGCTGGCGGGCGCCGCCGCCGAGCCAGGCACGCGGCTTTCCGAGCTTCCCGTGCTCAGCGGGCCCGCGGCTGACGGGCTGATCCGCTCGGGCAGCGGCCCCGCGCGGGAATATCCCGCCGCCTGCGTGCACGAAGCGATCGAGCGGCAGGCCAGGCTGACCCCCGACGCGGTCGCGGCGGTGTGCGGGGCGGCCGAGATCAGCTACGCCGGGCTCGACCGGCTGGCCGGCGCGGTCGCCAGGCGGCTGCGCGATGCCGGGGTGCGGCCGGAAACGCTGGCGGGCGTGTGCCTGGAAACCGGCATTGCCCGGCTGGCCGTCTTGCTCGGCATCTGGAAGGCAGGCGGCGGGTACCTGCCACTGGATCCTGCACTGCCCGCAGGCCGGCTGAGTTACCTGATCGCCGATGCCGCCGTGGGGGTGATCATCACCGACCAGGCCGGCGCCGCCAGGTTGCCGCAGGCCGGCGTGCCCGTACTCACCCTAGAGTCCCTGGCCGCCGATGATGGCCCGGCAGGTGACCTCGCAGGTGACCTCGCTGGCCACCCGGCCGGTGCCGGCCAGGCGAACACTGCTTACGTGATCTACACGTCAGGGTCGACCGGGCAGCCCAAGGGCGTGGTCGTCGAGCACAGGCAGGTGATGAATTTCCTGCGCGCGATGGTCGACCTGTGGAAGGTCGGGCCAGGCGATGCCGTGCTTCAGTTCGCCTCGCTGAACTTCGACGCTTCCGTGCAGGAGATGTTCATGCCGCTCGTGGCCGGCGGCACGGTCGTGCTCGCACCTGCCGACGTGCTGCATACACCGCGCCGCCTGGTCGCGCTGATGCGGCAGCGTGCGGTCACCTTCGCCTGCCTGACGCCTTCGGTGGTCAGCCTGCTCGGCGACGAGGGCCTGCCTGCGCTCCGGGTGCTGATGTGCGGCGGAGAGGAACTGCCCGGCGGCCTGGTCAGGCACTGGCTGCGGCCGGGCCTGAAATTCGTCAACGACTACGGCCCGACCGAGACGGCCATTACTGCCGTATGCGGCGAGCTGGACCGCGAGGTGCCGGCCGGCCAGTCGCCGCCGATCGGCGCGCCGATCGCGAACTGCTCGGCGTACGTGCTCGATCCCTGGCTGCGGCCCGTGCCGCCCGGTGTCACCGGTGAACTGCACATTGGCGGTGCCGGGGTGACGCGCGGCTATCTCGGCAGGCCAGGGCTCACCGCAGCCAGGTTCGTCGCCGATCCGTTCCGGCCAGGCGGGCGGCTGTACAAGACCGGCGACCTGTGCCGCAGGCTGGCCGATGGCAGCATCGTCTACGTGGGCAGGACGGACCACCAGGTCAAGCTGCGCGGGCTGCGCATCGAACTCGGGGAGATCGAGGCCGCGCTCCGCGCGCATCAGGCCGTCGGTCAGGCGGTGGTGGCCATAGCCACCGACCCTGACGGCGAAAAGCGGCTCGTCGCATACCTCACGGCGGCGGGCAACGGCGGCCCCGGTGAAGTCCCTGGTGACGCGGCACTGCGCGGGTACCTGGCCGGGCGGCTGCCCGGGTACCTGATCCCAGGGCAGTACCTCAGGCTCACCGAATTTCCCCTGACGATCAGCGGGAAGATCGACCGGGCCGCGCTGCCTCCGCCCGCCTGGCTGCCGGGCGACGGCGAGGAGGGGCCAGGAGAACCGGCCGGCGAGGCCGAAGCCATGATCGCCGGGCTCTTCCGCACGGTGCTGCACAGGGAACGGGTCCGCCCTGCCGACAGCTTCTTCGAGCTCGGCGGCAACTCACTTCAGGTCATGCGGCTGGTCGACCTGATCTCCAGGCGCACCGGGGCCGAGATCTCTGCCTCAGCCGTCTTCTTGCACCCCACGCCGCAAGACCTGGCCGCGCACCTGGAGTCAGCAGGTGCGCCTGACAGCCAGCTCGTGCCGCTCGGCGGCACCAGCACCGCGCCGGAGCTTGTGCTCGTCCATGCCGTGGCCGGCACGGTCACCGACTACGCGCCGCTCGCCGCCGAGCTTGCGGGCCTCTTCTCGGTGCGCGGCCTCCAGGCGCGCGGGCTGAACGCTCCGGCGGCCGGCCACGGCATGCTCGCCGACCTGGTCGAGGAGTACACGGCCATCGTCCGCGCCGAGGTACCACCTGGAAGATATTGTCTCGGAGGCTGGTCGATGGGCGGAGTGATCGCCTATGAGGCAGCGAGGAAGCTCGAAGCGCAGGGCCGCAAGCCACGACTGCTCGTACTGCTCGACCCGCCTTACGACGTGCCTGGCGGTGTCCTGGCAGATGACTGGCTGGCTGGCCAGTACACCGCAGAGGCGCTCGCCAGCCTGGGGCTTGCCGCAGGCCGGCTCGGTCCTGGCCAGCAGGGTCCGGCCGGTCAGCTTGGCTGGCTGGCCGGACAGCTCGGCGTCAGCGCCGACCTGGTCAGGCAAAGATTTGAGATCTTCGCGAGGCACAGCAGGCTGCTGGCCGGCTACCGCCCTGACCCAGCGGGCACGGTCGCCGCGCCGACGCTCCTGGTCACGGCCAGGAAGTCGCTCAACGGTCCCGCCAGCGCGCGCTGGTACCGGCACCTGACCGGGCCGGTCGTCACCGTGTTCCTTGATTGTGATCACTACCAGTTCCTGCGGCCTCCGCTTGCCGGAGAAATCGCCGTCGCCATGGCGAGATGGCGGCAAACTGACCTGCGTGACTCCGATGAACGCTAAGTCGCCGCTGCAGAACCGGGTGCTCCCCACCGGGGAGATCGTCGCCCATCAGGCGCGAGGACTGCTGATGGGCAACCGCGGCTGCATTCACAACGCGGACAGGACCCTCGGCGTGACTCGCTGGCGGACCAAGATGTGGATTTCCTGCGTACTCGACTGGCGCGGCCGCAAGCGCGACGTCATGCCGCCGGGACGCTGGACCGCGTTGTTCTTCCTTGACGAGGCGACTGCCCTGGCCGCCGGGCACCGGCCGTGCGGCTACTGCCGCCGGGAGGATCACCGCTGGTTCGGCGAAGCCTGGCGGAGCGCACGGCAACTGGCGCAACGACCATACGCCTGGGAGATGGACGTCGCACTGCACGCCGAGCGAGTTGACCGCCGCCGAGCCAAGCTGACGAGGCCGGCCAGGTTCGGCGACCTGCCCGACGGCGCGATGGTGCTGAAGGAAGGACAGCCCGCGCTTGTCGCCGGCGGCATGGCGCTGCCCTGGTCCTTCGACGGCTACGGCCGCCAGGAGCCGGTCAGTCCCGACGCCACCTTGACCTTGCTCACTCCCCCGTCGATCGTCGCGGCGCTAGCCGCGGGCTACCGCCCCTACCTCCACCCAACCGCCGGCCGTACCGCCATGCGTTCTTTCCGGCAAGGAGAACGACCGGGCGGCGCGGGGAAATAGCACCGACCACCAGGTTGTGATCGGTCTTGAGCAGCGGCTTAAGCACGTAAGGAATGCCGTGGCAGTTCAGGTAGTCAAGCGCGGCGATTCGACTGGATCACCGCCGTCAGGCAGCAGGCCTGCCCGAGTCGGCGAGGAGGTGATTCGCCATGACCCAACTGCTGCTATTAGCCGTCATCGCCGTAGTCTTCATCGCCGGAGCCGCAGCCGGTGCCATTTTGCTGGTGAGTCTCGCCAGCATCAGGGAAGACAGGCAAAGACTCACCCGCGAACCCGGCAACAAGATCGCAGGCCATTATCTCGCCTCGCGCCGTTAGCGTGGGAACATGGCGCAGACGCTGGCGAGATATGACCAATTCGCGCACTGGTACGAGAACTGGATCGGCGGAACCACGCCGCTGATCGCGTCATGCCCGGACCTGCTGCCGCCGCTGCCAGGGGCACGGGTACTTGACCTGGCCTGCGGGCAGGGCCGGATGAGCCGGTACCTGGCCAGCTCAGGGGCGCAGGTCACGGGGGTCGACATTTCCGCCGCGATGCTCGGCAAGGCACGCGCCGCCGGCCAGGAGAACATCACTTATGTCCGTGCCGACGTCACCAAGGCGCCCGCCTGGTGGGACGGGCGGCCGTTCGACGGCTGCACCTGCGAACTTGCACTGATGGATATCGACGATCTCACGGGCGCCCTGGCTACCGTCGCCGCGGTGCTGCGACCGGGCGGCTGGTTCGCGGCCTCGATCGTGCATCCGTGTTTTCCTGGTAACGAGAAAGGCCTGAGCAGCTGGCCGCCTGACGAAGGCTACGACCACGAGGGCTGGTGGATCTCGCCTGATCACAACAGGGATGGCGCCAGGATCAGGGTCGGCGCGACCCACCGCAAGCTGTCCACCTTACTGAACGCCTTGCTTGCGGCCGGGCTGGCAACCGAGTGCCTCGCGGAGCCCCCGGCCACCGTCCCTACCTTCCTGCTGTGGCGGTGCCGCCGCAGCTAGCGCAGCTCACCTCGAGAGCCGTAAACCGCTCCACCTCCCTGCGCGTCTAGAGCACGGCGAAGCGCGGGAGAAGAGGAGGAGACTCATGCGGTGGCGGCGTGGTGACCCGCCTGGCAAGCGGAGGGCAAGGGCAGTCACGGCGAGCTGGATTGCTTCCGTGCTGATGGTCGCGCTCGGGACCGCGAGCCCGGCGCTGGCGGGCAATCCGCCGGCTTCCATCACCGTCAACGGCCGCAACGGCGGCGCGGAGTTCTACGGAGTCGGCGCGGTCAGCGGCGGCGGGGCCGCAGCCCGGCTGCTGATCGATTACCCTGCGGCGCAGCAGAACCAGATACTCAGCTACCTGTTCGGTCCGGGCGGAGCTGACCTGCAGATACTTAAGCTGGAGATCGGCGGCGACGCGGCCCAAGGTCAGGGCGCCGAGCCGGCCGTGGCGCACAGCAGCGGCGGCGCCATCGACTGCGAATCCGGCTTCGGCTGGTGGCTGGCCGAGCAGGCGGTGGCGAGGAATCCGAATCTGGTGCTGATGGGCCTGCAATGGTCGGCGCCCGGCTGGGTCGGAAACACCATATGGAACCCGCGCGACATCAGCTACATCATCGACTGGCTCGACTGCGCCAGGTCACACCACCTGAACATCAGTTACGTCGGCGGCTGGGACGAGCACGGGTACGTGAAGTCGTGGTATGAGTCGCTGCGGTCAGAGCTGAACGCCAGCGGCTTCAAATCGGTCAAGATCCTCGCCGCCGACAGCTTCCCCGGCATCCGCTACATTCCGGCCCGCACCTGGAACGTGGCGGCCGCCGCGGCAACCGATGCCAGGTTCAAGGCCGCGCTGAGCGTGATCGGCTCCCACGACACGTGCGGCGGCCCGACGACCGGCTACGCCTGCGAGTCGACCAAGGCGGCCCGCGACCTCGGCCTGCCTTTGTGGGAGAGCGAGCTCGGCACGCTGCACGGCAGCAATGCGCCGGCGAACATGGCCCGCACGATCAACAACGGCTTCATCGAAGCCGGCCTCACCGGCTTCCTGGCCTGGCCGCTGATGGCGGCCTCGCCTCCTGGCATGCTCTATACCCACCGCGGGCTGATCATCGCCGACCAGCCGCAAAGCGGCTGGTATCAGGTCGAGCCCATTACCTGGGCGCTCGCGCAGACCACGCAGTTCACGGCGCCAGGGTGGCGGCATGTGCGCGGAGCGAGCGGCGACTTCGGCGGGTCCGGTAACTACGATGCCTACGTTTCTCCCGACAAGCACGACTGGAGCCTGGTCGCCGAGAACACCGGCAACCACGTCAACCAGGCCATCAGGCCGGAAGCGATCAGGGTCCACCTGACCGGCGGCCTGAAGACGGCGAAGATCAGCGTGTGGTCGACCGACCTGGACTCGGCCAGGCCAGGGCAGTGGTTCGTGCACCGCCCCGATGTCCCGGTGGTGAAGGGCACCTTCACCTACACGATCCAGCCCGGCTACGTCGTCAGCTTCACTTCCACCACGGGCCAGGAGCATCTGACTTACACCGCGCCGCGACTGTCCCCGATGACCTTGCCGTATACCGCCGCACCTGACGCCAGCAACGAGGCCTGGGGACTCGACTCCCAAGAAGGCGCGTTCGTCTACGAGTCGTGCCTGGGCGGGATGACCGGGCAGTGCATCGAGCAGGCAGCTCCGCAGCGGCCGGTCTTCTGGCATACACCGGAGTTCGGCACCCCGACCCCTTACGCCGTGGTCGGTGATCCAGGCTGGAGCAACTACACGGTGTCTGCCAGCGTGCTCTTCACGAACGCGACCGGCTCGGCGGGGATGATCAGCCGGTTCAGCGACCAGGGCAACGATCCCAAGCATTTCGACGGCTACCAGTTCGACCTGCTGGCCAACGGTAACTGGCAGTTGCTTGCCAACGCCGCCAGGGCCGGAGCGGTCACGCTGGCCTCGGGCAACGTGACTGGCATCACGACCGGCACCTGGCACTCGCTGTCGCTTCAGGCGTCGGGCAGCCAACTCGTCGCCTCGGTGGACGGCACCGAGGTCGCGAGCGTGGCCAGTTCCCGCTACGGCGCGGGCCAGGCGGGGATCGAGTCGAACTGGTCAGTGGTGCAATACGACAACCTGACCGTCACGCCATAGCGCCCCGCCGCGCCAGGCAGCTTAGATCAGCAGGCTGAGCGAGTCGTCGCCGGCGTCCTGCTCGGCCAGTTGCTTAAGCAGGGCGTGCTCGACGAAATAGGCCAGGGATGCGTAGCCGCGCCATACCCTCCGCCACTCCCGCTCGACGGCGGCGGGACCGAGCGCGCGGCCCACCTCGTCAAGATAGGCGACTATGATGTCGGCCGCCTGCCTGCTGTGGCCGGCCGAGATGTTGTCAATCGTCAGATGCGCTTGCTCATAGCAGTCGTCGAAGCCGTAGTGATTGAGTTTCTGGATCTCGTGCAGCCGCAACTCGCCGAGGCCGAACATCTCAATCGCCAGGTTATAGCCGAGGATCTCGTTGTAGTAGGTGTCAGGGAACAGCGCCATGCACAGCTGATGCAACGAGAATCCGTAGAGTTCTTCAGGCAGGTCGTCTTGCCCGCAGAAGGCCTCTTCCCTGATGTGCGGCAACTTGATGTCCATGCTGTGCAGCGCCGCGTGGATCAGCGTGATGTGGTTCTTGCGCAGGTCGCCGTAGCCCATCTCGTCGGCGTAGATGGCAAAGAGCGCCGCGTCGCACCGGCGGTCGCAGCGGCCGAGATTCGCGCTGCGGTGGATCCAGGTGGCGTCGATGAGCGCGCCGAGCGCGTAGGTGGTCTGCAGGAAGACGACCTCGTCGCGGTCGGGAATCTCGGTGAGCGGCTGGTAGGGCTTGATCAGCTTTTCCCAGTACACCTGCTCGGCTCGCTGGTATAGCGCCTCGGCGCTGTACTCGAAATAGGTCGCGTCCGTGTACCGCCCGGCCGCGCCGCAGTCGAAAAGCACCTCAGCCTGCGCGAACAGCGTCTCGGCGCGCGCCCGCGCCAGCGGACGGGTGTTGGCGAAGCTCTCTATATTTACCAGCCGCCAGAAAAGCTCGCGGTCGCCGACTGTGCCGAGTTCGCGCAGCACGATGTCGGCCGGGTGGCTGGCCTGGATCGCGGCCGACCAGGCCGCCGCCGCCTGATCGCCCGCCGTGCTGGTCACGATCTCGATTTCCGGCCGGTGACCGGCCGCGATGGTGGCGACCCACTCAGTGAAGATGGCGGCTTCCCGTGCGTCGAAGATGCCGAACATCGGCCCGCCGAACTTGATGGCCCTGACGAACCTGGAAAGCCCGTCTGGCGCCGGGCGCACGTGCCCGGACTCGCGGAACTCGGTGAGGAACCTGGCCAGGTCAAGATCGGGATCGGTGAAGATCTCGGCCAGCGGCCTGCCGCCGACCTTGATGTTCTTGTGATGCCGACCCGCATAGGGCGCGTGCCTGGCGATAACCCCGGCGACCTTGGACTCCAGTGGCTGCAGCCGCCGCCACTGCGCCAGTTCCGCCAGCATGGCAACGTGCTCGCGTTCCAGTGCGACCGCGCAGCCGACTCCGGTGGCCAGCCTGGCCCGCTCGGCGGGCCCGGCCAGTTCGAGATGGGCGGCCAGCGTCTCGCGCAACTCGGTCTCGGTCATCATCGGGGGCAGGCCGAGCAGCAGGTCATCGATCCCGAGCGCGAGCACCGCGTAGTGCACGCCGGCCAGTTCGGGGAGGAAGCTGGCGGGCAGCCGCGACAGCGCGAGATAGAAGCAACCGTGCAGCGCGGTCAGCGGCCTGGCGCCGGCCGCGTCAAGGAAGTCGGACGCGGCGAGGTCAGGCAGGTAGATCCCGCCCGCTTCGAGTGCCAGCCGCCGCAACTGGTGCAGCGACCGCTTCTGGTTACCCTCTCCGCGCAGCTTGAAGTGCTGCGCGAACAATTTGTTCACGAGCACCGAGGGCTGGGTGGCCGGCTGGGAAAGCACGTCAAGCCAGCACCCGCCGAGCAGGCCGAGCACCGCCCGCTGCCTGCGCACGGCGTCAAGGACGTCAGGCTCGCACTGCCGCAACGCCCCGGCCGCTGCGGCAAGCTCACTTCTGGCGCCGGCCACCCAGTCGACGATCCCTGACAGCCCCGCCTGCGGGCAACCCGTGCCAGGCTCGCCGAGGAACGCGCCGATGATCCGCCGGGAGGCCAGGTGAACCGCCTCGGATTCCTGGTCGGCGAGTAACCTTCTGAACAGGGCAGCGGGGGGCTGAACTAGGAGCTCGCCGGCCTGGCGGGCTGCGGCCGGACTGAATTCGAACGGCCTTGGCGGCAGGGCGGCGATCGTATCTGGCGGCTGGAAGACCGGTAGCTTGCCCTCGGTCATTGGTGCACCTCTTTCAGCAGAACGCCGATTCTCGAGCCGGGCACGCTCGACGCGAGCATGCAGTAGCCGCCGGTCTCAAGGTGACCGAGTTTCATCCGGTCGGCAAGGTTGATCAGCGGGTCGGCGGCGAAGCAGTGCCCGATCCTCGCGATGTTGTCCAGGTAGAGCTGCGAAGCGCTGAACCCGGCCTGCCGCTCCTTCATCACCACGAGCGGGGTGTACAGGTTGGCGTGCAGCAGCGCGGCCAGGTCGCCAAGCTCGAGGCCTGCCGCTGTGAGCAGCCTGTCGTTCACGTCCCTGGCCAGATCGGAGCTGATCTGGCTGGTCCACTCGAGCGTCGCCTTGTCCTGCGCGGTGGCGCAGCCTAGCACCTCGAAGCTGGCCGTTTTGCCGGGGGCAGCGGCGATGACGCAACTCGCCGCTCCGTCGCTGAACAAGGCAAACTGCGACATGCGGTCCGCGTCGTCCGCGACCTTGTCCGTTGTGATCACCAGCACGGCGCGGTGCCTGCCGCTCATCACGAAGGCCCTGGCCACGTCGATTCCCGCCAGCAGGTTCACGCACCGGTTCAAGTTGACGCCGTACGCGGGGATGTCGCCGAGCCCGATCCCGTCAAGCACATCGGCGACGAACTGGCCATGCCCCTCAGCCGGACCTGGTATCCGGTTAGAGCAGAGCACGAGCGCGTCGATTTCCGCCTGGCGGGCGCCGGCCGCGGCAAGGGTGGCCGATCCGGTTTCCGCGGCCAGGTCGGCCAGGTCGCGCTTGGTGGTCCTGATCGTTCCCCAGCCCCACAGGGCGGGCTGCGGCGCCAGCTTGAAACGTCGAGCCAGGTCGGCCAGGTTCGCTATCGCGGTGTGGTCGACTTCGTTCTCGCCGAGCACGTAGCCAGGTCCGCGCAGGAAGACCGCGGGTTCACTCATCGGCGCATCGCCTTTCTGGCCATGTCAGATCAGTTCCACGTGCTGGTCGGCCCGGACGATGCCGGCCAGGATGCCGGTGATCAGGGCCGGGTCGCGGTCGAAGTAGAAGTGACCGCCTGGCACCCAGTGCTGCTGCGGAGGGCTGAGGAACTCCCTGGCCCAGGGTTTCGTGTGGGCGGACCTTACGTGCGGGTCGTCCTTGCCGGTCACCAGGGTGGCCGGCACGGCGAGCGGCTCGGCTGCCAGGTAGCGGTAGCCGACGGCCAGCCTGAAGTCGGCGATCACGCCGGGCAAGAGCAGTTCGCGCATCTCCGCGTCGGCGATGACCTCGGGCGAAAGGCCGCCGAAGAAGCCGATCGCCTCGGCGAACTCCTGGCCAGCTAGCCCGGCGATATCCCGCACCCGCTGCGAAGGCAGCAGGCAGGGGGCCGAGCAGCCGGAAGCGACGAAGTGGTGCGGCAGTCCGCGCGCGGCCAGGCTGCGGCAGACCTCGAACGCGACGAGCGCCCCCAGGCTGTGGCCGAACAGGTAGCAGGGCCTGTTGTCAGCTTCGGTGACGGCGATGATCGCGGCCGCGGCTCCGGCGACGTACTCCTCGATGGTCGGTGCGGGCTCGGCAGCACGGTGCTCGCGGCCTGGCCGGCACACGGCGAGGATCTCGGCATCTTCCGCCAGCGCGGCCTGCCAGTCGAGAAAGACCCGCGGGCTTCCGCCAGCATGCGGAAAGCAGAAGATCCGCACCGGCCCGGAGCCGGCGCCCGCCTTGGTGATGAACCAGTCGTTCATGACCGGTCTATCCGGAACACGCATGTGCCGCTCTTGGCCGGGTTGCCCGGCCTGACGTGCAGTTCGCCCCGGTCAGGCAGCATGACCACGGCGGCGACCGTCCGCTCCCGCCTTATGTCGCCGGTGTCGGCCACGCAGATCGGCGGGCCGCTCAGCAGGGCGAAATGCTCCTGCACCCCGGCCCGGCCGAGCCTGGCGAGCCCGGCCTCGCAGGCCGCGAGCCTGCGCATGGAAGAGTTGCGGGCGAAGACGTTAAGCTCGTCGGCAGCGGTGAAGTCCGCATGCAGGAAGTGATTGGTATGCGCCACGACGGGCCCGGTGCCGGTCACCCGGAGCTGTCCGCCGAGGATCTCGACGCACGCGATGGTGACCGGGTCGCAGAGCGTCAGCGAACGGGAACTGGCGAGCGGCAGGTCGGCGAGGATCGTGAGCGCGTCCTTGACGTTGCCTGCCGAGTCGAGCAGGTGCCTGATCGCCAGGTAAGGCGGCAGCCCTGGG
>DAHVDE010000116.1 GCA_027313705.1 Actinomycetota bacterium | reverse complement strand
AGCGGCTGGCCGGCCTGCTGGAAGACGCCGGCTACCAACGCGCCCCTGGTGACGCCACGCCCGACGTGCTCGTGTTCAACACCTGCGCCGTCCGGGAGAACGCCGCCGACCGGCTCTACGGCAACCTGGGGCACCTGCTCCCGGTCAAGAACGCCACCCCGGGCATGCAGATCGCGGTGGTCGGCTGCCTGGCCCAGATGGAGCGCACGTCCATCACCCGCCGCGCGCCCTGGGTCGACGTCGTGTTCGGCACTCACAACATCGGCTCGCTGCCCGCCCTGCTCGAGCGGGCGAGAGTGCATCGGCGGGCCCAAGCTGAATTCGCCGAGTCGCTCGAGCGGTTCCCTTCCGTGCTGCCTGCCAGGCGTGAGTCACCCTACTCGGCCTGGGTCGCGATCTCGGTCGGCTGCAACAACACCTGTACCTTCTGCATCGTGCCTAGCCTGCGCGGCCGTGAGGAGGATCGCAGGCCAGGAGATATCCTCGCCGAGATCAAGGCGCTCGCGGACGACGGCGTGCTCGAGGTGACGCTGCTCGGGCAGAACGTGAATTCCTATGGCGTCGCGTTCGGCGACCGGCTTGCCTTCGGCAAACTGCTGCGCGCTTGCGGCGAGATCGACGGGATCGAGCGGGTCAGGTTCACCTCGCCGCATCCGCGCGACTTCACCGATGACGTGATCGCCGCGATGGCGGAGACGCCCAACGTGATGCCGCAGTTGCACATGCCGCTCCAATCCGGCTCGGATGCCGTGCTCAAGGCCATGCGCCGGGCCTACAGGAAGGACTCTTACCTCGCGATCATCGACCGGGTGCGGGCGGCGATTCCATCGGCCGCGATCACGACCGACATCATCGTCGGCTTTCCTGGCGAGACCGAGGAGGACTTTCAAGACACCCTGGACGTCGTCAGGCGGGCCGGGTTCGCTGGCGCGTTCACCTTCCAGTATTCGATCAGGCCTGGCACGCCCGCCGCGTCGATGCCCGGCCAGGTGCCTGCCGAGGTGGTGGCGGACAGGTACGAGCGGCTGGTCGCCTTGGCCGGGGAAGTCGCCAGGAAGCAGAACGAGGCCATGGTCGGCCACGTGGTCGAGGTGCTGGTCGCGGACGGCGAGGGACGCAAGGACGAGGTCACGCACCGCATGTCCGGCCGGGCCAGGGACAACAGGCTCGTGCACTTCACCCCGGTGGCAGGCGCTGAGCCGCCGCGGCCAGGCGATGTCGTCACGACCGTGGTCACCAGGGCTGCGCCGCACTACCTGATCGCCGATGACGCGCCGCTCGAGGTCCGCAGGACGCGGGGCGGCGACGCCTGGCTGGCCAGGCAGCACGCCGCAGCGCCCGCCGGAACGCCGTCGTCGGGTGTGCTGCTCGGCATGCCAGCCCTGACCCGCCCGGCCTGAAGCAGGTGGCGCGCTGAAGCGGCTGATCGCGCTGGTCGGGCCGACGGCAGCAGGCAAGACCGAGCTTTCGCTGCGCCTGGCCGCCGCGCTGGACGGCGAGGTGATCAGCGCGGACTCCATGCAGCTATACCGCGGCATGGACATCGGGACAGGCAAGCTCGCCCCGGTGCAGCGGCGCGGCGTGCCGCATCACCTGCTTGACATCTGGGACGTGACCGAGCCGGCCAGCGTGTCGGAGTACCAGCGGCTGGCCAGGGCCAAGGCCGACGAGATCAGCGGTCGCGGTCGCACGCCCATCCTGGTCGGCGGGTCAGGGCTCTACGTGCGCGCGGTGATCGACCACCTGGAGTTTCCCGGCACCGATCCGCTGATCAGGGCCAGGCTGGAGGCCGAGCTCGCCGAGGCAGGGCCGGGCCCGCTGCACGCACGGCTGGCCAGCCTCGACCCGGCTGCGGCCAGCGCGATCCTGGCCAGCAACGGGCGCCGGGTCGTCAGGGCGCTCGAAGTGATCGAGCTTTCCGGCCGGCCATTCAGCGCCACGCTGCCCGACTACCACGCCGTGCGGCCGACCACCCAGCTTGGCCTTGAGCTTCCGCGCGATGCGCTCGACAAGCGCATCGCGGCGAGGGTGGGCCAGATGCGGCAGGACGGGCTCGTGGACGAGGTTCGCGGGCTGCTCCTGGCCGGTCTGCGGGAAGGAAGAACCGCAAGCCGTGCGCTTGGCTACGCCCAGGTGATCAGGTTCATCGACGGCGAATGGACCCAGGACGAGGCGTTTGCCCAGACGGTGCTGGCTACGTGCAGGTTCGCGCGGCGGCAGGAGTCCTGGTTCCGGCGTGACCCGCGAATTAGCTGGCTGCCTGCCAGTGGTCAGGTGCCGGTCAGCGTGGCGCTGGCGGCGATCGATCACGATGTCAGCTCCGGTGACTAGCATCGGCGGTATGCATTTCGCCAAGGGACATGGCACCGGAAACGACTTCGTGATCCTTCCAGACCTTGATGACGAGCTTAAGCTGACTCCCGCCCTGGTCAGCGCGCTCTGTGACCGGCATGCGGGCATCGGCGCCGACGGAGTACTGCGGGTCGCGCTCGGTGACGGCGTGCCATGGTTCATGGACTACCTGAACGCGGACGGCAGCGTGGCGGAGATGTGCGGTAACGGCATCAGGGTCTTCGCCAGGTACCTGACCGACCACAAGCTGGCGACCGGCCCTGACCTGGTCATCGGCACGCGGGCCGGGGTCAGGCAGGTGCGCTGGGACGGCGGCGAGCTGTTCAGGGTTGACATGGGGCCAGCGGAGGTGACAGGGGCAGGCGAGGCGGAGATCGGCGGCCGGCACTGCGCGGGCGTCGCGGTCAACGTCGGGAATCCGCATCTGGTGTGCCTCGTCACCGAGTCACCTGACGACTTCGACCTGGCCAGTCCGCCGCAGGTCGATGCCGGCCAGTTCCCCGGCGGCGTCAACGTCGAGGTGGCGCGGGTGACAGGGGAACATGCCATCGAGATGCGGGTGTACGAACGTGGCTGCGGCGAGACCCTGTCTTGCGGCACGGGGGCGGTCGCTGCCGCCACGGCGGCGGCGCAGGCCGCCGGCCACGGGCCGGACGAAGACGGCGGAGTGTGGAAGGTCAAGGTTCCAGGTGGCGTGGTCGCGGTCACGCCGGGTGCGACCGCAGCCATGCTGACCGGCCCGGCCGTCATCGTGGCGGAAGGTGACTTTGATCCGCGCTGGCTCCGCGCCGCCGATCCCGGCTATCCGGCCGCTTCCTGGCCAGCTGGTAGTCAGGGCTGGTAGTCAGGGCTGGGGGAGCGCGGCGTTCGCGTAGCCGCTCGGCCGCCAGGCCGAGGCACCGTCGGCCCGGTAGACGTACCGGAAGCCGCACTGGGCAAGGAAATCCCGCAGGTGCTTGTTAGCGACCCAGAGCAGCACCCAGCCGATGTGCATGCGGACGGCGTTCTTGGCCGCGACGAGGAACTGGGCAGGAGTCAGTGAGTAGTGGCCGGTCTGGGCGGCGATCAGGTCGGCGAAGAACGGCTCGTGCTCGAAAGCCACCTTGGTAGCGGTCGGCACCCTGGACAGCAGCGCATCGGCGAGAGGGTGCCCGTCGGCGGTGGCCAGGACCTGGGACTCGACGGCGAAGGGCATGCCAGTGATGCCGGTGCCGCCGCGCAAGCCGAAAGGCACGTCCACCACGATGGAACCCGAGTGGTCGGCGGCGATCGGGTTGTCGAGCGCAGGCAGTCGGTCCGGCATCGTCTTGGCACCTGGCGGGGTTGTCAGGCCGGCTTCGAACACTCCGAGCACGAGTACCACGACGAGCAGGTACCTGGCGTGGAAGCGTAGCCAGCTGACCGTATAGCCGGCCAGGAGGGCGACGGAGAGCAGGCCTAGCTCGGCGATGCGGGACGGCTCGCGGAAACCGGACAGTCCAGGGATCTTGGCGAACCAGGTGAACGGGAGGATGGCCGACACCCTGGTGCCGTTCAGGACCTCAGGGAACGGCGTGTAGGTGGTGGAGGGCAAGAGGATGTCCGACCCCACCGCGAGCAGCGCGGCGCCGAGCCAGAAGGCGGCAAGCAGCCAGGCGCTGCGTCTGCGCCAGGCCAGGACCAGGCCGACGAGGGCGAGCAGTGTGGGCAGGGCGCCGTAGGTGCTTGAGTTCTGCGCGTGCGTGAAGTGAAGGCCGAACGAGGTGATCCGCGGTGACGGCAGGAACATGTCGGGCAGCCTGATGCCGTACAGGTAGGCGCCGGCGCTGAGCGTCGCCGGAGGACTTCCCTGCGCGTCGGCGTGCAGGATCGCCACCAGTTGCGGCGTGGCAACCGCCAGCGCGATCAGCATGGCCAGTCCGAGCAGTCCGACCCTCAGCCAGGGGAACCGGCGCGATGCCTGCGGAAGCGAACGGCCAGGGCGCATCGCCCGCCTCGGCCATGATCGGTTCGCCGCTGAGCCCGCGCGCCCGGCTTGGTCATGCTCGCCTGATTGCGACTGGTCTGATTGCGACTGGCCTGGCGGCGGCTGGCCTGGCTGCGGCTGATCTGGCGGCGACTGGCCTGACGGCGGCTGGCCGGGCTCAGCGGCATCCTGCGGCAGCCGCGCCACGTCCGCCGCTGTCCTTGGTACCGATGGAAGCGCGGCGACCTGCTCGGCTGCCGTTATGCCTGCCGGGGCGCTCAGGCTCTCGTGAGTCACGGGCGTGATCAGGCCGCGCAGCCTGGCCCGGCGGCCAGGCCTTGCCAGGCGGCGGGATCCGATCAGCCAGGGAAGCGTCGCCGCGACGGCCACCGCGCCGCACAAGACCGCCGACTCCTGGTCAACCAGCATGCTGGCGCCGACTACCAGCCCGAGGACGACTGCTTGACCGACACCTGGCCGGCGTCGCAGCCGGACCGCGGCCTCGAGCGTGATCGGCAGGAACAGCGCGCCCGCAGCCAGGTTCAGGTGCACCCAGCTCTGGAAGTCAAGCAGGCTGGAGAAGCCGAAGAAGGCTCCGGCGGCGAGCGCCCCGACCTGCGCGGGCAGCCACAGCTTGGCGACCCGCCACATCGCGTAGGCCATCAGGGCAGGCATCATGATCGACAGCGAGTTGAACGCGGCGCTCGGCCCGAACAGCACCGTGACAGGCAGCATCACCAGGCCGGCCAGCGGCATCAGGGCGTGCATGCCAAGGTCAGTACCGACTGGCGCGGCGATCGAGTGCGTAACCCAGGGGTCCTGAAGGTGCAGCACGGCGTGCGCCATCCACCAGAAGCCCCATACATAGCTGCCCGCGTCGCGGGTATCGGGTAGCTTGCCCGCCAGGTATGTCGCGTGCGGCCAGGTGACCGCGACGTCAATGGCGAGATAGGCACCAAGCACGGCCAGGTGAACCCACACAGGATGCCTGGATCTGGCCCTGAGCGGCGGCCGGGCAGCGGCCGGTGAGCTGACCGTCGTCGTGCGCTGCGGGTTAGCGTCAGTCAGGGGCGAGCTCACGTGTCACGATATCCGCGTCGTTCGGCTCGCCGGCGTTTCATTGGCAAAATAGATCCATATCTAGTGTTCTGTCATCTCAGTGAGAACGGCCGATGGCATGAGTGAGTTCCTTCGGGTTCTGCCGGCCTGGCACTACCTCCGCCAGTTACCCCTGATGAAGCCGGCGGTAAGCCACGACAGGGCCGCCTGAGGGCAAAGGCCGGCAAGCCCTGGGGCAGTTGTCCGGGTTCAGGGGAAAATATTAGCAATGCCGGAGGCGGCCGTCCGGACTACCCCACGATGTCGCTCAGGGCAATGGAATGCAGCGACGCGTCCAGCACCTGTGCCAGGTGGGCGACAGGCAGCGGCGTGCCGGCATCAGCCAGTGCGGAGCCGATCTGCAGCGAGCAGCCAGGGTTAGCGGAAACTACCAGGTCAGCCCCGGTCGCGGCGACCGCCGCAGCCTTTCGCTTGCCGAGTTCCCTGGCGGTCTTCGGCTGCACCAGGTTGTAGATGCCCGCCGAGCCGCAGCAGGTGCCTGCGTCGGCTACTTCGGTCAGGGTGAGCTCAGGGATCGACTTGAGCAGTTCGCGTGGCTGGCTGGTGATCCGCTGTGCGTAGGCGAGGTGGCAGGCATCGTGGTAGGCGACTTTGACCGGCAGCGGGTGCATGGTCGCGGCGGGCCCGAGCCTGACCAGGAACTCGCTCAGGTCGGTGACGCGCCCGGCCAGGGCAGCAGCCCGGCCGGCCAGCGCCTGATCGCCCGCGAGCAGCCCGGCGTACTCCTTCATCGCTGACCCGCAGCCGGCCGAGTTGACCACGATCGCGTCTACGTCGGCTCGCTCGAAAGTCTCGATCAGCGCGGCGGCGAACCTGGCCGCTTCCGCCCGGCGCCCGTCGTGCAGCGAAAGCGCGCCGCAGCAACCTTGCGTCCTCGGGATCACGACGTCACAGCCCTCGGCGGCGAGCACCCGTGCAGTTGAGATGTTGACCTGAGGGAAGAGCACTTGCTGCACGCAGCCGGTGAGCATGCCGACGACGGCGCGGCGTTCGCCCCTGGCGGCGATCCGCTCCGGCAGCCGCCCGCGCGGCGGTTTTCCTGCCGCCCGGCGCGGCGCCACCCTGAGCGCGGCGGCCACCTCTGGCGCGACCCGGTCGGCTGGCCTGCGCGTCAGCAGCCGGTCGGCTCCGCTGCGCTGGGCGGCCCGCAGCGGGCCGAGCATCAGCCGCAGCCGCGCCGGATAAGGAAAGGTCGCGAAGATCGCGGTGCGCAACAGGCGTTCACGCGCGGACCTCGGCGGCAGTGTGCGCACCGGCTCGGCCGCCCAGGACCTGGCCGCCTCGATCAGCCTGTCGTACCTGACGCCTGACGGGCAGGCGGGCACGCAGGCCATGCAGCCAAGGCAGCGGTCCAGGTGGCTGGCCGCCGCTTCGCTGGCGACCGCGCCGTCAAGCAACTGGGCGATCAAGTGGATCCGGCCGCGCGGCGAGTCCATCTCCTCGCCCCAGAGCTGATAGGTCGGGCAGGAAGGCAGGCAGAATCCGCAGTGCACGCAGTCGCCAGTGATCTCGGTCAGCTCGCCCGACGGATCGAGTTCGCTCCGCGCGTCCTTCGCGGCCATCTAGATACCCCCGGCGAATCGGCCGGGCGAAAGCACCCGGTCAGGATCGAACTGCTGCTTTACCGCCCGCATCAGGTTCAGCGAGGGAACCGGGCCGAACAGGTCGACCAGGTCCCTGACCGGTGGCGGTGCGTGCTGCACGACGGCGCTGCCCCGGTCATGCAGCGCGGCACGCAAGCTGGCAACCAGGCCGGCCACCCTGGCCGGGTCGGCTGAGCGCGGCACGGACAGGTGGAGCACCCCCGACCCGGCCGAGCCCCGCAGTACCGGGTCAAGGCCGGCCCGCTCGGCGGCAGCCGCGATCCCGGTCAGGACAGAACCGAGCTTTCCCGGCCAGAAAGCTACCTGGATGAGCGTGCCCTCCTGCGGTGCGCCACCCGCTGATCGCCACCATGCGGGCGGCTGGCTAGCCACTGCCGCCACGTGGCTTGTCTCCTGCACTGCCATCAGATCCGCCAGCATGCCACTTCGCTGCGCTACGCCGTCATGGTCACCTTCGAGCGCGACGGCCAGTTCGCAGGGACCGGCGAGACTGGCCAGGTGAAGCTCGGCGGCGACCGGGGAGACCGCGGCGGCCAGTGCCGCCGAGACCAGTCTGGCGCAGGCGGCAGCCGAGTCGCAGGAAACGATCACGTACGCCGCGGCGGCCGGGATGGGGTGCAGCCTGAAAGTTGCCTGGGTGATGAGGCCGAGGGTGCCCCTCGACCCGGCGAACAGCTTGCCAAGGTCATAACCGGCCACGTTCTTCACGACCTTGCCGCCCGACCTGGCGATCGTGCCGTCGGCCCTGACGATCGTGATGCCGATCAGCAGATCCCTCGGCGTGCCGTACCGAAGGCGCAGCGGCCCGGCGGCGCCGGCGGCGAGTACGCCGCCGATGGTGCCCGCGGTGGCCGGCCCGGACGGCAGCGGTCGTGCCGCGCAGTCGAGGGCCAGCCGCTGACCTGCCTCCGCAAGCACGCTGGCGAGGTGCTCTAGCCGGACGCCGGCCTGGACGGTGACTACCAGGTCACCGGCCGCGTGCTCAACTACCTGGTCCAGGCGGGTCAGGTCAAGTACCAGGTCGGCCCGCTCAGGCGGGTAACCCCAGTGCAGCTTGGTGCCGGCGCCGCGCGGGATCACGGCAAGCCCGAGCGCGGCCGCGGCCCGCATGACGGCGCTGGCCTGCTCGGTCGTCGCGGGCGCCGCTACCAGGCTTGGCTGTATCCCCGCGACGGTGTCCGCCGCAGTGGCCGGCCTGACGTCATCGCAGGCGCTCGCCAGGCTGGCGGGGATCGAGGTATGCGCCACGGCTAGAACAGCTCCGCCTGGCCGGACGTCACCAGCGGATGCGGCTCGCGCCGCACGCCAGGGACCTCACCGCACAGCCGAGGCGTCGGGAAGACCTTGCCTGGATTGCACAGGCCAGCCGGGTCGAACGCACAGCGGAGCAGTTGCATGGTGTCGAGGTCGTCGGGGCCGAACATGCGCGGCATGTACTTGGATTTGTCCACGCCGACACCGTGCTCGCCGGTGATCGAGCCGCCGTGCCTGATGCACTCGTCGAGAATCGCGCCAGACAACTCCTCCGCCGCTGCCGCTTCTGCCTCGCTCGAATCGTCGAAAAGCACCAGCGGGTGCAGGTTGCCGTCGCCCGCGTGGAACACGTTCGCGACCCGAAGGCCGGCCGCCGCCGATAGCTCGCCGATCCGGTCGAGCACGTCGTGCAGCGCCGTGCGCGGCACGACACCATCCTGCACGATGTAGGCGGGGCTGATCCTGCCCATCGCGGCGAAGGCCGCCCGCCGCCCCCGCCAGATCGCCGCCCGGTCATCGGGATCGGCGGCCTCCCTGATCTCGAAGGCGCCTGCGTCTGCCGCGATCTGGCGGACGGCGGCCGACTCGGCGAGCACGTCCTGCTCGGGGCCGTCGAGTTCGACGATGAGGACGGCGCCGGCGCCCTGCGGATAGTGGCAGGCGACAGAGGCCTCGGCAGCCTCGATCGACAGGGCGTCCATCATCTCGATCGCGGCGGGCAGTATGCCCGCGCCGATGATGGCGGAGACGGCGGCACCGCCCTGGCCGGTCGTCTCGAAGGCGGCGAGCAGCGTGGTCACGGCCTGCGGGATCGGCGTCAGCTTGACGATGATCTTGGTGACGATGCCGAGCGTGCCTTCCGAGCCGGTGAAGGCGCCGGTCAGGTCATACCCTGGGGCTAGCCCCGTCCCGTCACCCAGCCAGGTCAGCTCACCTGCCGGGGTCACGATCTCCAGCCCGGTGACGTGGTGCACGGTGAACCCGTGCTTCAGGCAGTGCGCGCCGCCCGAGTTCTCCGCCACATTGCCGCCAACCGAGCACACCTGCTGGCTGGACGGGTCGGGGGCGTAGAACAGCCCGTAAGGTTGGGCAGCCTTGCTGACCGCCAGGTTGGTGACGCCTGGCTCGACTATCGCGCGGCGGCTTTCCGCGTCGATCTCGACTATCGCCCGCATCCTGGCGGTGACGATCAGCACCCCGTCGGCGGCGGGGAGCGCCCCGCCTGAGAGCCCTGTGCCGCTGCCCCGCGCCACGAAAGGCACGTTCTCCTGCGCGCAGACCCTCACGACGTCCGCGACCTGGGCCGCGGTCTGGGGCAGCACCGCTAGCCCCGGACGGCAGCGGTGGGCGGTCAGGCCGTCGCACTCGTAGGTCGCCAGTTCGAGCGGGTCGGTGATCACTGCGTCCTTGCCGCAGATAGCCGCGAGACGGGGGGCAAGGGTGGCCACGTCCTGTGTCATGGGCTCGGCTCCAATCGAATCGGGCGGCTCACCTGTATCCATCATCCACAACGGCGACCTGCCGGGCCAGAGCCCGGATTTCGCTGCGCCTGTCACGGGCGGGCGGATTCATCGTCTCATCGGCTGACCGTGCTTCCGGTATCGGCGTAGTCATGCCGCGTGGGACCAGTCGCGGCGCGACGAAGCAGGTCCCCGCCAGCTAACACGGCCTCGCCGTCGCATGGCACGGCACCGCTGTCGTGATACAGGTCCTCGATCGGAAGGCGGGGTTCTTCGGAACCAGTGCTCGTCGCCTCCGATTGCCCAGTGCGGCGACACCAGCGATTGCCAGGGCGCCCAGGAGTTGCTCCGTCGTCATAGGCGGCACCGCATAGTCGCCGGACTGACTGCGCAAGACCGCCAAAGTGATGCCAGGATAGAGATCCAGCTGATCAAGCAGAAAATCGTCCGCGCTAATGACTTCGAGGTCATACGGTGCGGTCGAGTCATCGGGAAAATCACTGACGCTGAACGTAACCAGCACGTCAGAACAGCCAGGCATTCTCGACGAGGTTGCGCTCTAGCTCCTCAAGCACCCCTGCCGACCACTGCGGCCGATACGTTCCCGCCCCCGCCAGGCGCAGCAGCGTGTCGCACAAGTACTCGCCGTAAAGCGCATTGGTATCGAGAAAGGCCGTGAACGCCACGGCCGGACTCTACCGCGTGCGCGGCGGCGGCCCGGCCGTCGCTTGATACTGGCCGGTTTCCTCGCCGACCCGCACCATCTCCGCCAGCGCCTCGCGCCGCCGATGGCGCATCTGCTCCTGGTAGGCCAGCAGGTCAGCAAGCCTGATACGGCGATGACGACCCCGGACCTCAAACGGGATCTCGCCGCCTTCCAGCAATCGCACAACGGTAGGCCGAGAGATGCCCAGCAGATCAGCGGCTTCCTGGGTAGTCAGGAGAGCGCTGTGCGGCATGACCGTCACCGCCTGGCCGCGGGCCATGGCCGTCGCCACCTGAACCAGCGCCTCGAAGAGCGGCTCCGGCACCTCCACGCGGTTGCCTTCCACGTCCACCAGGGCAGGACGCGGCTCGGGCACAGCGACACCATGGCGCGCAAGCACGGCGGCGAAGTCCACGACCGCGGCAAGCTCGCTGCCTTCCGGCAGGTACGTCGTTGGCTCATTACTGGCCGCCTGCGCACTCATCCACCCGACTCCTCGCAAAGTTTCTTCCTAAGCATGCGGCTAAACGAAAAAACCGAACAACACCAGAGGAGCCTCGAATCCTGCGGACCAACGCAGAGCCTCCTGTCCGCCTGTTCTACAGCGTCACGACTCCATGGAACACACGCATGAGCTGCGCGCGCAAACTAAACGGGACCGAACGCGGTCCCGCGCACCGCTCCTCCGAGACGGCTCACCCGGCCGGGAACGCAAGCGGGCCGGCCGAGGCGATGTCGTTCCGGGTGCCCCTGCTGTCGTACTCTCTAGGTAACCCGGCACTGCCGGGCAGAACCACAGCAAAACCGATGCATAAGTGTGGCAGACATGTCGCATCGGCCTGCCTGACCTGCCCCATCGCGCGGGAGGCCCGGACCCGTTGGTGACCAGCTCTGACACCACGAGTTCGGGGGTCTCGCTGAGCGCGGCCAGGCCCCATTCGGCTAGGACGAGGCGGGCGTGCAGCCGGGCGCAGGGCACTGCGCCCAGTTCGAGGAAACTCCGGTACGGCCGCTGCGCAGCGAACGGCGCGGCCCGCGCCACGCCCGCCACGGTTGCGGGGCTGGTCGTGGTGACGGGGAGTTGGCTGGCCTGCGGCAAGACGAGAGTGCCCGCCCGGTCGCGCAACGCTGCCCCTATAGTGCAGACGCACGCGAGCCGTGCGCGTGCGCCTGCGCGACACGCGCTAGTCGGGCTGTCGCACCTGCCAGGATGTCACGTCCTGTGATTGTCTTATGGTCTCGTCTAACTGCCAGATATGGCCCTTTACGTGCAGACACGCGCGAGGGCTGAGACATTGAGACGATCACGCACGGTCACGGGAGCGGCCGTGGCTTTACTTCTAGCCTGCCCCGCCGACCGGTAGGCTGATCCCGGTTTCTGGGAAGGGCCTTGGTGTGATGTCTGAAATCCCGAAAACGGGGAGTGCGGGTTGACCCCGCCGGAGTCCGGCGCGATTCGCGAGCGCCCGGAACGCGAAACGCGCAAGAGGCCGAACGTGGTCTTGCGCCGCATCCGCGAGGAGGAACGTCGCGAGACCCGGCAGGAATTCGCCGACGCCATGACGCGGGCGGCAGCCAGGCTGGGAGAGCAGGCGTCGCCCTCTGAGCGGTACGTGGCCCGGCTGGAAGACGGGGACATCCGGTATCCGCACCCGGCCTACCGCCGGGTGCTCGCCGAGCTGTGCCAGCGGCCGTTCGCTGAGCTGGGCTTCGTCCGCCCGGGACAGGACATGGCACCGTCGGACGTGCCCGGCAGGGACGCCGCCGTCATGGACGACCAGGACGATTCCGGCCTTGCGGTAACTCCACTCCAGGCCGCGCGCCGCGATAAAGGCTGGTCGCAGGGACGCGCTGTGTGGGAGATAACGAACCTCGCGGCAAAAAAGAAGATGACGGTAGCTTCCGCGCGGAGCCTGAAGACACAGCTATCCCGATGGGAAAACGGTCACTATGTACCCGACGAATTCTACCGGCCCCTGCTATGCGAGCTTTTCGGGCTGTCTCCCCGTGAACTTGGCGGCAAGAAACAGGCATCGCCGCCGGTCGGTCGCGAGATTGCATTCTGGACTGATGTCGGGGCGCTGGTTATGGCAACGGCGCATGAGTCGGGTGACAAGGCTGCCGACCATGCCGGGAGACTTGTGCCGGATGCGAGCATTGACTATCTGCGGGCGCATGTCATCTATCTGGCCCGTAATTTCGGCAGCATCTCGCCGATTGCGTTCCTGTCGGAATGCCGTGAGTCCCGTGATCTGGCGTTGCGGTTGGAGGAACGCACGAAACGGCCTGGCCAGAGCGCCGATCTGTATTTGATTACCGGCCAGCTCTGTGCGCTGATGGCAGAAGCGTCGTTCGACCTTGGCATATGGCCCGCAGTCATTGAGCAGTCTCACGCTTCGTCGCTCTACGCTGAGATGATCGGTTACCGGTCGTTGCAGTCGTGGGCTCTGGGGATGCAGGCCATCACGGCGTACTGGCGTGGCCGCGCTGCGGAGGGAGTGAAGCTCGCTGAGGCTGGCGTCGCCCTGGCACCGGCCGGTTCTGCACGGGCTCACCTGCACAGCGTTCTGGCTCGTGCGTGGTCGCACGTCGGCGACCCGGAGCGTACCCGCGCTGCTCTGGCGCTGGCTGATCGTGACCGCGATGGCATCGGTGACAGCGGTGGCGACGAACTTCGTGATGTGATCGGCGGTCAGTTTGCCTGGGGTCCGGCCCGCCAGACGATGTCAGCGGCCAGCGCGCTGCTGGCAATCGGGGATGCGTTTCAGTCGGCTGAGCGCGCTCGGGAGGCAATCCGGTTGCAGCCCGAAGACCAGGCCGGACAGCGCGTCAGCGTCCTGGCCAGAGCGGATCTTGCCTATGCTGAACTGGCCCAGGGCCACGCAGACGCGGTCGAGGAGACCCTGACGCCGATCTGGGAACTAGAGTCCGGCCAGCGGCGCTACGGCCTGGTTGAGCGTCTCGGGAACATCTCCGTCGCCCTTGCCGGCAAATCGCATTCGGCGCGGCCCAGGATGGCAAAGAACCTTATCGGGCGCATTGCGGCGTTCACGGCTGTCGCTGCGCCCAAAGCCCTACCGCCGGGCGCCGCTATTGTTCCAGGCAGCGAGTAGCCGCCGTTCCTTCGCTGAGTCGATGCCGATTTCGCTAGCTCGCTGGTGCGGAATGGGCTGCTCGTGGCCGAGCCATTCCCAGGTATCCGCAACCGTTTCGCCTAGGCTCCGGCATATGAGACCAGCGCTGACAGCCCTGTCTGAAGAAACTGCCCACGCGCCGGGCGACATTCGCCATAGCGGTATCTCTGTCCATGGCTTCACATCTTGCTCAGAAAGCCACTGCTCACTGACCCAGACAAGTTCCGCGCGGTTTCCTGTAACCTCATTGCAAGCGCTAAGCAGCTCCCCGTAGCTAGAATGCCCGATCGGCGCAGTTACGTTCATGCTGCCGCTGAGTCTATTCGAAATCCCTAGCAGGATGAATTCTGCCAGATCACGCACGTCAACCGGCTGAATGAGCCGGGACGGATCTCCGGCCGCGAGCACAGGACCGCCTTTGCGCATACGGGCCAGCAGCCACGGCAGCCGGCCGACGTATTCATAGGGACCAAGCACCACGCCAGGCCGCAGCACCAGGCAGTCGTGATTCGCAAAATGACACTCGGCAGCCATTTCGCACGCGGCCTTGAGCGGGCCATAGGCAACCGATGACCCCTTGCCCGCATCAACTCTTTCGCTGCCGACGGCATCGGCGGCATCGAAAATCGGAGAGTCGTCCTTCAGTGGTTCATCCGGCCACCCGCGGTAGGCATTCACTGTCGACAGGTAGACATAGTGATCTGAAACCGGCCGGAGCGCCGCTGCGGACACGGCCACCATTTCGGGTGAATAGCCAGAGGTATCCACCACAGCATCCCAGCGTCCGGCGCTGGCCAAGGCGACAAGGTCAGCCTCGCGGTTACGATCGCCTCTGATGGCCACGGTGCCGGGTACGTCGTGGCCGTTGCGTCCCCGGGAAAAAGTCGTGACCTGCCACTGCTGCCTCACAGCCTGTTCAGCCAGTGTCCGGCCCAGGAACCAAGTGCCACCAAGAATCAGCAGGCGCATGCGTTCATGATGTCATAGGCTAACGGCCCCCATGTTAACCCCCTTGCCAACGCCTGTCATCTTCCGCTGGCATAAATGCCATGGTCATAATAGTTAGCGTGACCATGCGGCAGGAACATTCACGCAGTGCAGTGGCCAAGGTTGTTAGTGCCTCGCCGGGCGAGTCGCACGTCAGGGAGCTAGTCGAGCAGGCCGCGATCGTTTCTTGCACCGAGTGGTGTTCGTTCTGCAACGCGCACGGCGGGCAGAACGGCGTCCTGTGCAAGCCGCGCGGGATTCACTATTGCCGCGTGCTCGCCGCGTACATTGCGGGAAAAGTCGGCGATGCTCAGCTAGCGGCGGTGCAAGTGAGCCTCGGGTCGCCTGCGCCGATTCCGGAGATGCTGCTCAGGTTGAGCAGCACGACTGAGAGCTCCTCCGAGTGCGCCAGATGATCCGTGACGACTGGAGCGGCCGGCAGCCGAGGTGCGACCAAAGGTGAGTGATGGAAGGGGGTGGTTTAGGAGTGGTTTATGCACGGACGAGCCTGCGAGGGGAGAGGCGGGAGCTGCATGAGCGGATGCGCTCGGCGGGCATGGGTTACCGGCAGATCGCCGCCGAGTTTGCCCGTGTCTATCATTTGCGCCCGCGTCCGGCGTGGCGTGAGGCGTATGGCTGGACGCTGCAAGAGGCTGCCGTGAGGATTAACAGCTATCGCGGCGAGATTGGCGTGGACCCTGGAGGCTTCTGCGGTATGACTTCGGCGCATCTGAGTGAGTATGAGAACTGGCCGGGTAATAGAGATGTTCCGGCCGACCGTAAGCTGACTCTTGGCGCACTGGCGGGCCTGGCTGGCTTGCCCCTGGCGTTTCATTTAGCGACATGAAGGAACAGGTAATGGCGAAACTGACGCCCCCGGATTGGGTTACGGCGGTTGAAAAAGCGCTGGTGGTGCTGTGGGATGCCGTGGACGCGGCAGACCTGGCTATCATCAAGGCACTGCGGGACCAGGAGCCGGTGAACGGGGATCTGGAGCGCTTCTCGGCCGAGTTCGGCGCTGCCAAGAACAAGCTGATCGGCGTTCTGCTCGACGCGCTGTCGCCTGATGAGGAATGCGCTCCCATGCCGGATGCCGCGCGGGCAGTGAGCTAGAACGGCGTATGAAGTTCAGCGCTGGCAGCGAAGGGACGAAAGAAGGTTCTTCGTTGTGCAACGCGATCTGGAATGTATGCGACGAGCTGAAACGACACGAGCCGCTCTCAGTGCCGCTAGAGGCCGAGATGAAAGACGTGCAACACCGGCTCTCGGTTTTCCTGTGCCCCTATCACATCGAAGAGCTTAGACAGGCAAGTGAAGGAATATAACGAGAAATTCCCTGAGCGGGAACACTGGTACATCCTGTCCGGCAGGTCCATTACCTGGAACAGCCGGCCCAGATCATCACCTTCCTGACTCGCCCAAGCGTCAAGGCGCTGCGCCTGTCACGAGGCGGGCGGATTCATCGTCTCATCGGCTGACCGTGCTTCCGGTATCGGCGTAGTCATGACGTCCGCTATGCGTCCGTGGGTGCCGGGTTCCGTGCCCAAGCGGTCCACCCGACCGTGGCGGAACCGGCCACGGACGAGCACGGACCAGCCCACGGCCGGAGTAGGGAAAGGCCACGGACGGGGCAGGTGGGAGTGGTTACTCCGACCGTCCGTCTAGATCCTTTACTCTGACCTGGCATTTCAGGATGTCTGAGCACTATCGTCGTCTCTCTCGTCACCGGACTTGGGCTCGCTGGCCTGTTGGCACGCCTGGTCGGCAGCGCCGTACTGCCGTCAGTCTACTGTCAGTCGCATCACATGGTAGACCGATGGTAGACTGACGTCCTGGCGCATGATGCGGAGCCGCGTACGCGGCTGATGCGCCGGCATCCGCGCGGGAGCTGGAGGCGCCGGTGGATACTGAAAGCCTGAACCGTCTGGTGGCTGAGCTTCGCTCTGTCAGAGCGGACACGCACTCGGTCGAGGTGAAGTCGGCGGTTGGGAAGCTGCCGAAATCGCTGGCTGAGACACTCAGCGCGTTCAGCAACAGCGCCGGCGGCACGGTGATCTTGGGGCTGGACGAGGGAACGGGTTTCCGGCCCGCTCCCGGGTTCGACGCGGTGAAGACGCGGGACGCGCTCGCTCGTGCATGCGCGGACGATATCCATCCTCCGGTCCGGACTGTGATAGACATCCTCCCGTTCGAGGGCGCCCAGGTTGTGGTGGCCGAAGTTCCCGAGATCAGCCCGCTCAGCAAGCCCGCATACGTGCGTGGCCGCGGGGAATACCAAGGATCATTCATCAAGGGCGGGGACCGGAAGCTGTCGGACTACGAGGTCGCGCTGCTGCACGCGAATCGGGGGCAGCCGCGCGCCGACAGGGAGCCGGTCGCTGGGGCGTCGACCGTCGATCTGGACGATGACGCTGTCTCGGCGCTTCTGCAGCGGATGCGGCGTCGGCAGCCCCGGGCATTTCGCCTGGTATCCGATAAGGTGGCCCTGCGGCGGCTCGGCGTTCTGGTGCCAGAGGCCCCGGAGTCGGACAGGCTGGTGCCGTCACTGGCAGGCCTGCTGACGCTCGGGACCTACCCCCAGGAGTTCTTCCCGCAGTTGAACGTCACCTTCGTGATGTTCCCCTCGGATCAGGTGGGCGTCGTCCCGGAGGGCGGGCCGCGATTCATCGACAACCGCTCGCTGAACGGTGCGGTCCCCTGGATGGTCTCCGATGCTGTGGATGCCATCACGAGGAACATGCGGCTCGCGGGCACCGTGCGGGGAATCGGCAGGCAAGACGTCTACGAGTACCCGGTGGAGGCGCTGCGAGAAGCGGTCGTCAACGCCATCATGCACCGGGACTACTCACCGCCGTCACGAGGAGCACAGGTCCAGGTCGAGATGTACCCAAGGCGGCTCGTCGTGCGGAACCCCGGAGGCCTGTTCGGTCCCGTGGCCGAGGGCGAACTCGGCACTGAGGGAGTCACCTCGTCCCGCAACCCCGTCCTTTCGGCCTTGCTCCAGGAAGTGCAACTACCCGGCAGCGACCGGGTCATCTGCGAAAACCGGGGTACCGGCATCCCTGCAATGCTCGGGCAACTGCGCCGCTCGGGCACCGCATCAGCGAAGCTCTCCAATGCGATCAGCCACTTCACCGTCACCTTCACCCGCGACACACCCAGCAGCGACGAGTCCGGCGCGGGAAGAGACCTCTCCCGCGCGCGCGGAAACCTCGCCGGGCGGCCCGCCGAGATCCTCGCGCTCTTTACCGGCCAGCAAGACCTCACCGCCGCCGACATCGCCAGGGCCACCGGTCTCAGCAAAGCCATGACCAACCGCCACCTTGCCCGCCTCGTCACAGCCGGACAACTAATAGCGACCGCCCCGCCCGCCAGCCGCAACCGCGCATACCGTCTGCCACCTGCTAATCGGGAATTAGATTTGTCGACATGCTGGTACTTTTCTTCATCTAAGCCGTAATGTATGCCAGATCTGGATCTTGTGGTGACCGCAAACTGGATCGCGGTGTTGAGTTGCCCGTTTGCCTGAGAGGCTAGCGCTGTGATGGCTGGCTGACCGGGTGCCGCTCAAGATCGTTTGCATGCTGATCCGCTGATCGTTCGACTTGACCGTGCTGGTGTTCCTCGGGGACCTGGCGAGTCATCAACCCGGGCAAGCTAGCCCACCCCGGCCCGCTCGCCGACCCAGCCGAACTCCAGCGCCACCGCAGCGAGATTGCCCGGCCTCCGCCGGCTTCTCGCGGTACGGCGCCGCCAGCTCCGGGCCACGCGAGCTAAGACATCGAGCCCTTGTCCTTTGTTTGCTGTCGGCCGCGATGCTGACCGCCATCAGGACGGCTAGCAAGTTGTCAGGCAGGCGCGGGCCTAGTCCTGGTTCTCGGTCACCTTCGGCGAAGGTGGTTCCCGGACCCGCCGGTCAGCAGGTGGCCTACTTGGAGCCACCGCACTGCCCAGGCGAGTGCAGGGCCAAGTGACACCTGGCGCGGTTGTCCTTGGCCTGGAACAAGGAGGCACCACCGATGACAGCTGAGCGGGTGCAAGGTGACGAGCCGCTGATAGCCACGCCAGCGCTGACGCTCGACGCGCTGCGGCAAGCGGTAGCTGTCCTCGTGCCCTCCCGGCTGCCTGAGTTCTTCCAGGAAATCCAGGATGCCTTCACCCAGGCCGGCCAAGAAGACAGCGTCTTCCCGATCCGGCACTTCTACCAGCGCTGGGGCGCCACCATTGCGATCGAGCGCCGGCCCTCGGTCGCCACGCGCCTGCACGCCGCCGAGCACGCGCTCGCCGATCCCGACGCCGACATCCGCGAACGGGCCATCCGGGAAGCGGCCGAAATCGTCCAGGCCGCTTACCGTGAGGTCGCTGTTGGCTGACTGGCGCTGGGATTGCGTCACCGATGACCTGCTCGACGGCCTTCCGCCGGACGCCCTTCTGTCGGTCCAGCAACTAGCCAAGGAACTGGCCGTACGCGAGTCGATGATATTCCTGGACGGCGCGGCGTTCACCGGCGATCCACCCGGGCAACCCGATGTGACACAGCGGGCGGTCCTCGCACCGCCCCGTCTAGCGTTTGCCAGCCTATGGCAGCGTCAACGGCGTTCGAATTTTGGATCTGGCCGGTATTTCGTGACGGTAACGAGCCCTTTCGGCCGGAAGTTGGGCGTGTAACGATCCGGCCTGCTTTATCCGGTGGTCGGCGTGTTACGGGGGAATTTTGGAGGGACTCCTGGTAGGCCGGCGGTTGTCGAAGCCAGCCGTCCTCCCAGGAGTCCGCCGTGTCATTGTCGCAGGTCAGGGGTTGCTTGTCGTGCCAGCTTGGGATCAGGCCGGAGGTGCTGCTGCCGCATCTGGGCGGGGTGATCGTGGAGGCCGCCGAGCTGGCGGGGTGCTTGTGCCTGCGGGCGCGCGCCCGCGCGGACCAGGCCGCGTGCCCGCGCTGCGGCCAGGTGTCGGGCCGGGTGCACAGCTCTTACGGGCGGCGGCTGGCTGACGCCCCGGTTGGCGGCCGCCGGGTGGTGATCCGGCTAGCGGTGCGCCGGTTCTTCGGCGTTAACCCGGATTGCCGGAAGAAAACCTTCGCTGAGCAGATCGCGGGGCTGACCGCGCGGCGCGCCCGGCGGACTGGATCACCGCCGTCGAGGCCGACGACCAGCCCGACCTGCACTCCTTCACCTGGGCCTGCGCCACGACCACGACGCTGTCCTCAACGGCCTGACCCTGCCATGGAACTCTGAAAATGCTCAAGCGGCAGATGTATGGCCGAGCCACCTTCGGGCTACTGCGCAAGCACGTCCTGCTCAGCCAGTAACCCGGCCGCGACAGGGCCGAGACCATCACGAAAATACGGGCTAGATCCCGACTTTCGACCCCGTGGCGGCATCTCACCGTCGTCGGCATCGAGGCTGCCCGACCGAGGACCTGCCAGGGAAGGAACTTGCGGGAACTTGCCGACGAGTGAGAGAGCGCCGATGGCCTGCGTGATCTGCGCCCGTGCCTCATCGCCGTAGAACTCACGAAGCGTCGCCCAGCTTCAACCCGATCGTGCAGCTCGGCAGGCTTCGAGGCCCAGCGGTTGGCTGACGCCCGGGTCAGCGGGTGAAGGCGGCGCGGGCCGCGGCGGTGCCCGGCCTGGCCAGCGCCCAGTAGCCGTAGCTGCCGTGCTCGAGCAGTTCCCGGCCGGCCTCGGCAACGGCGCCGAGAGCGGCGAAGGCGAAGGCACCGCCGACCGACACGCGCGCGACCCCTAGCTGGGCGAGTTCGGCGACCGGCGGGACTTGCGGCAGCGCGAGCACGTTGACCGGGCGGTCCACGGAGGCGACGAGTTCGCGCAGTTCGGCGTGCTTGGTGATGCCGGGTGCGTAGAGCACGTCGGCGCCGGCCTCGGCGTAGCTTTGCAGCCTGGCGATCGTGTCGGCGAGGTCGGGGTTGCCGCGGATGTGGTTCTCGGCGCGCGCGGTCAGGACCAGCGGTACCTGACCGGCGTGCGCCGCCGCGGCGGCGGCCGCGACCCGCTCGGCTGCAAGTTCCCGGTCGTAAATCCTGGCGTCTGGTCCGCTCGAGTAATCCTCGATCGAGCAGCCGGCCAGGCCGGCCTCGATCGCCAGCCGCACCGTCTGCGCGACTCCTTCGAGGTCCTCGGCGTAGCAGTTCTCAAGGTCAGCGGATACCGGCAGGTCGGTGGCGCCGACGATCGCCGCGCAGTGCGCCAGCGCCTCTTCGCGGGTCACCGTCCCGTCGACTTGACCGAGAGTCGCCGCGAAGCCGCTGCTGGTGGTCGCTAGCGCCTGGAATCCGAGCGAGGCGAGCAGCTTCGCCGACCCGACATCCCACGCGTTGGGCATCAGCAGCGGGGACTTGCCGCGGTGCAGTGCGAGGAACTGCTCGGCCTTCTCAAACTGGGTTGGCATACCCAGAACTTAGCCCGATTTGCGCTCCGGCGCGCGGCCGCTGGCCTCAGGGCATGCGCTCGTAGGCGGGCAGGGTCAAGAACTCGTCGTACTGGTCGGCGAGTGCCACTTCCTTGAACAGCGCCGCTGCCTGCTCGTACTGCTTCTCGTCGTAGGAGTCGCCGAGCGCGGTCGCGATCTTGGCGAGCTCTTCGCCGATGATCTTGCTAACCAGGGCGTGAGTTATCCGGGCGCCTTCAGCGAGTTCCACGTCGTTGTGTATCCACTGCCAGACCTGCGACCGGGAGATCTCGGCGGTCGCCGCGTCTTCCATCAGGTTGAAGATAGCTACCGCCCCGATGCCCGCCAGCCAGTTGGCCAGGTACTGCAGGCCGACGCTGACGTTGTTGCGCAGGCCGGCCTCGGTGATCTGGCCAGGGGTGCTCTTGACGTCGAGCAGTTCGGCGGCCGTGACGCTGACTTCGTCCCTGCGCTTGGTGATCTGGTTGGGCGAGTCGCCTAGCACGCTGTCGAAGACCTCGCGGCAGATCGGTACCAGGTCGGGGTGGGCGACCCAGGAGCCGTCGAAGCCGTCCCGCGACTCGCGGGTCTTGTCGTCGCGGACCTTGGCCAGCGCGACCTCGTTAACTTCCGGATCCCTGCGGCTCGGGATGAAGGCCGCCATTCCCCCCATCGCGTGCGCGCCGCGCTCATGGCAGGTCTTGACCAGCAGTTCGGTGTAGGCGCGCATGAAAGGCGCAGTCATGGTCACCGAGTTGCGCTCGGGCAGCACGAAGTCGCGGCCGCGGGTACGGAACTTCTTGATGATCGAGAACAGGTAATCCCAGCGACCGGCGTTGAGCCCGGCGCTGTGCTCGCGCAGTTCGTAGAGAATCTCTGCCATCTCGAAGGCGGCCGGAATCGTTTCGATCAGCACGGTTGCCCTGATTGTTCCGCGAGGCAGGCCGAGCGTGTCCTGCGCGATGTTGAACGCGTCGTTCCATAGCCTGGCCTCGAGATGGCTCTCCAGCTTGGCCAGGTAGAAGTAGGGGCCCTTGCCCTTGTCGACCTGCCGCTGCGCGCAATGGTAGAAGTACAGGCCGAAGTCGAACAGGCTGGCCGACATCCGGCCGCCGTCGACAAGCAGGTGCTTCTCGTCCAGGTGCCAGCCGCGTGGCCGGACGACGATCGTGGCCAGTTCGTCGTCAGGGCGCAGCTTGTACGCCTTGCCGTCCGGGCTGGTGAAGTCGATCTTGCGGTCAAGCGCATCCTTCAGGTTGAGCTGACCGGTGATCATGTTGTCCCAGAGCGGGGTGTTGGCATCTTCGAAGTCGGCCAGCCACACTTTCGCGCCGGAGTTCAGCGCGTTGATCGTCATCTTCTGGTCGGTCGGTCCGGTGATCTCCACGCGGCGGTCGACCAGTCCTGGCGCAGGGGGAGCGACCCGCCAGATCTTGTCAGCCCTGATCGCCTCGGTCTGGCGCAGGAAGTCGAAGTTGGTACCCGCGCTGATCTGCTGCTGACGCCTGGCCCTGGCAAGCAGCAGTTCCGCCCGGCGCGGTATGAGTTCGCGCTGCAGCTTGACCAGGAGGTCTACCGCTTGCGGAGTCAGGATCTCGTCGTAGCGGTCATTGATCGCGCCTGTGATCTCGACGCCGTGGCCGTAGGTCATCCCGCCGCGCCTCTCGCTCGTGGTAAGGACTTCGTGGTAAGGACTTCGTGCGCATCGACTTGCCCATTCTCGCCGGCCGTCAGATCCTGAACCACGCCGGCGGGCACATCCGGGCGTGCCGCGGTGTTATTCATGTGACTATGAGTGCCGCTCATGTCACCATCGAGTGGCACGCAGTCTCGTGACCCGGTTCTGGAAGGCAGATGACAGCAGACTTCGATTACCACGCCGATGACGACGCGAGCGGTGAAAGCTACGATCCCGGCCGGTTTGACCTAGATGAGCGGCACGCGCTCAAGCGAGTGGCAGGCCTGTCGACCGAACTGCAGGACGTCAGCGAAGTTGAGTACCGCGCGCTGCGGCTTGAGCGCGTTGTCCTGCTTGGCGTATGGACTGAGGGCACGCTCGAGATGGCCGAGCACTCGCTGCGCGAGCTTGCCCAGCTAGCGGAAACCGCGGGTTCCGCGGTGCTCGACGGTCTCGTTCAGCGCCGCGGCAGACCGGACGCGTCGACTTACGTCGGATCGGGAAAGGCGCGGGAACTGGCTGAACTCGTGGCGGAGACGGGCGCGGACACGGTGATCTGCGATGGCGAGCTCACCCCGTCGCAGCTGCGCAAGCTCGAAGGCGTGGTACGGGTCAAGGTCGTTGACCGTACGGCGCTCATCCTCGACATCTTCGCCCAGCACGCCAAGAGCAAGGAGGGCAAGGCGCAGGTAGAACTCGCGCAGATGCAGTACATGCTGCCGAGGTTGCGCGGCTGGGGCGAGGCGTTGTCCAGGCAGGCCGGCGGCCGGGTGGCCGGAGGCGGCGGCATCGGGACCCGAGGTCCAGGCGAGACCAAGATCGAGACCGACCGGCGCCGGATCAGGGCCAGGATCGCCAAGCTGAAGCGCGAGATCTCGCAGATGTCGGTCGGCCGTGAGGTACAGCGCGCCGAGCGACGGCGCCGTGAGGTGCCATCGGTCGCGATCGCCGGATACACCAATGCGGGCAAGTCCAGCTTGCTCAACCGCATGACCGGGGCGCACGTGCTGGTGGACAATTCGTTGTTCGCCACGCTCGACCCGGCAGTCCGCAAGGCGAGGCTGCCATCTGGCGCACCATTCACGCTGACCGATACGGTGGGGTTTGTCCGCCATCTGCCGCATCAGCTGGTCGATGCGTTCAGGTCGACTCTCGAAGAGGTCGCCGACGCCGACCTGATCCTGCACGTGGTAGACAGCTCGGACGCCGACCCCAGGTCGCAGATCGCGGCCGTGCGCGAGGTGCTTGGCGAGGTTGGCGCCCGCGAGGTGCCTGAGCTCGTGGTGTTCAACAAGGCCGACGCCGCGCCGGAGATCGACCTGAAAGGGCTGCGGCTGGTCGAGCCGCAGTCAGTCGCCGTGTCCGCGCTGACCGGTGCCGGAATGCCCGAACTGCTTGCCGAGATCGAGCGACTGCTGCCCAGGCTGGTCACCGAGGTTAACGTCCTGCTGCCTTACGCCCGCGGCGACTTGCTGGCCAGGGCGCACCAGGAAGGCGAGGTGCTGAGCGTGGAGCACACCGGTGCTGGCACGGTCCTGGCAGCGCGCGTTCCGCCTGGCCTGGCGCACGAGCTCGACCGGTTCGTGGTGAGCGCGGAACCCAGCTAGCTTCGTCCGGCCGCAGAGTCTTCGTAGCCGGATCGTGATTGGCTAGTGCGTTAAGCTCACGCAGCCGATATGGTATGTGAGGTCCCGTTGAGTGGACACTGCAGTCACATATCGTGCTATCCGATTTGATGTGAGCGATCCGTCCGGCTAATTCAGTGCCGGAGTCGCGCGGCAGGTGAGGTGGCGGTAACGACCTTGGCAAGAACGCGCCCTGCTGGTGGCTGCTCGCGCGAGTTTGCGCAGGCAGCGGACCTGCGACGGAGCGGGCGGAAGCCTGGAGCGCCCCGGTGATCCGCCTGCTCACCAATATCGGCCGACTATGGACTGGTACTGAAATAGTCAGTAATACGGCGATCCTCATGCAGGACGACCGAATTGTCTGGGCGGGCCAGGCGAACCAGCTTCCGCCCAGCTTGCCGGGCGTAATCGATGACATTGTCGATGTCGATCAGGTAGAAAACCTGGGTGGCGCCCTGGTCACGCCTGGACTCATCGACAGCCACACCCACCCGGTCTACGCCGGGAATCGCTGGGCGGAGCTTGCGATGCGGTCAGGTGGCGCGTCGATGACCGAGATCGTGTCGGCCGGCGGCGGGTTGTCTTCGACGGTGACGGTCACCAGGGGCACCGATCCGTGGACCCTGTGCAATCATGTCCGCGGCCGTCTCAGGGACTGGCTGGTCAGCGGTACTACCACGATCGAGGCCAAGACCGGCTACCACCTCACCAGGGACGGCGAACTCGCCGACGTCCGGCTGCTGCGATCGCTGGCCGCCGAGCGGGACATGCCGCGGGTCCACGCTACTTTCTTCGCGGCTCACGCGCTTCCGCCCGAGTACTTCGGGCGCAGGCACGACTACGTGGACGCGGTCGGTACCTGGTGCAATGACGCGGCGGCGGCCGGGGCGGACAGCATCGACGTGTACTGCGACGAGGGCAGGTTCACCGAGCATGAGGCACGCTGGATCCTGAACGTGGGACGGGCCGCCGGCCTGCTGCCCAGGATTCACGTTACTGGCGAGCCGAGGTTCGGCGCGGCGAAACTGGCCGCGGAAATCGGGTGCGTCTCCGCCGACCTGCTCTACAGCATCGATGACGGCGATGTTGCCTCGCTGGCCAAGGCGAACGTGACCGCGGTCGTCTGCCCGGCGAACCAGTCAGACAACGGCAGGACGCCTCCGGTGCGCGCACTGCTCGACCGCGGCGCGAACATCGCGCTCGGTTCCGGGCACTCGCCAGGCACCAATGGCATCACGTCGATGCCGCTGGTGATCACGATGGCGATCGCCAACTTCGGCCTGAGCGTCACAGAGGCGCTGCGGGCGGCGACCGTGGGAGGTGCGCAGGCACTGCGGGCTCCTGACCGGGGAGCGATGGGCAGAGGCAGACTGGCCGACATCGTGGCCTGGGATGCCGACCACGAAGGCGCCTTCGCCTGGTCGCACGGGCTGCGCCCTTACCGGGTGTGGCGCGGCGGGGAACCGGTCACCCTCTGACGGCCGGCCTGGCTGGCGGTGGTGTCGGGGCGGCGGTCAGGTGCTGGCTGGCTGGCTGCTCATGGGCGGCATCGGATCGCAGATCCCAGGTCAGGCGGGCGGGTACGGCGAGCACGAATATCGTGAAGGCGACAACAAGGTAGAGGCGGAAGTCGCCTCGGATAACGCTGTTCGCGGTGATGAGCGGTATCAAGTTGAGCGCGAAGAACGAGATGCAGGTCCAGGCGAGCAGCGGTCGGCGGGTGCCGAGCAGGTCCCAGAGCAACGCGCCGACCATGATGTCGGGCGTGTAATAGCCGTGCACTCCTGGGTCGAGTGCGATCCTGGCCCCGGCGCCGAGCAGCAATATCGCTGGCCAGCGACGGCGCCAGATCGCGACGACACCGAGCGCGCACGCCACGAGGACCTGGGCTGAGCGATCCCAGGGCGGAGTGGCGGCCGCGTGGACGCCGAGTGCCCGCAGCCCTGAGTCCGGCATGTTGGCGATCGTGTAGTGCAGTGCTCTGATGGTCAGCGGATCGGCGATGAAGAAGGGCAGCCAGGCCGCGACAACCGCAGCCAGCGCGAACGCGGTGGCGATGAGCGGCGAGCGCAGGCTGGCGAGCAGCGGCCGGCCGGGCGGCCTGTCCTGCCAGGGCCGGCCCACCCGCCAGTTGCGGTCGGTAACCAGCAGCACGGGCAGGAAAATCAGCGCCCACGGCTTGGCGTCTGCGGCCAGGCCGATCGCCAGCCCGGTCAGTACCGGGCGGCCGGTGATCGCGGCTAGCAAGGCGCAGGTGCCGAGCAGCAGCGCGAGGGCATCATCGAGGTGGCCGTAGGCGACTGCGAGTTCCGTCCAGGCGACCATGAAGACGGCGCCGCCCGCCAGGAAGGCCGGCCGGAACCCCCTGCTGGCCGCAAGGTCCTGACGGCTGACCAGGATTATCCGGCGGATCACCGCGAGTGCGCCGAGCCCGATGGCCGACATGATGAGCTGGGCGAGCACGACTCCCTGGTACGGGCCGACCGGCTGGCCGGGGACGACGTTCCTGATCACCTGGGCAAGCACGAAAGCCAGCGGGCCGATCTGCATGCCAGGGTAGCTGTGGTACAGGTGCATGAAACCCGGCCGGTTATGACCGTTGTAGTTACCGTCGAAGAGCAGGCTGCTGCCCTTGACGAAGAAGATCCAGGCGATCCCGCCGTGCCTGGCCAGAATGGCGAACCAGATGCCGGTCCAGGCGGACAGCGGCAGGAACGGGCTCCTGATCAGCCTGCGCGTCCAGGTATGCGCGGGGGCGGGCAAGTCGCTGGCAGGCCAGCCGCTAACGGGCTGGGGTTCGGAGGGCATGGCGTCCGGCGCGGATGGTCTTGATGCGGTGAGCTTACCAGCCGGCCGGTCCAGGGTAGCCCGCTAGCCTGCGGCATCCGGGGGGCGGGATCGGTAGGCTTGCCGGGTGGCAGCGCGAGCTTCGCGAGAAGACCAGGCCGCGGCGAAGGCCGCCAGGCCATCTATCACCCTCATCGTCGGCGAGGAAGAGCTACTCATCGAGCGAGCCGTCAAGGCCGCGCTTGCCAGCGCGGGCCATGGCGGGCCTGCGGCTGGTGACCAGGCGGCTGGTGCGGACATTCACGATGCCAGGGCGGGCGAACTTGCCGTCGGCGAGCTGTCGGTGCTCACCTCGCCTTCGCTGTTCGGCGGGGAGACCGTAGTGATCGTCAGGGCGGCCCAGGAGGCGAGCACCGCAGTGGCAGCCGAGCTCGGCGCGCTGGCGGCCGATCCGCCGCCTGAGGTGACCCTGGTCGTGACGCACTCGGGAGGGGCCAAGAACAAGCAGTTGCTGGGCACGCTGCAAGCGGCCGGGGCGCGCCGGGTCGACTGTCAGATGGTCAGGAAATTCGGTGAGCGGATGGACTTTCTGCGCGCCGAGTTCGCCCGCGCCGGGCGGAAGGCAGACGACGGCGGGCTGCGCGGCCTTCTGGACGCGGTCGGTACCGATCTTCGCGACCTGGCCGGCGCGTGCGATCAGCTGGTGTCAGACACCACTGGGGTGGTCAGCGCGCAGGTCGTGGCTCGCTACTGGCGCGGGCGAGCCGAGGCGACCGGCTTCAGCGTCGCCGACCGGGCTCTTGAAGGCAACCTGGCCCTGGCCCTGACGCAGTTGCGCTGGGCGCTGGCGGTCGGAACTGCGCCGGTACTTGTCACTAGTGCGCTGGCGCGCGGCCTTCGCACGCTAGGACAAGTGGGCTCGGTGTCTCGTGGCAAGAGCGGGCAGGCCGCAGCCGCAGAACTCGGCATGCCCGCCTGGATGATCGACAAGGCCCGCCAGCAGCTTCGTGGCTGGACCCCGGCCGGGCTAGCGCGCGCCCACGCCGCCGTCGCACTGGCCGACGCCCAGGTCAAGGGAGAAGGTGCCAGCGCAGGATACGCGCTCGAGCATCTCGTCCGCGTCATCGTTGAGTGCCGGTCGCGCGCCGACTAACGCCGACGCGACCGCCGACTAACGCCGACGCGACGATGGCCGGTCACCGGCTTAGCCTGCTTCTGTGCTAGCCCTGCTTCTGTGCTAGCCCTGCTTAAGGGCGGCGGCGCGCTTGGCAAGGGAAGACTTGCGGTTCGCGGCCTGGTTCTTGTGTATGACGCCCTTGCTGGCTGCCTTGTCGAGCTTGACGCAGGCGGCACGCAGCGCCTCGCCCGCCTTGTCGGCGTCGCCGGCATCGGCAGCCTCGCGGAAGCTGCGCACGGCGGTCTTGAGCGAGGACTTGACGGCCTTGTTGCGCTGCCTGGCCTTTTCGTTTTGCTTGTTACGCTTGATCTGGGACTTGATATTCGCCACGCGAAAGCCTCGCTAATTCATGGGTTCGTTGGTCGGGCTCCGCCCGGCAGACAAGCAAGAATATCCGACTCCTGCTCTCGTCTTCAAACCAATCGGCCAGTTCGTACCGCACATACCCGCGGCTGCGCCGGGAGCCGTGCCCGCAGCCGTGCCCGCGCGGCCATGGCCAGCAGCCATGGCCGCTGGCCAGTGCACCGGTTCTGGCATGCGACCATAGACGGCGTGCCACCAATGTCCGAGCCAGCGAGCAGCCCGGCTGCACCGGCCGCGCGAATGAAAGCGCAGGCGGGTGCCGCAGTGCTGCCCGAACCTTCCCGCACCGATCAGGCGATGATCAGGAACTTCTGCATCATCGCTCATATCGATCACGGCAAGTCGACGCTGGCCGACCGCATGCTTCAGCTCACCGGCGTGGTCGGTGACCGGCAGATGCGAGCGCAGTACCTGGACAGGATGGACATCGAGCGCGAGCGCGGCATCACGATCAAGAGCCAGGCAGTGCGGCTGCCGTGGCGGGGCACCGATGGTCGAAACTACGTGCTCAACCTGATCGACACCCCTGGGCACGTGGACTTCTCCTATGAAGTGTCCAGGTCACTGGCCGCGTGCGAGGGCGCGATCCTGCTCGTCGACGCCGTTCAGGGAATCGAAGCCCAGACCCTCGCCAACCTGTACCTGGCACTCGACGCTGACCTGCACCTGATCCCCGTGCTCAACAAGATCGATCTGCCGGCGGCCCAGCCGGAGAAGTACGCAGAAGAGCTAGCCAAGATCATCGGCTGCCAGTCATCCGAAGTCCTGAGAGTGTCGGCCAAGACCGGAGAAGGCGTCACCGAGTTGCTCAATGAGGTGGTTGCCCAGGTGCCCGCGCCGAACGGCGTGCTCGACGCGCCCGCGCGAGCACTGATTTTCGACTCGGTATATGACACTTACCGGGGTGTCGTCACCTACGTCCGGATGGTCGACGGTCAGCTTTCCCGCCGGGAGCGCACGCTGATGCTCTCGACCGGCGCGATTCACGAGACGCTCGAGATCGGGGTGATCTCGCCTGAGCCTGTGCCCTCAGACGGACTGGCAGCAGGCGAGGTCGGTTACCTGATCACCGGCGTTAAGGACGTCAGGCAGGCCAGGGTCGGCGACACGATGACGAGCGCCGCACGCCAGGCGAAAGCGCCGCTGCCCGGTTACTCCTACCCCAAGCCGATGGTGTTCTCCGGCCTCTACCCGGTAGACGGCGACGAGTATCCCGATCTGCGTGATGCCCTGGACAAGCTGAGGCTCAACGACGCCTCGCTCGTTTACGAGCCAGAGACGTCCACGGCGCTCGGCTTCGGGTTCAGGTGCGGATTTCTCGGCCTGCTGCACATGGAGATCGTCAGGGAGCGGCTTGAGCGAGAGTTCGATCTCTCGCTGATCTCCACGGCGCCTAACGTGGTGTACCGGGTCGTCATGGACTCCGGCGCCGAGGTGGTCGTGACCAACCCAAGTGAGTTCCCGAGCGGTCCAGGCGGTGTGGCCACCAAGACGGGAGTCATCGCCGCGGGCAAGATCGCGAGTGTCTACGAGCCGGTGGTGCGGGCTACCATTCTCGCGCCAGCCGACTACATCGGCGCGATCATGGAACTCTGCCAGTCAAGGCGAGGCGTGCTGATCGGCATGGAGTACCTGTCGGAGGACCGGGTCGAGATCAGGTACACCATGCCGCTTGCCGAGATCATCTTTGACTTCTTCGACCAGCTTAAGTCGCGTACCAGGGGATATGCCTCGCTCGACTACGAGCCGGCCGGGGGGCAGGAGGCCGACCTCGTGAAGGTCGACATCCTGCTTCAGGGCCAGCCGGTCGACGCCTTCAGCCAGATCGTGCACTCAGACAAGGCCAGGGAGTATGGCCTGGCCATGACCGCGCGGCTCAAGGAGCTGATTCCCAGGCAGCAGTTCGAGGTGCCGATCCAGGCCGCCATCGGTGCCAGGATCATCGCCAGGGAGAACATCAGGGCGATGCGCAAGGACGTGCTTGCCAAGTGCTACGGCGGTGACATCACCCGCAAGCGCAAACTGCTGGAAAAGCAGAAAGAAGGCAAGAAGCGGATGAAGACCATCGGCCGGGTCGAGGTGCCGCAGGAGGCCTTCGTCGCAGCCTTGTCCGCCGAGCAGGGGCCGGACAAGAACCGCTGAAGGCACGCAACCGCCGAAGGCGCGCCGGGCGTCGGGTCCGGCTTCGCTAGATCGTGGCGAGGACGATCAAGGTGATGATGAGGCCGGTGAGCACCGCAAGCCCGAGGCCGGCGTAACCGAGTACGAGCCCGGCGAGCGCGAAACCCGCGCCCTGCTCGCTGGTCCGCTTGATCTGATGACGGGCGATATGCCCGGTGATGATGGCGGGGATGCCGGTGAGGAACCAGAAGAAGATCTGGCTGAGGCCAAGCGAGAACGAGGCGAGCGCCAGGTTGTTGAGCGGTGCTTCCCCGATGGGCATGCCAGGGTCGTAGACCTGCGGAGGCACGGCAGGAATCCGGTTGGGCAAGTCCGCGGTCAGGCTGGCCAGCTGGTCGTAGGTTTTTGCGCTGACCAGCGCGGTCGACCGGGTATCGAACTCCTCCCAGCTCAGCCTGCCTTCCGCGTGGGCATCTTCGAGTATGGCCCTGACTGTCTCACGGTCCGCATCGGTCGCCCGCATGGAGCCAAGCCTGCGGCCGCGGTACTCACTAGCCGTCATCTAGCCAGACTAGCCAGTGCCAGGTGGTCAGCCGACTGCCCCCAAGACCAGCACGAAGAGCAGGATCGGGAGGATCAGGCCGACATAGCCGAGCACCAGCCCCGCGGTGGCCAGCCCGCTGCCGTAGTCTCCGCTGTCCTTGATCTGGCCCTTGGCGAGGTGCCCGGTCACGATCGCGATGATGGCCCCGAGGATGGGCAGGAATATCTGGCCGACGCCGAACCCGAGCGAAACCGCGGCAAGCGCGTTAGTGCGCCCGGAAGGAACCGCCAGCGGGTAGGACTGAGCCTGGTAGGGCGCCGGCCTGCGCAGGTCGGTGGTCAGCGAGGCGAGCTGATCGTAGGTCTTGGCGTTGACCAGGGCGGTCGAGCGGCTATCGAACTCTTCCCAGGTGAGCCTGCCGTCCGCGTAAGCGGACTGAAGTACCTCGTGGACTTTCTCACGGTCAGCGTCGGTTGCCCGCATCCGCCCGTAGTAGCTGCCAGTTGCCATCGATGCCTGGTCCCGTCGCTCTGCCCCGCCTGGAAAAGCCATTCTTAGGGTAACCCCTGCGTCGGCTAGCCTGCGGGCATGAGCAACGCCAGGATCATCTCCGTCAACGTAGGTGAGATCAAGGACATCGAGGTGTCCGGCCGCCAGGGTCGGACCGCGATCGACAAGCGCAAGGTACCTGGCCGCGTCTTCGCCTGCGCACTCGGCCTGGCCGGTGACCATCAGGCCGACCTCGACCATCATGGCGGCGCCGAGCAGGCGCTTTACGCCTACGCCAGGGAGGACCTTGACTGGTGGACCGAGCAGGCAGGACGTGAGTTCGGCAACGGGGAGTTCGGCGAGAACCTCACTACTTCATCGCTCGACGTGACCGGGGCGCTCATCGGCGAGGTCTGGCAACTCGGCGAGGACGTCGTGGCGCAGGTCACTGCGCCCAGGATCCCCTGCCAGGTGTTCAAGGCATGGACGGGCGAAGGCCAGTGGGTCAGGCGGTTCGCGGCCGCAGGGCGGCCCGGTGCGTACTTGCGGGTGCTCAGTGCTGGCGAGATCGGGGCGGGCGACCAGATAGTGGTGCTGAGCCGGCCGGAGGTGCGGGTAACCGTGGCCGATGCCATGCGGGCGTACTACGGGGATACCGAGATCATGCGGACCCTGCTGACAGTGGCCGGGCGCGGCGCGAAGTGGGACGAGATCGGTGCCGAAGTGCTCGGCCGGGTACGGGCCTGAGCATGCCGGGAACGCCACCTGGCGGCCAGCCAGTTCCAGCCGACGGCCAGCTCCCGCCGGCCTCGCTCGGCGGCCTTGGCCACCAGCCGTTCGGCATGTACGTGCATGTGCCTTTCTGCCGCACCAGGTGCGGGTACTGCGACTTCAACACCTACACGGCCGCCGAGCTTGGCGGTGCCTCGCGGGACAGTTACCCGCGGCTGGCGATCGAGGAGATCAGGTTCGCGCGCCGGGTGCTCGGCCCGTCCGCGCCGCGGGTGCGGACGGTGTTCTTCGGCGGCGGCACGCCGACCTTGCTGCCGCCGGCTAGCCTGGCCGCGATCCTGCGCGCGATCGAGGGCGAGTTCGGGCTGGCGGACGGCGCCGAGGTGACTACGGAGGCGAATCCGGAAAGCGCCGACCAGCGGTCACTTGGCCTGTTGCGAGCCGCCGGGTTCACCAGGATCTCCTTCGGCATGCAAAGCGCGGCCGGTCATGTACTCAGCGTCCTTGACCGCACTCACACGCCTGGCCTGCCCGCCAAGTGCGCCGCCTGGGCCAGGGCCGAGGGTTTCGAGCACGTCAGCCTGGATCTGATCTACGGCACGCCAGGGGAGAGCGCCGCAGACTGGAAGGAGTCCGTGCACGCAGCGCTGGCAGCCGGGCCCGACCACGTCTCGGCCTATGCGCTGATAGTCGAGGAAGGCACCAGGCTGGCCGCTGCGATCAGGCGAGGCGATCTGGCCGCACCTGACGACGATGAGATGGCCGACAAGTACCTGGCCGCCGATGCCGAGTTCACCGCGGCCGGGCTTGCGTGGTACGAGATCTCCAACTGGGCCGCCGCAGAACAGGCGAGGTGCGCGCATAACCTGCTGTACTGGCAGGGCGGCGACTGGTGGGGCATCGGCCCTGGTGCGCACAGTCATGTGGGCGGCACCCGCTGGTGGAACGTGCGGCACCCGTCCGCCTACGCCGCCAGGATTTCCTCTGGCGCCAGCCCTGGGCAGGCCAGGGAGGTGCTCGACGCGGACCAGCGCAGGATCGAGCGGATCTTGCTGACTACCAGGCTGGCGGGAGGCTGCGCCGTCAGCGAGTTGTCTGCGGCAGGCCGGCGTGCGGCAACGGCCTGGATGGCCGACGGCATGGCCGACGCTCAGGCGCTTGCCGCTGGCCGGGTTGTGCTGACTGCACCTGGCCGCCTGCTGGCTGACGCCGTCATCCGCGACCTGACCGATTAGGTGTCGGCGCTCTGGCCGGCTCTGACCCGCCGAGGGTGCAGCAGATCAGCGCACAGGCAGCGGGGCATCTGGTAGAAGCGGCCGCGAGCGGCCGAGATCGCGGCCGCGACCAGGTAGCCGAAGGTCACCAGCCAGCAGAACATGGCGGCGGTGGCTCCGGCCTGAAGGCCAAGCCGAAGGTTGTCGAGCGCGAGGATGGCGGTCAGGACGGCTGAGCTCACCGAATAGAGCAGCGTGGTGAAGGCGGCGTTCATGGCCTGGACGGCGTGGCGCCGCAGGAAGGTGTCCCTGCGCTTGCCCAGCAGGCAGGTCACGGCCGCCGGAATGAAGCTGAGCACCGCGGTCAGCAGGTAGGTGGTGAAGGCAGTGACCCTGGCTGAGGTCACCGGCGGCACAAGTGCGGCAGGCACCTCCGCGCGGCTCGAACCTGAGGGCAGGCTGCGACGCTGAGCGCTTTCGAGTGCCGGCCTGACCCCGGCTGGCTGTATCCCTGCTGGCTGTATCCCGGTGGACTGTGCCGGGATCACGAGAGGCACTATGGCCGGCCGGCCGGTGGCGGCACGCTCGCGCAGGGGCCAGGCGCGTGCCTGCTCCGGCCGGCCGGCGACAGACCTCATGGCGGTTCCTCCCCGTAAGGTGGCAGATATTATGACTGTACGTTAGCAGAATTACACGTACAGTCACCAAACTTAACGGCGAGTGAAACCAGGTAGGTTCCACACGGTGACTTGGCCGGGGCTGTCCAAGTATGGTTTCCGCCATAGACTTGGCACTCAGGAGCATCGAGTGCCAGGGGAGGTGAACGGATGCTGGACGACAGGAAGCTCGCAGTGCTGCGTGCGATCGTCGAGGACTTTGTCTCGACGAACGAGCCGGTTGGGTCGCGGGCTCTGGTGGACAGGCATGGCCTTGATGTCTCACCGGCCACGATCAGGAACGACATGGCGGTGCTGGAGGACCAGGGCTATATCGTCCAGCCGCACACGAGCGCCGGCCGGATACCTACCGACAAGGGGTACCGGCTCTTCGTCGACCGGCTGTCTAGCATCAAGCCGTTTTCCAGGGCCGAGCGGCGTGCGATAGAGACTTTCCTGGTCGGCGCCTACGATCTTGATGACGTCGTTATGCGCACCGTGCGGCTGCTAGCCCAGCTAACCAGGCAGGTAGCCGTCGTGCAGTACCCGTCGCTCAGCAAGTCAGCGATCCGCCATGTCGAGCTCGTGCCGCTGAACGACACCAGGCTGCTGCTGGTGCTGATCACCGACACCGGCCGGGTCGAGCAGCGGGTGGTCGAGTTGCCCGGAGTCCTCGACGAGGATTCCATCGTGCAGTTGCGGGCTGTGCTCAACGCCTGCCTGGACGGGCACAAACTGGCCGAAGTCGCTACCATTCTGGCCGGCCTGCCCGAGCGGGTCGAGCCTAGGGAACGTGCCAGCGCGGCGGCGGTGTTCTCTGTCATCCTTGAGACACTTGTCGAGCGGCACGAGGAGAAGATCGTCGTCGGCGGGGCATCCAACCTGACCGCCGCAGACTTCTCCGCCGGGCTGCGCGAGGTACTCGAGGCACTCGAAGAGCAGGTGGTCCTCATGCGGCTGCTCGGCGAGCTTGACGATCAGACATCGGTCACGGTCAGGATCGGTGCGGAAAATGACGTGCTCGGACTGCGCAGCACCTCGGTGGTCGCGGCCGCCTACGGGTCGGCTGATCGCCCGCTGGCCAGGCTCGGCGTGGTAGGGCCGACGAGAATGGACTATCCAACAGCAATGGGAGCGGTACGCGCCGTGGCACGGTACACGGGCCAGATCCTGGCGGAGTCGTAGGGGATGAGCGTGGCAACGGACTACTACGCCGCTCTTGGCGTGAGCCGGGAAGCGAATGCCGACGAGATCAAGAAGGCATACCGGAGGCTCGCCAGGGAGTTGCACCCTGACGTCAACCCAGACCCGGTGACCCAGGAGCGCTTCAAGGAAATCACTCAGGCCTACGAGGTACTTTCTGACCCGCAAAAGCGGCAGATGTACGACCTTGGTGCCGATCCATTCGCCCCAGGCGGTGGCGGGGGATTCGGCACTGCGGGCTTCCCGTTCAGCGATATCATGGACGCATTCTTCGGCGGCACGGCGGGCGCGAGCCGAGGTCCGCGCAGCCGGGCGCGCCGCGGCCGCAACGCCACGATCCGCGTGGACCTCGACCTGGCCGAGTGCGTCTTCGGTGCGACCAGGGACCTGACGGTCGACACGGCCGTGGTCTGCCCGACCTGCTCGGGCGAAGGCAGCGCGCCAGGCAGCCACCCGACTACGTGCGACGTCTGCAACGGACGCGGCGAAGTGAGCCAGGTCACCAGGTCCTTCCTCGGTCAGGTCATGACTTCCCGGCCGTGTCCTGGCTGCGGTGGCTTCGGCACGGTGATCAGGCGGCCATGCCCGGAGTGCGACGGGGACGGGCGGGTCAGGACCAGACGCACCGTGAAGGTCAGGATCCCGGCCGGGGTCGAGGACGGCACCCACATTCAGCTCGCGGCTGAAGGCGAGGTCGGACCGGGCGGCGGTCCGCCTGGCGACCTGTTCCTCGAGATCGTTCAGAGGCCGCATCCGATCTTCGAGCGGCGCGGCGATGACCTGCACTGCACGCTGACGATCCCGATGACGGCCGCCGCGCTCGGCGCCACGCTGCCGATCCAGACACTCGACGGCCCGGCCAGCATCGACCTTCGGCCAGGCACCCAGTCGAACCAGTCCATCCCGCTTTACGGGCAAGGTTCCTCGCACCTGCACGGCCCTGGCCGCGGCGACCTGATCATCCATGTGACGGTCGAGACGCCGACCAAGCTCGAGCCCGAGCAGGAGGAGTTGATGAGGCAACTGGCGAGGCTCAGGAACGAGGAGTCGCCGCCTGGCCGGTTCGCGCCAGGGGAGCAGGGATTCTTCTCCAGGCTGCGAGACGCCTTCAACGGGCGCTGAGCGGCGCAAGTGAGGCCGCCGGTATTCGTCTGTGACCGGGCGACGCTGACAGGCGGCCGGTTTACCCTGGCGGGAGCTGAGGGCAGGCACGCGACGACGGTACGCAGGCTGGCGCCTGGCGAACTTGTCGACATCACCGATGGCGCGGGCCTGACCGCGCAGTGCGTCGTCACCGCCGCGCGGCCGGGCGAGCTCGACGTCGAGGTCAGGTCGCGCCGGGAAGATCCGCCGCCCGCGTG
>DAHVDE010000078.1 GCA_027313705.1 Actinomycetota bacterium | reverse complement strand
CTTCCAGCTCACTGCCGAAACGCCCTGACCAGGGCCGATACCACCGCCTAGATACACGCCGCCGATCCAGGCCGACGCACGTTCCCGCACGTCAGCCCCCAGATTCGCCGACTATCGAGCACATCAGCTGCGGAACCCCGGTCATCCAATGCTCGTCTAACCTCCGCTGGAGCCGTGACAGCGCCGCCTGGCACGACGGCGGCGCACCGGTCATGTGTTACCTGCCAACCGCCGCTGAGCATCTCGGCGAGCTGCTCGCGGTGAGAGAAGACTGGCTCCGTAACTATCTAGACTCACAGGGAATGGCGCTGGTCTTTGCCGTACACGGCCAACGAGACCACCAGGACGGCCCGAGAGACTTTTCGTGGACGGAATTTAGCCTCAGCGGCTCCTACGACGCTGAGGCACTCTCGGCCGGCACCTCGGTGATCACGCCGAAGAGCACAGCCCAGGCCAGCTAGCCTGTCACGCCGACGACAACGACCTCACTGCACAAGCGGCGGCAAGGTTGTGTGACCGAGCTGTCAGCGGTGCCGGCGAGGCCGGGCATGAACAGATTGCCCGGTTCTGCAAAACCTTCGCGATCGTGCAAACAACGGCCAGCCCACGCCGAATGCGGTTCTCTGCGCGCGCCATGACCATGAATCGTTCGCGCTACATGAGCATGTGACGACCTTCTTGGTGCTGTCAGACAATGCCGAGACGATGCAGGATCTGGGCGTAGAGCGTGTCGACCTCAGCCGGGCAATCGGTCGCAGCTGCCAAATGTCTGCCCTGGCGAGGCTTGCTGCGCCCTACGACATTTGCTGCGGCCGCGACAGAGCCAGGGCTGACTGTTTCGACGTAGGCCTCGAAACTCTCATCGGACGCGTCCCAGCCTGTGGCGAGGGTGAAGATCCCGCACTCCTCGCCGAGGTTCTTGACCTGCGCGAAGCTCAGGGTCCCGCCCGTCGTGACCTGGTTTACGGCATTCCGGATGTCGGCGCAGTCGGCTCCGGCGCCGAGAACCTGCTCGAAGATCTGTTTCGTCTCCTGGCCGAAACGGTAGACGGCGCCATCGCAGACGATCGTCCACGGGATGCCTGTCTCGTGCAGGAAGGCGACATAGGTCCGGTAGCCGGCGTCGCCGTCGACGGAATGGATCATCACGTTGAGCGCGTCAGGCGTGCCGTGCTTTCCGGCGGTGTCGCTTTTACCGAACCATTCAGGCAGAGCACCCAGTTCCGTGCCCCCTTCGACTAGGACCACGCCTCTGGCGAATAGCAGGGCACGGGCGTCAGCGGACTCCCCGAGCATTTTCCTGAGCTTGGCACCGTCCGGGCCGGCGCACAGGGACAGGCGGCAAGCGCGCGTCGCGGCGCGCTTGATGTCGAAGCGGATGATCCCGGGAGAATCACTGGTGTCGTCCACGGACACCAGATAGGGCGAATGGGTCATCAGGATGAACTGGCCGGGGGCACGGCTCATCTCTGTGAGCAGCCGCCGCTGCAGGGTCGGATGGAGATTCCGGGCTGGCTCATCCAGGACCGCGACAAGACCGGCGGATTCGGGGAGCGTGGCGCTGAGAAGCAGCGCCTCCCAGACTCCCGAGCCGGCGAACTCGATCGGCAGGTCACGGCCGTCCCGCTCGACGACAACGGATATCTGGACTACTGAGCTGGACTCATCCCCCTGACTTGATTGCACTTCGGCGAGGGAGATGTCGAAGCTGAGACCGGTCAGCCTGGTGAACAACTCCCGGATCCTCGCGTACTGCTGCCTCCCGGTGCGACTGCCATTCTTCAGCCGGAACAGCCTGACGGGTATTCGGCTGCCGTCGGCTGGCGAAGGATCAGTCGCCACATCCTCGGCGGAGTACTCCGTCAGCGGGGGCTGCCGCAGGTCCCCGAGCAGAACGAGACCGCGGTCGAGGACGACGCTCAGGACATGTGCCAGGGAATAGGCCGTGCGGTTCGTCTGCTCGACCGGGATTCCGGCCTGCTGCGCGAAGTCCCTGATTAGCTCTGCCCACTGAGTTCCTGCATCGAGTGTCAGCGCCATGGCCTCCCCTGGTCCTGGCAGCAAGGTCGCCAGAGTGAGTACCTGTCTCGGTGTGCGAGCCTCATCTACGTCGAGTTTGTGAGTAACCGGATAGGCCGGGATGTCGGTCCGCTCGGCGTCGGCGATCCGAACCAGCGTTCCCCGGCCCGGCGCGCCGTCGATCACCCAGCGGAATCGCTGACCTTCGACGCTGAACTCGTAACTAACCGACCAGGTCCCGGTCACGGCGTCTGTCAGTTCGGCCACGATGGCGCCCCTGCTCAGGGGCATCAACTCGTCATCAGTTAGCTCCTGCCGGATCCGGGCAATGACACCGCTGGCGTCCCCGTTGGTAGCCGTGCCCTGCAGCAGCGCCGAACCGACTGCGGCGCGGACGTAACTCCCGAGCAACTCGCGCTCCCACGGCTCGGTCAAGGCGATGCTCAGCCGGACACCCGACAAATTCCCGGGCGGCGCACCCACACGTCGCGCAGCGGCGAAGCGCACCAACATCCGATATGACTCCTGCGAATACGTCGATGTGCGCTCGACCGCCGCCCGGACTACCTCCACCAGTCGCAGCAGATTCGTCTTCCCGGCGCCGTTCGGCCCTACCACCACAAGAGTCCGCGGCAGTTCGCCAATCCGCAGGACGTCAAACGAAAACAGTTCCCGCGCCTCTACACAAGTCAGACGCAAGGCCAGAACCTCCCAGTCAGCGCATCCCGGCTACGGAGGTCCTCCATAACGGAGTACCACCACCGCCCTCAACTGAGCAGACAGTAACGAGCCTGTGACCAGTCGTCAAAGGCAGATGTCGCACCGCGCAGACCCGAACGTGACGGACCATCCGGTGGTGAGTCGGCCGTCTAGGGCATAGGTCCCGCAGGCGTCCGGCGGTCGCTGCCTGCCGCCATACGTGCGCCCGCAGGGGCAGTCCGGGCGGGGTCTCCCGGCCTTGGTCAGTCTGCGCCGCTGCTTCGGCTCCCGCAACCGGTTTCTCGCTGCGCAAGGCACTCCCGCCAATCGCCTTGCATAGATCGCAATGCTATTTCGGTGGAGTTTGGCCCGCTGCCTCCGTACCGTGTCGCAGTGGAAGAGCGAGACAGGCCGCACTACCTGCAACTATTGCGCCAGCTCGGCGTGTTGGATGGCTGGCTGGCCAGGATCGACCCGACAGCCAGCCGCCCCGAGCCGCAACGCGGCAGCCCGCTGCGCGCTGACGACGACATGCTGGACCCTTACCACCTCAGCCACGCGGCCTGGCATTCGCTCAGCCACGCTGTCGACCACCTCCACTGCCTGCGGTCCCTGCTCCAGGATGCGCGGGTGATCCACATGTACGCGCCATACTCACTGGTGCGGGCCGCTTTGGAGAACGCCTGCGCTGCCGTCTGGATGCTCCAGCCGCCGCGAAGGGCCGACCGTCTCGAACGCCGGCTGCGGTTCGCCGTGACTGACATCCGCAGCGGCGAGGAAACCAAGAGGCTAATTGGGCAGACTGGGCCGCGCTCGGAGCAAGACCGGATGGATCAGCTACGCGATATCGCAAGGCGGGCAGGCGTCGCTGAGTCCGCGCTGAAGCGCGGGGCGCTGTACTCCGAGATCGTCAAGACTGCCGGGAGCAATGCCTGGAACGGCGTGATCACATTCGCCGTTTCCCCCTCGGCTGCGCGGGACGGCGCGCGTCCGGCGATCCAGATGGATCGGCGCGGTCACGCCATGCAGGGCATGGACCAGATCTACACCCACGTCACGCCGGAGATGCGACAGCAACTCTGCGAGGTGCTCGAAAAGCTGTGGCAGGACGCCGTCGCCGAGCGCCGCGCGGTGAGCCCGCACTCAGGAGTTCCGCTGCTCGACCGCATCCTGACCGCCACCGAACCGGCAGCCCCTAGCGATCTTGCCACTCAAAGTGCCACTCAACTCAAGTGGCGGGCTGTCAGATAGACCGGGAAACGGCCTCTGACCTGCTGATTCGTGAGTGGGCCTGCGAGGACTTGAACCTCGGACCTCTTCCTTATCAGGGAAGCGCTCTAACCGCCTGAGCTACAGGCCCCGGAGCGCGGGAGCAGTTTGAACCCTTGTCTCACCGGGAACACTAACTGACCGCGCCGAGATAGATTACCGCACCGCGCGGGCTAACGCGAAACGGGCTCGGAATTAGTCGGCCTCACGCAAGGTAACCTCGACCCCTCCGGCGATCCGCGTCACTAGGTTGTAGATGACCGCGCCCACGGTAGCCAGGGCAGTGAACATGACGACATTGATCGCACCGACCAGCATCGTGAAGCCGAGCACGGTGGACGCCGAGAACCATGCTGCCGCGTTCGAGCCGGCGCTGCCCTTCGACGAGGTGACCGTGGATACGGTCTGCTCCAGGTACTGGAAGACCCCGAAGGAGCGCAGCGCGTAATAGAGCAGCGCAACCGCAACGAAGAGCACAATCCAGCCGACAAGGGAGATGATGAAGCTGAACTTCATCACCGACCAGGGTTCTATCCTCGACAGGACGAGTTGAGCGTCACGGTGCGACTCCGACCCTGGCTGACGAGAAAACCTGTCAGCGGCGGCTGCAACCGGGCGGTTGGCGGCGGTTGGCTTGGATCTGACAGTCGATGCCATGCTGGTCCTCGCGGAGTCGGCCTGCCCCGGTACCTCTGACGGCTTGCGTTTCTTGGTCGCAGTCGAGAAAGGTGCCTTGAGCTTGGATACCAGGTCTTCGGCCGACGACGCCGACCGTGATGGTGCCTTACCGGCGACCATCCGTCCAGGGAACTGCGCGCCTGCCGCAATGCCCGCTGCGGCGGCACCGACTGCGGCGCCTGCGGCAGAAGCGGCAGCATGGCCGGTTTCTGGCCGCTGACTGCCAGAAGGCGAATAGCCGATCTTTCCTGAGGTGGGCTCCTGGCTGGTCCAAGACGCTGAAGAACGTCCGCTCGCGGACGGCCAGGCTGACGCGGCGGGTGCCGGGTCGGCCGGCACGTAGCCGGCCGAAGTCCGTGAACTGTCCGCTTCAGCGGGCGGGAAGCCGGCCGCCGCCTGGCGGGTGTCCCGCGACGAGGACGGCGTGCTCGGCCAGACCGAGTCACGCGACGAGGTGTAGCCTGCGGGCGAATAGTCTGAGTAGCTCGCCGGCGTGTAGCCAGAGGCTGCCGAGTCCCCGGCCAGTGCGGCCGCCGCGAGGGTGGCCGCACTCGATGGCCCAAGATCAGGCACGTTGACCGCGGGGGGCGGCGCCGCAGTCCCCGACGGAGAGATCGGGCGACCGCTGCTGTCGTCGTGACCAGCAGGCAGGTCGGCGTCAGCGCCCGATTTTCCGGACTTCGGAAGCGGCAGAACTCCTTCGACGCTTGCGTTCGGGTCGGCCGGGGCCTCGACAGACTCCTTGGAGGCGCCCTTCGCTGACTTCGCGGAGTCGGCGGGAACAAACCTGGGACTGGCCGGCCGAGGCGAAGCGGCGACGCTGGCCGCAGAGGCGGGCGGCGGTGTAACCCCGGACGCGGATGACTTGGCCGACGCCCGGACCGGCGACGTCCTCGACGCAGTTACCGGTTCCTTTGAGCCATCGAATACCGACGAACTGCGCGGTTTCGCGTCCGAACCCGACGCCTCCCCGGTTCCGCTGTCCTTGCTCGTGTCGACCTGATCGCGGACGACCGTCTGCTGCTCAGCAGCCATGCTGCCTGCCGTCCCGGCCACAGCCACTGCTGGATCTACGCTGTCGTCCACCCGTCCTCCCGCCTATGTGCTATCTCGACATTATCCGTCACTCGCGGTGCCCGCGCCGTAGATAGCCGGATCGTCACGATAGACACAACTCAAGACGATCCAGCGCCCGAAATAGTTGCGAGCAGCACAGATGCCGGGTCAGTCTTCCTTAGCACTGACGCCCTGCCCCGCATTGCCCGGTTCTGTCACGTTTTCCTCGCTCGCTGCCTCTTCTGCGTCACCTTGCTCGGAGACTTCATCCTGCTCGGCGATCTCCTCGTTACGCGCGATCGCGACGAGCGTCTGGCCTGAAGCCAGGTTTACCAGCCTGACCCCCATCGTCTGCCGGCTCGATTGCTTGATCTCGGCAGCGGCGGTCCTGATCACGCCGCCGGCCGAGGTGATCGCGAAGACCTCGTCTTCCGGGCCCACCATCAGGGCGCCGATCAGCTCGCCCCGCGCCTCGACGATCCTCGCCGTCACCACGCCGAGCCCGCCGCGGCCTTGAACCGGATACATGTCGGCCGGCGTCCGCTTCGCGTAACCGCCGCCGGTGGCCACGAGCACGTCAGGATCGGCGCCTGCGTCGATCACGTGCATTCCGAGTAGCTGGTCGCCGTTGGTGAATCGCATGCCGATCACGCCTGAGGTAGCCCGGCCCATTGGCCGCAGCGCATCGTCGTCCGCGTGGAACCTGATCGCCTGGGCGTGCTTGCTCACCAGCAACAGGTCCTGCTCGGGTGAGACCAGCCTGGCAGCGATAACCTCGTCGTCCTCGCGCAGGTTGACCGCGATGATCCCGCCTGCACGGGACGAGTCGAACTCGCTCAGCCGTGACTTCTTGACCAGCCCGGACGCTGTGGCGAGCACCAGGTAGGGCGCGACACCGTAGTCGGGTAGCGCCAGTACCTCGGCGATCCGCTCGTCCGGCTGGAACGCCAGCAAGTTGGCTACGTGCTGCCCGCGAGCGTCCCGCGCGGCGTCGGGCAGTTCGTACCCCTTGGCGCGGTATACCCGTCCCTTGTTGGTGAAGAACAAGATCCAGTGGTGCGTCGAGGTCACGAAGAAGTGCTCGACAATGTCGTCGGTGCGCAGCTGCGCGCCCCGCACCCCCTTGCCGCCGCGCCGCTGCGCCCGGTACAGGCCGGTCTTGGTGCGCTTGGCGTAGCCGCCCCTGGTGATGGTGACGACGACATCTTCCTCCGCGATCAGGTCAGCCTCTGAGACCTCGCCGTCCCAGGCGATGAGCACAGTACGCCGGTCGTCACCGTATTTGGCGGTGATCTCGGCTAGCTCGGTCCCGATTATCTGCCGCTGCCGCTGCGGCGAGGCCAGGATCGCCTCGTAGTCGGCGATCTGCGCCATCAGCTCTTCGTATTCGTCGATGAGCTGCTGCCGCTCGAGCGCCGCCAGCTTGCGCAGCTGCATGTCGAGGATGGCCCTGGCCTGTATCTCGTCGATTTCGAGCGTGTCCATCAGGCCCTGCTGTGCGACGGCCGCTGACTCGCTTGCCCTGATCAGCGCGATGACGGCGTCGATCTGGTCGATGGCCTTGATCAGCGCGGACAGGATGTGAGCCCGCTCTTGTGCCTTGCGAAGCAGATACCTGGTCCGCCTGACGATGACCTCGATCTGGTGCGTGACCCAGTACCTGATCATCTGGTCCAGGCGCAAGGTGCGGGGCACGCCGTCGACCAGGGCGAGCATGTTCGCCCCGAAGGTCTCCTGCAGCTGGGTGTGCTTGTACAGGTTGTTGAGCACGACCTTGGCGACCGCGTCCCGCTTGAGCACGATCACAAGCTGCTGCCCGGTACGCGAACTGCTCAGGTCCTGCACGTCGGCGATGCCGGCGACCCGGCCGTCCTTGGAGAGCTCGTCGATCTTCGCGGCGAGATTGTCCGGGTTGACCTGGTAGGGCAGCTCCTTGACAACCAGAGTCGTCCGGCCGCGGCGGTCTTCGTCGATCTCCACGACGGCGCGCATCGTGATCGAGCCGCGCCCGGTCCGGTAGGCATCGGAAATGCCGCGCCGGCCGACGATCTGACCGTAAGTCGGAAAATCGGGGGCCTTGATCCGTTCGATCAGCGCCTCAAGCAACTCCTCGTCGGTGGCATCGAAGTTGTCCAGGTACCACTCGACGCCCGAGGCAACCTCCCGCAGGTTGTGCGGCGGGATCTTGGTGGCCATGCCGACGGCGATGCCCTCTGAGCCATTGACCAGCAGGTTCGGGAACCTGGCAGGAAGCACCACGGGCTCCGCTGAACGGCCGTCGTAATTTGGCCGGAAATCAACGGTTTCCTTATCGATGTCCCGCAGCATCTCCATCGCGAGCGGGGCGAGACGGCATTCCGTGTACCGCATCGCGGCGGGCGGATCGTTGCCAGGGGAGCCGAAGTTCCCGTGCCCGTCCACCAGCGGCATCCGCATCGACCAGGTCTGCGCGAGCCTGACCAGCGTGTCGTAAATCGCGGAGTCGCCGTGCGGGTGATACTGGCCCATGACGTCGCCGACCACCCGCGAGCACTTGGAGTGGCCGCGGTCAGGCCGGTACCCGCCGTCGTACATGGCGTATAGCACTCGGACGTGCACGGGCTTGAGGCCGTCGCGCACGTCGGGAAGCGCGCGGCCGACGATGACCGACATCGCGTAGTCGATGTAGCTTCGCTGCATCTCGACCTGGATGTCGACCGGTTCGAACCGCCCGCCGCCGGTGCCGTCGGCCTCGGAAATGTCGATAGTCACAAAGTTCTCCTAGATGTCCAGGAAGCGAACATCCTTCGCATTGCGCTGGATGAAAGCGCGCCTGGCCTCAACGTCCTCGCCCATCAGCACGCTGAACAACTCGTCCGCCTGCGCGGCGTCGTCCAGCGTGATCAGCCGCAGCACTCGCCCGGCCGGGTCCATCGTGGTCTCCCACAGCTCGGTCGCGTTCATTTCGCCGAGACCCTTGTACCGCTGCACGCCGTCGCGTGGCCTCGGGTCCTTGCGGCCGTCGGCGATGCCCGTGTCGATGATCGCGTCCCGCTCCCGGTCCGAGTAGGCGTAGCTCGACTCGTTGCCGCGGCCGTCCCATTTGATCTTGTAGAGCGGCGGCTGCGCCAGGTACACGTATCTGGCATCGATCAGCGGCTTCATGAACCGGAACAGCAAGGTAAGCAGCAACGTCGTGATGTGCTGCCCGTCGACGTCCGCGTCCGCCATCAAGATGATCTTGTGATAGCGGAGCTTGCTGATGTCGAACTCGTCGTGAATGCCGGTGCCGAGCGCCGTGATCAGGGACTGGACCTCGTTGTTCTTCAGCGCCCTGTCGATGCGCGCCTTCTCGACGTTCAAGATCTTGCCCCGGATCGGCAGGATCGCCTGGAACATCGGATCGCGGCCGCCCTTGGCCGAGCCGCCGGCCGAGTCGCCTTCGACCACGTAGATCTCGCACTGAGCCGGATCGCCTGACTGGCAGTCGGAGAGCTTGCCGGGCAGGCCAGAGCCGCCGGACAGTCCCTTGCGGGTCAGGTCGCGCGCGTGCCGGGCGGCGATACGAGCCCGTGCCGCCTGGGTCGCCTTGATGACGATCGACTTAGCTTCGCCTGGATTGCGCTCGAACCAGTCCCGCAGGTGATCGTTGCAGGCCTTCTGCACGAAGGACTTGGCCTCGGTGTTGCCAAGCTTGGTCTTCGTCTGGCCCTCGAACTGCGGCTCGGCCAGCTTGACGTGGATGATCGCCGTGAGGCCCTCACGTACGTCGTCGCCGGTGAGCGCCTCGTCCTTCTCCTTGACGAGTTTCTGCTCGCGGGCGTACTTGTTCACGATCGAGGTGAGCGCGGCCCTGAAGCCCTCTTCGTGGGTGCCGCCCTCGGCCGTGTTGATCGTGTTGGCGAAAGTGTGGACCGACTCAGAGTAAGAACCGCTCCACTGCATCGCGACCTCGGCGGAGATGCCGATCGCTTCCTCGCCGAACTCAATGACCGAGTCGTGCACCGCGTCCTTGGACTTGTTCAGGTAGCGGACGAAGTCCGCGATGCCACCGTCGTAGCAGTAGCTCACGAAGGACTGCTCGGTCGCACGGTCCTCGTCCGGGCGCTGGTCGGTAAGCGTGATCGACAAGCCCCGATTGAGGAAGGCCATCTCCTGCAGCCGCCGCGAGAGCGTCTCGAAGTTCCACGTCGTGGTCTCGAAGATAGTGTCGCTCGGCCAGAAGGTGATGATCGTCCCGGTATCCTCGACGGGTTCACCCCTGTTCAGCGGACCGGTCGGGTCGCCATTGGCGTAGGACTGCCGCCAGCAGTACCCGTCCTTGCGTACCTCGACCTCCAGGCGACTGGCCAGCGCGTTGACCACTGACACCCCGACGCCGTGCAGGCCGCCGGAGACCGCGTAGGACTTTCCGTCGAACTTGCCGCCAGCATGCAGGGTGGTAAGCACGACCTCGACGGCCGGGCGGTTCTCGATCGGGTGGTTATCGACAGGGATTCCCCTGCCGTTGTCCTTGCAACTGACTCCGCCGTCGGGGAGCAGTGTGACCTCGATGGTGTCGCAGACTCCGGCCAGTGCCTCGTCGACAGCATTGTCGACGACCTCCTGTACCAGGTGATGCAAACCCCGCTCACCTGTCGAGCCGATGTACATGCCAGGGCGCTTGCGAACCGCCTCGAGGCCTTCGAGGACCGTGATCGAGCGTGCGTCATAAGACAAACGATTCGCTCCTGTCAGAAAAAGCGGGCCGAACTTGACCACGCCGGTCGCCTTCGCGATCGGCGGGCGCCGGATTCCTGGCTGCCCTTCCCCGTCCGCAGCCATCCCGGTACGCTTGCCTATTTTACCTGGTTGTACGGCCCGCCTCAGCCTATCTGGAGCGGCGCGCACGCGGTCGTGCGCTAACCGTAAGTGTCCCTGTCGCCCCGGCTGCCACGCACCCGCCACTGCCCGGCCCGCGGCTGGCCGCTGCCCGGCCCGCGCACGTGCACTCGCCGCACGGCGCCATCGCCAAGCTCGGCGTTGACCCTGCGCAGAAGCTGGCTGGCCAGCAACCTGACCTGGGTCGCCCACGCGGTCGAGTCGGCGCTGACGACGAGCTCACCGTCGGTGAGGCCGACCGGCGAGGTGTGCGCGGCCAGGTCAGGCCCGACGATCTGTGCCCAGCGCCCGAATACTGACCCGGTCGCCACGGCGAGTTCCCAGCCAGCCTCGCCGACCAGCTCGCTGATCGCCGCGCTGAGCGGCGAAGGATCGTCGCGACTGGCCCGGCCCGCCGCAGAACCAGGCACCGCCGGAGCAATTGTGTCTGCCGGCCTTTTTTCGGCAAAATTTCTCCTGGCAACTGCCGGCGGGAACGTTCCTCGCGCTTCGGCGTCAGCCTTCGCTCTGGCCAGTGCCTGCGTGGCAAGTACAACCCGGTCCTGCGCTTCGTCGTCAGGCACGTTTCACCACCCCGCCAGCTACCGAGTAAGCGGCACTGCACTCCACCAGCCTGGCCGGCACGTCCGTCGTGACCGCAGCCGTCACCAGGACCTGCTCGGCGGCGACCGCGAGCTCGGCCAGCCGTTCCCTGCGGCCGGTGTCGAGCTCGGCGAATACGTCGTCGAGCATGAGCACGGGATCCTCGCCGTCGGCGCGCAGCAGGCCGAAGGCAGCCAGCCGCAGCGCCAGGGCGAGCGACCAGGATTCCCCCTGGCTAGCGTAGCCGCGTGCGGGCAGCTCGCCGATCCGCAACTCGAGTTCGTCCCTGTGCGGTCCGGCCAGGCAGACTCCGCGCTCGAGCTCGGCCCGGCGCAGTCGCTCGAGCGACTCGGCCAGGTGCGCCCTGAGCTTGCCTGGCTCAGGCTCCGGGTCGAAGACCGCCGACCGCTCAGAGCCCTGCCGGTAGCTGATCATCGCGCCGCGGTCGCCCGCAGCGACGTCGGCATAGCTGTCGGCGACCTTCTGGCGCAGGGCGGCGGTCAGTTTGAGCCTGCCCTCGGTGAGCTCGGCGCCCCTGGTGACAAGCTGCTCGTCCCAGACATCGAGCCCGGCAGGCACCCGGCCAGCGGACCTGGCCGATTTGAGCAGCGCCGAGCGCTGCTTGACGACGCGCTCGTACTCCGATCGCACGGCGGCGTACCTGGGCCTGCTGGTGACCAGGAGGTCGTCGAGGTACCTGCGCCGCTCGGCGGGGTCACCCTTGACGATCGCGAGGTCCTCTGGCGCGAACAGCACGCACCGCAGCGTGCCGAGCACGTCCCTCGGCCTGGCCATGGGCACCCGGTTGAGCCTGACCCGGTTGGCCTTGCCGGCATTGAGCTCGATCTCCACCAGGCTGTCGCGCGCCTGTGACCTGACCGAGGCCCGCAGTATGGCCCGCTGGGTACCTGACCGGATGAGCGCGGTGTCGGCCGCAACCCGGTGACTGCTGAAGCTGGCCAGGTAGCAGGCGGCCTCGATGAGATTGGTCTTGCCTGCCCCGTTGGGTCCTGTGAATGTGGTGACGCCAGGGCCAAGCTCGACGTCGGCCGACTCGTAACTGCGGAAATCGGTGAGCGCCAGTCTTACGAGGTGCACTAGCTGTTGAGCCTGAACGGCATCAGCAGGTAGCGGTAGTCGGGGTTGCCGTCAGGGCCAGGCTTGCCGGTGAGCAGCGCAGGCTTGCCTGCCTCGGTGAACGCGATCCTGGTCGTGTCGCTGTCCATCGCGGCCAGGCCGTCGAGCAGGTACGTAGGGTTGAAGGCGATCGAGAGATCCTCACCCTCGAAGGTGGCATCGATCACCTCGTCGGCCTGCGCCTCGTCGCCGGTGCCCGCCTCGAGCATGAGCTGTTCTGAGGTGAAGCTGAGCCTTACCGCGGTGTTGCGCTCGGCTACCAGCGAGACACGGCGTACCGCCTCGATGAGGGTAGCGGTGGACAACTCGGCGGTGGCGTTCACCGTGCTCGGCAGCAGGTTGCGGTACCTGGGGAACTCGCCGCTTAGCAGCCTGGTGGTGGTGCGGCGGCCGCCAGCCTCGAATCCGATCATGCCGTCGCCGCCGGACCCTTCCTCGCCTGGCAGGGCGAGCGCGATCGAGATCTCCGCAGACGTGGTGAGGGACTTGGCGGTATCGGTAAGTGCCTTGGCAGGGACGAGCACGGCGGCAGAAAGGTCGGATCGTGCCGGGTTCCAGCGGAGTTCCCTGACGGCGAGCCTGTACCTGTCGGTGGAGATCAAGGTGAGCGTGTCACCTTCGATTTCGATGCGCACGCCGGTGAGCGAGGGGAGTGTGTCATCGCGACCTGCGGCCACCGCGGTCTGGCTCACGGCGGTGGCGAACGCGTCGCTGCCTACCGTGCCCGCCGCCGGCGGCATTTCCGGTAGTGCAGGGTATTCGTCTTCCGGCATGGTGAGCAGGTTGAAGGTTGCGCTGCCGCAGGTCAGCACCGCGCGGCCGCCGTCAGCGTTGAGCTGGACCGGCTTGCCTGGCAGGTTCCTGCTGATCTCCGCGAGCAGACGTCCTGAGACCAGCGTACTGCCCGGTGCCTGCGTATCGACGGGCAGCTTGGCAAGGGCGGACACGTCATAGTCGAAGCTCGACAACGTGAGTTCGCCGCCCTGGGCCGTCAGGCGCATCCCGGCTAGCACGGGCACGGTGGGCCTCGCGGGCAGGGCGCGTGCCGTCCAGGCAACCGCATCGGCGAAGAGATCGCGTTCGACGAGGATCTGCACGGCGGACCGCCTTTCGGTCTTGGTAAACGCCGAAAGCCTAGCCTGCCGGGCAGGCTTGCGTGTGGCCTCCGGCGGGTTTGTCGTGCCGGTGCCGAGTCGGTCGCGAGCCGACGCTACTTGGGTCTTGATCTCTCTCCATTGCTAAAACAAGTAGTCGTCATAGGGACGGTGGATACTGGGGATAACGATGTTCTCGCAGGTCAACAGCGATGCTGAGCGCACAGGGCAGGTGGAAAACTTGTGGCTTACCGGCGCCTGCTGTGGACGAAAACCGGTTTGGCGGCAGCGAGCTCATAGTTATCCCCCGTCTAATCCCAGTTCATGCCTCGCTATCCGCAGGTCCGTCCACAAGTTCATCCACAGCCTGTGTGTGCAGACCGTTATGCTCGGCAGCGTTCCGTAGTCAGTCGCTTACGTCATGCACTTGCGTATGGCACTTGTTCCGGCGGGCGGTGCGCTGCGGCGCGTGCTTAACTTCAACTGGATGAGCGGTGGTAGCCCTCGGGCAGTCAAGTGGGCAGGGCGTGCTGCTTGATCTTGTTGGTGAGCTCGGTTACCTGGTTGTAGATCGAGCGGCGCTCGGCCATCAGTGACCTGATCTTGCGCTCGGCGTGCATGACCGTGGTGTGGTCACGGCCGCCGAACTGCTGGCCGATCTTGGGCAGCGACATGTCGGTGAGCTCGCGGCACAGGTACATGGCGATCTGCCTGGCAGTGACGAGCACGCGTGATCGCGAGGTTCCGCACAGGTCGTCGATGGACAGCCCGAAGTAGGAGGCAGTCTGGCCCATGATCGACGCGGCCGTGATTTCCGGGCCCTGCGACTCTGGAATGAGGTCCTTGAGCACGAACTCGGCGAGCTGAAGATCGACCGACTGGCGGTTCAGGCTGGCGAACGCGCTGACCCTGATCAGCGCCCCCTCAAGTTCCCTGATGTTGGTCGAGATCCGGCTGGCGATGTACTCAAGGGCCTCTGGCGGCGCATTAAGACGATCTTGAACAGCTTTCTTGCGCAAGATCGCGATTCTGGTTTCGAGTTCCGGCGGCTGGATGTCGGTGAGCAGCCCCCACTCGAACCGGCTGCGCAGCCGGTCTTCGAGCGTGACCAGGCGCTTGGGCGCCCGGTCACTTGAGATCACGATCTGCTTCTCCGCGTTGTGCAAGGTGTTGAACGTGTGGAAGAACTCCTCCTGAGTTCCTTCCTTGTTCTCCAGAAACTGGATGTCGTCCACGAGCAGCACGTCCACATCACGGTAGCGGCGGCGGAAGCCGTCCTGCTTGCCGTCCCTGATCATGTTGATGAAGTCGTTGGTGAACTCTTCCGAGCTCACGTACCTGACCCGCACTCCCTGGTACAGGCTCTGCGCGTAGTGGCCGATGGCGTGCAGCAGGTGGGTCTTGCCGAGTCCTGAGTCCCCGTAGATGAAAAGCGGGTTGTAGGCCTTGGCGGGTGCCTCTGCTACCGCTGTGGCGGCCGCGTGCGCGAACCTGTTGCTCGACCCGATGACGAAGGTGTCAAAGGTGTACTTCGGGTTGAGCCTGGTGGCGTTGGGCCTGGCTATCCCCTGCTGGCCCGGCATGGTGCCTGCCCGGCCGTCGGCTGGCCTGCGTGGCTCCGAGCTATCTAGTCCGCGCCCTGACATCTGGTCGGACCCGGCGGAGGTATCCCGATTAAGCAGATCGGAGCGGCCAGGCTGAGTCGGCCGGGGCGCGGGCAGGTGCGGCAGTCCGGCAGGCCCGGGCTGAAGCGGGAACTGTCCGGCGGAAACGCCGAATCCGGAAGGAGCTGGCGGCCTCGGCAGGGTCGGGTGAGGGGCGGAGCCGTTCCAGTGCCCGTCCTGGTCTTGGTCGACGGCCGATCGCGCGGTGCCCGTGCTTGTGCCGAACGGGATCCTGATGCCCAGCGGCTCTGGAGCGGCATCTTGCGGATCGGCGGCGTCGGCGGCCGGAGCCGCCGGTGCCGGGCCAGGGTCGATGATGACGGCGAGATGGATGTTGCGCCCGAGTTCACGTGACAGCGCGTTGGTGATCAGGACTCTGAGCCTGTTCTCTAGCTGGTCCTTGGCGAACTCGTTCGGCGTGGCGATCAGCGCCGTGTTCTCGACCAGGCCAAGTGGCCTGGTGAGCTGAAGCCAGGCGCGCTGGTACGGCTCGATCTGCATGTCAGCGAGGTCGTTAAGCGACCTGGCCCAGATCTCGGCGAGGTCTGGTTCGCTCATCGGACGATCACCTCGCAGCCCCCAACATGTTCAACAGGTTTTTCCACAGCATGTGCAGTGCCGCCTGTGCAGCGCAGCCTGTGCACTGCCGCCTGTGCACTGCCGCCTGTGCAGCGCCGCCTGTGCACTGCCGCCTAAGCACTGCCGCGGTCCCCGTTCCGGCTCTTGTTACCACCTCTGGTTACAGCCGAGTGCTGTCCACAGCGTTCGGCCGAGCTTTCCACAGCCTAGGGGTGCGGGCGGGAGTACGTTTGGGAAACGGTGAGTGTCGGCGCTTGAATGGGTGGTTTTTGGGCCGGGCACCGCTTGCCCCCGGCGAGGGGCAGGTCGGCAGGGCGGCTAGTTTGACGACGCAGCGATCACAGCGTAGCGTTCGCTAGTCTGGCTTCAGTTGCCACCTGCTATGCCACGCTGCCCGTTTACCGTGCGCACGTGCGCGCTAGCCTTGTTACTAACGACTTAGAGTCCCATCAGGAGTTCCAGTGAGCAAGCGCACGTTCCAGCCGAACAATCGCCGCCGGGCGAAGACACACGGGTTCAGGCTGCGCATGCGCACCAGGGCCGGGCGCGCCGTGCTGGCGGCGCGCCGCCGTAAGGGCCGTGCACGGGTCAGCGTCTGACCAGCGCCGCGCCGTCAAGCTGACGGTGGCATGCGATGCTGCCCAAGGCCGCGCGCATGCGTCGCAGGACAGACTTCACGGCTGCGATCCGGGGCGGAAGCAGATACGGACGCCCGTTGCTTGTCGGGCACTTGCTGGTGCGAGATGGCTGCGATGAACCGCCGAAGGCGGGATTCATCGTGAGCCGCGCGGTGGGCGAGGCCGTGATGCGAAATAAGGTCCGCCGACGCCTAAGGCACCTGGTGGCGGGGTACCTGCATAGCCTTCCTGGGGGTAGCCTGCTTGTGTTGCGCGCTAATCCCCTGACCGCGACTGCGGGACAGGCGGCATTGGCCGCTGAGCTTGACGTTGTAGTGAAGACGCTACTCCGAAGGCACGGTGCTACGCAGCACGGTGCCACGCCGGGCAGTGGCGTGCGGCCCGGTGACGTGCGGCGCGGCAATGGTCGGTCAGGCAGTACGCGGCCCGGTGACGTGCGGCAGCGTAACGGCGTGCGGCAAGGTGCTGCGGGGCAAGGTGGTGCGGTATGAGAGAAAACGACAGCGGTGCGGGCGAGCGGCAGCGAATGTCGATCCTCGCGCGCCTGCTCACGACTCTGATCGCCGGATACCGAATGTTCATTAGCCCGCTGCTTGGTGCGCATTGCCGATTTTACCCTTCGTGCAGCGCGTACGCACTCGAAGCGATCCAGGTACACGGGGCCGGCCGGGGCAGCTGGCTGGCTGTCCGGCGGCTGAGCCGGTGCCATCCGTTCCACCCAGGCGGCCTTGATCCGGTACCGCAGCGGACGATAGAGCAAGGGAACTGACGCAATTGAGCATCTTGAACCCGATCAACGACCTGGTCGCCTGGGTCATCATGCACATCTACAACGTGCTTGGCCCGATCTTCGGCGCGACCAGCGGTTTGACCTGGGTGCTGTCGATCATCATCCTGGTCGTTGCCATGCGGCTGATCTTGCTTCCGCTGTTCATCAAGCAGATGCACACACAGCGCGCCATGACTGCGCTGACACCGAAGATCACCGAGATCCGCAAGAAGTACAAGGGTGACAAGGAGCGGCTCAATCAGGAGACCATGAAGGTGTACCAGGAGGCGGGGGTTAACCCGCTGATGGGCTGCTTGCCTGTGGTACTCCAGATGCCGCTCTTCTTTGCCCTGTTCAGCGTCCTGCGGGCGATCGCGGAGCCTAAGGCGAACGTCAAGCTGCCCTACGGCCTCAGCCAGACGTTCGTGACGAACGTCAACAAGGCTTCGGTCTTCGGCGTGCAGATCAAGGACACCTTCCTGCACGGCACGTCGCTGCACGTCCATGTCGTGGTGGCGGTCGTGGTCGCGATCAGCATGGCGACGACGTACCTGACGGTCAGGCAAAGCATGAAGCGCGGCATGATGCCGACGGGCTCTGACAGCCCTATGGGCCAGTCGCAGAAGCTGATGGCCTACGTCATGCCGCTGTTCGCGCTGACCGGTCTGTACTGGCCGTTCGGCCTGGTCCTTTACTGGGTGACGACGAACCTGTGGACGCTTGGCCAGCAGTGGGTGATGCTGCGCAGGTACCCGGTTGGTGCCGCGGCGGCGATGGCTGGCGGAAACGTGCCCATGGGCAAGTCAGGCAGTCCCGCGACGGCGTCTGGTTTCGCGAGCATTCTCGGCCGTATGAAGCCGAGTGCTCCGGCCTTGCCGTCGGCTCCCGCGCCGACGCAGGGCAGGGCCAGCGCGGGCTCGAACGGCGCGGGCTCGAACGGCGTGAGCTCGAACGGCGTGAGCTCGAACGGCAGCGCGAAGGCCGTGCCGAGCGGGTCAGGCCAGGGCTCAGGCGGGAAGACCGGTCAGTCTGCCGGGCAGGCTAAGCCCGCCAAGAACGGCGCGGCCGGATCCCAGGCGAACGGCAGCGGAGCGGCGAAGACGGGAGCGGGAGCCGACCGGGTTGCGAAGCCTGGGAGTGGCGAGACAATCTCGTCTTCAGACGGCGGCCGGCGCGGCGTGTTCCGCAGGCTGGGGAAGAGCCGTACCGAGCCCGAGTCGCCTGCGCCGGCCGCACCTGAGACTAAGATCTTCAGGCAGCAGCCCCAGCGCCAGTCGCGCAGCAAGCGATCAGGCAAGCGCTGAGTGCTGGCGCACACTGACTAGGAGGATGCGGTAGTGGGCCAAGGGGAAGACGTCCTCACCGAGGAAGAGGATCTGGCAGCGCGTGAGCGCGCCGATGACCTAGCGGAGGCTGCCGACCTGGCGGATGAGGATGACCTGGCCGGGGATGCGGCAGGCGAGGCAGCAGAGCCTTCGCTTGCCGACCTTGAACTCGAAGGCGAAGTCGCTGCTGACTACATCGAAGGACTGCTCGACGTAGCTGACCTAGATGGCGACATCGACATGGATGTCGAGGGAGACCGGGCCATAGTCTCAGTGGTCGGCGCAACCCTTGACGAACTGGTCGGTTCTCATGGCGAGGTGCTCGATGCGCTTCAGGAACTGACGAGACTGGCGGTGCACAGGCACACGGGCGCGAGGACGCGCCTCATGCTTGATGTCGGCGGCTACCGTGCCCAGCGCCGAACCGAACTCGCCGAACTCGGTGCCAGCGTCGCGGAAGAGGTCAAGCGAACGGGCGAGGCAAAGGCGCTGAGCGCGATGAACGCCTTCGAGCGCAAGATCGTGCACGACGCGATCGCCGCCGCGGGATTGCGCAGCGAGTCCGAGGGCATTGACCCGAACCGCAGGGTGGTAGTGCTACCTGTCGGCTGACCGGGAGGAGCCTGCCGCGCCTCGTGGTGTGGCGGCTGCGGCGGCGTCCGTGCCTCCCGCTCCTTCATCGGCAGGTGCGTTGTTCGGGGCTTTGGTGCCGCTAGCGCAGCGGTACGCGGAACTGCTGGCAGGTCCTGGTGTCGAGCGGGGCCTGATCGGGCCTGGTGAGCGGTCGCGAATCTGGGACCGGCATCTGCTCAACAGCGCGGTGGTAGCCGAGTTCGTTCCGCAGCGAGCGGACGTCGTTGATCTCGGCTCAGGAGCGGGCCTGCCCGGCCTGGTCCTGGCCATCATGCTGCCGGACAGCCAGGTGACACTGGTAGAGCCGATGGAGCGGAGAACGGCCTTCCTCGCCGAGTGCGTCGCCGAACTCGGGCTCGCGAACGTGATGATCTGCCGCGGTCGGGCCGAGGATCTAGCGGGTCGGCTTGCGGCCGACGTAGTGACATGCCGGGCGGTGGCTCGGCTCGACCGGCTAGCCGTGCTGGCTACCGGCCTGGTGAGGCCGGGCGGGCAGGTGCTTGCAATCAAGGGTGCAGGTGCCGCCCAGGAGATTAAGGACGCCCGCGATGTCCTGCGCGGACTCGGCGTGAACGGGGTTGAGGTCGTGACGGCCGGAGCCGGGCTCTTGAGCCAGCCAACGACTGTGGTGCGGTTTACGGCCAGCCTGGCGCCACGCGCTCAGGCCCGGCGTCACCGTGATCGGGTGCCGCGGGGCCGCGAGCGCTCTGGCAGCTAGCCCGGTGACGGGCAGCCCGTGCCACGGCAAGGCTATGGACACCGCTCTCCGCCTCGGCGTTCCCTCGCTCTCTGCCGCGCCGCTCCCTCGCTCTCCGCCTCGGCGCTCCCTCGCTCTCTGCCGCGCCGCTCCCGATCACCCCGCTCCGCGCGCGGCGAGGTGCGGCAAGAACGGCCAGCGTCGGTACTCGCGGCGCTGCCGAGGGCATGGTGCTTTACGCCGGCCAGCGGGCCGATCGACTTCGAGCGGACGGCCGGGGGCGGGATGCCGGGCCGTTCGGTTTGGCCTGAGTTGATTGGGCGGCGGAGACGCCCATGAGACGATATCGGGTTCTGCTTATATAGCCGAAATAGACCGATGGGTGTTTTTTGAGCGGTGGGCGCGGGGTTGTGGTCGGCGCTCTGCGCAAGCGTGAGTTGCGCGAAAGTGGCTGGCCCGTGGCTGGACGGCTTAGGCTAGAGATGGTCATGCCTTGATGCAGGGCTGAGCGAGGCAGTCAGAAGCTACGCGCGAGCGGCCTGGCAAGGGGACGTGGATGACGGTGACTGCTCCGTCAGGCCTCGGATGGCCGGATCGCGGGTACTGGGATCAAGTGGTCGTGGGATGACGTGGCACCCCTATTGTCCGCCAGTGGGCGAACGCGGGGTGGCCAGGGCGGAAAGGCGCCTGCCAGGGCGGGTGCCATTGCCGCCGGGTTCCGGAGAAGTCCACCTTGTCATTGCAAAGTAATGAGGGTCGAGGAGGGGGGCGGCCACGTTGCGGGGGAATTTCCGCGCTGGATCTGGCGTCGGTTGGCCGGAGAGCAGGGTGCGAGATGCGGTGCGACTGGATCGCTACGGCACGAGTGGTGATGTTAGCGGCGGCCTGGGGTGGCCGCCGAGTGCGGGCGCCTGGACAACGCGGGGACCCGCGGAGCTGCGGTCTGGGGCACCGACGGGGCAGCTAGGACGACGACCTGAAGAAAGATGGCCTAGAGTGAGTCTAGCCGCTGAGCTTGGCGTTTCACGTGAAACGACTAGGTCGGCAGACACTGGATCGATCGCGATTCCTGATCGCAAGAGCACCATGGCCAGAGATCCATTCCCGAGCGCGCGCGCTGAGAGTGGTGCTCGGGCGGCACCTGATGTGGCAGGTGGCGCCGACGAGCCTTGGGTGAGTGGATCAGCGGCAAGAAGCGGGTCAACCGCGATCGATGTGACAGGTGGTCAGTGGAGCCGTCCGTACGGGCCTATGATCGCGAGTAGCTATTCCGGCGCGGCTAGCGCTCAGGTTGAGAGTGAGGACGAGGTGGCCACTTCTGGCGTGCCGGACACGGCGGCAGATACGCCGATCGCACGCGCGGCTCAGGCCGCGATGAATGCTCGATCCAACAGCAAACCGTGGCCTCGACCGTCATCTTGCCGAATCCTTACGATCGCGAATCAAAAGGGCGGCGTCGGGAAAACCACGTCGGCGGTGAATCTGGCTGCGAGCCTGGCCATGCACGGATCGCGAGTGCTGGTCGTGGACTTGGACCCGCAAGGCAACGCGTCAACAGCACTCGACGTGGAGCACCGGTCAGGAGTTTCGTCAATCTACAACGTCCTAGTTGACGGAATGCCACTCGGAAACGTCGTGCGACCGGTGCAAGGCTTTCCGTTGCTGCGATGCGCCCCGGCAACCATCGACCTGGCGGGCGCGGAAATAGAACTTGTGCCATTGGTGGCGAGGGAGTCTCGGCTGTCACGAGCCGTCGCGGAATACGACGCCTCTAGCCTGGACTACATCTTCATCGACTGCCCGCCCTCGCTTGGCCTGCTAACAGTCAATGCTCTGGTCGCCGCCCCAGAAGTGCTGATTCCCATCCAATGCGAGTACTACGCGCTCGAAGGACTTGAGCAGTTGCTCAGGACCGTCGAGCTGGTCAAGAGCCACTTGAATCCCAACTTGACTGTCAGCACGATCCTGCTGACGATGTTCGACAGCAGGACCAGGCTTGCGTCGCAGGTCGCGGAGGAGGTGCGTACGCACTTCAGCGGCTTGGTGCTCAATTCAGTGATTCCCCGTAGTGTCCGGGTCTCTGAGGCGCCGAGCTACGGCCAGTCGGTGATGACGTACGACCCGGGTTCAAGCGGCGCCGTCGCTTACCTTGAGGCCGCCAGGGAAATTGCTTTCAGGAACTCTCCAGTGGCAAAGGCCTAAGCACGCCGGGTTGAAGTACTGCGGCTTCTGGTGCACCCCGACCGTGCGGCACGCCCGGGCGGCCTGTCGCTCTATCGCGTGTGTCCTGACGCGTCCATAGTGCAATAGCACGCAGTCGGAGATAAGGCGGAGCGTGCGGAGGCGCCTTGAGCGTTCCGGTACGCAGACAGTGGCCGGCGGAAAGGCAGCGAGCCGGACGGTGGCCACAGGCAGCGGAGTGTGGTGTCAGTTAGGGCAAGCTGTACTTTCGGTGTGGCGACATTATCCACAGGGACCGTGGATCTGATCCAGGTTCGCGCTCTGCCTGGCAGGATGGAATAGGATCAGCCGCTGGCCGATGACAAAGACAGCGGTTTGGGTGGCAGGGAGAGGACATGGCGCAGCAGAAGCGGGGTCTAGGCAAGGGACTTGGCGCACTGATCCCGACGACTACGACTGAGCTTGCAGAGACTGCGGCGTCAGCGGGTGAGTCTGTCGAATCTGGCACGCCGGGCCTAGGAGCTATACCCGGAGCGTACTTCGACGAGATCCCGGTGTCGGCGATCTCCGCAAACCCTCGTCAGCCGAGGCAGATCTTTGACGAGGAAGCCCTCGCCGAACTGGCGGCTTCGATTAAGGTCGTCGGTCTGCTCCAGCCGATCGTGGTCAGGAAACTGGACGATGGTCAGTATCAGCTCGTCATGGGCGAGCGGCGGTGGCGTGCTTGCCAGGAGGCCGAGCTTGAGGTTGTTCCGGCCATCATCAAGGAGACGAGCGACGGCGACCTGCTGAGGGACGCGCTCATCGAGAACCTGCACAGGCAGCAGCTGAACGCGCTAGAAGAGGCTGCCGCCTACCAGCAGCTGCTCGATGACTTTGAGGCAACGCATGAGGAATTGGCCCGCCGGATCGGCCGATCGCGCCCGCACATTACTAACACAATCAGACTGCTCAATCTGCCGCCTGGCGTACAGCGTCGGGTGGCGGCTGGCGTTTTGAGCGCGGGGCACGCGCGAGCCCTCCTGTCCATGACGGATCCGAACGTTCAGGAGACGCTGGCACATCGAATCGTGGCTGAGGGTTTGTCGGTACGTGCGGTCGAGGAGATCGTGGCGCTAGGTACGGACTCGGCGAAACCGCAGCGGCAGCAGTCTCGGCGCGCCCCAGTCGCGCCGAGACTGGCGGACCTGGCCAACCGCCTCTCCGACGTGCTCGACACCAGGGTCAAGGTTGAGCTAGGGCAGCGCAAAGGCAAGATCGTCGTTGAATTCGGCTCGCTGGATGACCTGGACCGGATTGTGAAGACGATCTCACCCGACTATCCGGTCGAGCAGGCATCGGCTTAGCTGTTTCACGTGAAACATGCCGGCCCCGCGACGCCGCCCTGCCGCGGCCCCGCGGCGCGCGTGCTGGGTGATGTCAGGCGACGTCACCTACCCGGTGTTCTCGCAACCGAGGCAATTCCCTTAACTGGCCGCCCTGATAGCGGCAACGAAGGAATCCACGTCATCGTCGGTGGTGTCGAAGGCGGTCATCCAGCGCACAACGTTCCTGGCCTCATCCCAGACGTAGAAGGTCCACTCTTGCTGCAGTGCGGCGATGTGTTCCGGGCGGAGCTCGGCGAAGACCGCGTTTGACTGAACCGGGTACTTGACCTCAATACCAGGAACGTGAGCAATCCCCGCAGCGAGCCTCGACGCCATGGCATTGGCTTGTAGAGCTCCGCGCAGCCACAACTTGTCCTCAAGCAATGCAGCGAACTGTGCGGCGATGAAGCGCATCTTCGACCCTAGCTGCATCTGCTGCTTGCGCAGGAACTGAGCTCGGTCAGCGAGTTCGTCCCGCATCACGATTACGGCTTCGGCGCCGACGGCTCCGTTCTTGGTCCCGCCGAAACTGAGCACATCAACGCCTTGTGCCAGGTCACCGAGTTCGCACCCTAGGTACGCGGCGGCGTTGGCCAGCCTCGCGCCATCGGCATGCAGGTACAGACTCTCGCTGTGGCAGAAATCACTGAGTCGCCTGATCTCCTCAAGCGAATAGCAGGTGCCCACTTCGGTGACCTGTGCGATCTGCACGATCTTGGCCTGTGCGCGGTGCGGATCGCCTCGGCCAGTCAGTCTGGGTGCGATCAACTCCGGCGTCAGCTTCCCGTCGGGAGTCGCCACTGTCAGCAGTTTGTTCCCTAGAATCCGCTCAGTCGCCCCGCACTCATCTACGTTGAGATGAGAGAACTCGGCGCAAATCACCGCCTCATACGAATCAGCGAGCAAGCTGATGCCGAGCACGTTCGCCGCCGTGCCGTTGAACACAAACAGCACCTCGCTCGACCTGAACGCCGACCTCAACTCGTCCGTCACCCGCCGGGTAAGCAGATCAGCGCCATACGGGGACGAGTCACCTCCGTTGGCGTCGGCGATGGCCTGGATGACCTCAAGATGGGCACCTGAGTGGTTGTCGCTGCCGAAACTCTTCTGCTGACTCGTCACCGGCCCAGACTATCCGTCGGCAGTATGCGGCTCAGAACAGGCGCTGAGAGTACGATGGTCTTACCGGATCGGACTTTCCTGTACACAATCGGGGCATGTGGTCGCCGGTGCTGCTAGCCGAGTTCCGTTACAGAGGTGCTAAGTGCCGCGCCGCGTCGCAAGTATCACGCTGGACAATCTGGATGACTTGCCATCCAGATGCCGCCGCTGCGTCTTCTGGGAACTCGACCCGCTTAGCCAGGCTCGTGCCTTGGAGTCGGGCGATGCAGCGCTGGAGAAAGAGTCGTGGGTCTCCAACGTCCTGCTGCAATGGGGAAGCTGCGGCAAGATCATCTATGTGGAGGGGGCCGCGGCAGGCTACGTACTTTACGCTCCGTCGCAGTATGTGCCGAAATCGGTCGCCTTTCCGACGAGCCCGGTCAGCTCCGACGCGGTTCTCATGATGACTGCGCACATACTGGCTGAATTCTCCGGTGGCGGGCTCGGCCGCGTGCTCGTGCAGAGCCTGGTCAAGGACCTGACCCATCGCGGCATCAAGGCGGTGGAGGCTTTTGGTGACCTGAAGCCGGACGGCATGAGCTGTGTAATGCCGGCGGACTACCTGCTGGCGGTTGGCTTCAAGACCGTCCGACCGCACCTGCGCTATCCGCGGCTTCGCCTGGAAATCAAGACCGCCCTTTCCTGGCGGGAAGATGTTGAGGTTGCCCTGGAGCGTCTGCTCGGATCCATGACACCAGAGCGTTCGCTTCGCCTGGCCTGAGCCAGCCGGCTCGACCTGTTATCGGCCGCTGCATGATCCTCGGCGCTGCCCGCCGCCATGACGGCGGGCAGCGCCTTAGCGTGACCTAGCCTGGCGGGGCGTCGTACCCAAACGCCAGGGAAGTGAGGCTGGCTAGCCCAAAAACTCTTCAAGCTCTCCGAGGAGAGCCGACTTCGACTTGGCGCCGACGATCTCCTTCACGACCTGACCGTCCTTGAACAGGGCGAGGGTCGGGATGTTCATGATCCCGTAGCTGCGCACGACCTGAGGGTTATCGTCGACGTTCAGCTTTACGATTTCGAGCTTCTCGCCGTACTCGCTGGCGATCTGCTCAAGTACGGGGGCCACCTGACGGCACGGCCCGCACCACTCTGCCCAGTAATCGACAAGTACGGGCTTAGTGCTCTGAAGCACGTCAAGCTCGAAAGAAGCGTCGGTAACGGCCTTGGTCACTGCGCCCACTGTTCGGACTTCCTCTCATATTTTGCGTGGTATCCGCGGGCTGAATCGGCCCGCGGATGCTCTAGGTGTCAGGAGTCCTGGTCGGCCAGCCACCGCTCGGCGTCGATCGCCGCGGCACATCCGCTCCCCGCCGCAGTCACTGCCTGGCGATAGTGGCGATCGACTACGTCTCCGCACGCGAAGACGCCAGGGACGGCGGTTCTGGTGAACGGGTCCTCGACGAGCAGGTAGCCGTCGTCGTCGGTGGCTAGCTGGCCGCGGAAAAGCTCACTGCGCGGATCATGCCCGATCGCGATGAAGACCCCGGTCACCGGCAGGATGGTCTCCTCGTCAGTCTTCAAGTTCCTCAGGCGCAGGCCAGTCAGCCGGTCGTCGCCGAGCATCTCGGCAATCTCGCTGTCCCAGACGAACTTGATCTTCGGGTCGGACTTGGCGCGGTCTTGCATGATCTTAGACGCCCGAAGGCTGTCCCTGCGGTGCACTATCGTCACCGAGCGGGCGAACCTCGTCAGGAAAGTTGCTTCCTCCATCGCGGAGTCACCGCCGCCTATCACAGCGATGTCTTGCTCACGGAAGAAGAAGCCATCACAGGTGGCGCACCACGAGACACCATGGCCGGACAACCGCTTCTCGTTCGGCACGCCGAGCTCGCGATAGCTGGAGCCGGTAGCGATGATGACTGCCTTGGCCAAGTGCTCGCCGTCGACAGTCTTGACTACCTTTGGTGCCGACGCCACATCGACTTCAGTCACGTCGTCAGCTATGAGCTCGGCACCGAAGCGCTCGGCCTGCTTGCGGACGGAATCCATCAGGTCAGGGCCGAGAATGCCGTCGGGGAAGCCGGGAAAGTTCTCGACGTCGGTGGTGTTCATCAAGGCACCGCCCGCTGTCACCGAACCCTCGAAGACCAGCGGGTTCAGCCTCGCGCGTGCTGCGTACAGCGCCGCCGTGTAGCCTGCGGGACCCGAACCGATGATGATGACATCGCGGACCTCAGTCACGTGCCTCTGCTCCTTAATCGAACCGCACCGGAGTTAACCGCATGACCACCCGGCAGATTCCCTCGGGCGCGAGGCTCAACTCCCGGAAAGACTCAGCCTGGTGATGACGTCAGCGTTGGTAGCCGAGCACGCTGCGCCAACGACCATGACATCAAAGATAGTGCCGACAGGTCGCAATATGACGATTGTCGCAGGCAAGCCCTGGTAATGCGCGACCTCGGCCCGGAGTATCTCGCGCCCGGCGGCGACCTTGGTGAAGCAGCCGGCTAGCCGCTGGGCAGAAACGGCCTCAAGAGCAGAACTCGGCTGCGCAGCATGCGTCGAGAAGCTGCCGCTGCTATCGGACCCTGGCACGGTGAACGGACTACTGATCTGCTGCCTGACTTCTCCCGCCAGGTCCGCTTTCGTATAGCTGAGATCAGAGACAACCACAGTGGTCTTGAAGACATGGCCCGCTGACCGGTAGCGAACCGGCAGCACGCTCATCACCGGGCGGTTCGTGCGCGGCGCTATCTTCGCAAAACGCTGCTTAGACCTTGCGGGGCTAGCCTGCCTGGCCGCCACACTTGGTGAGCCTGAGCTTCCCAGGTTCGCAAGGACAATCCCGCCGCTGACGACTACGACGATCGCGCCGACCGCAACCAGGCTCCGCACCAGAACAGGTGACGACCAGCCTGGCACCCGGCGACGCCACGGCCGCTCCCGGCTGACCACTCCCGCATCGGCGGCGGCATGCCGGGCGGCGCGCGTAGTCACCTCTTCCGCGAGCGCGCTACGCAATCGCTGGGTCATGGCCTCGGGCATCGCAGGCACGGTGACGCTGGCAAGCAGCGCGGAGACCTGACCTAGCTGTGACTCGACGCCAGCGCAGCTGGGACAGTCGGCTAGGTGCGCGGAAATCTGCGACGCTCGGCCGCCAGCTACGGTTCCGGCATGGTAACTAGCCAACTCGTCGGTGCTGATGTGACCGATCAAGGCGCCTCGTCACTCCCTTCCTGCGCAGGTAGGACGGATCGGGCGTCAAATCGGTTCCCGGTTTCTGATCGCTGGCGCACCGATCCGCCTGGCTGGCGAAGGTGAGCTAGCTTTGGCAGCAGTCTTGCCCGGCCGCGGGCGCAGCGGCTCTTGACCGTGCCCTCGGCCACCCCGAGCATTGCCGCCGCTTCGGCGACCGGATAGTCAAGCATGTCCACGAGGACGAGCGCCACCTGCTGATCACGAGGCAGTTGCCGCAGTGCCGACATCACCTCAAGCGAAGTCTCGCTGCTTGCCGCCGGATCGGCGGCAGGCACTGCCGCGCCGATCGCGTCTAGCAGGCTGTCGTCTCCGCCGCTCACTTCTGGCCTGGCGTTGCGCCTGCGCATCTTGTCCAGGCAGGCGTTGACGACTATGCGGTGCAGCCAGGTCGTGACGGCCGAGTCGCCCCTGAAACTGTCCGCGCGCCTGAACGCGGAGATCATCGCGTCCTGAAGTGCGTCGGCGGCGTCCTCGGGATCGGAAAGCGTCCTGATGGCAATGGCCCACAGCCTGTCCTTGTGCCTGGCGAAAAGCTCACCGAAGGCGTCGGGGTCTCCGGCGACGTGCCTGCGCAGCAATTCTTCGTCAGTAGTGCGCTCGCTGGCGCCGATGGCGGGATCAGCGGCGCGTTGCGCGGGCAACGATCGGCCAGGATTGGTGCCGCCAGGCTCCTGCGATTTCGTCGCGTCTCCCGTAGATGCGTCAAGTTGGGACCGTAGCTTAGCTCTCTGTTACCACACTGTTACGGTACAGCCAAGGTAGCGGAGTCGCGACGGGGTACTAGCCGATTCCCCGCACGCTGACATTGAAGACCTCGCCGTCGAACCAGTGCGCGCGCCCTGCCATCGGCGCGAGCTTGGTGAACCAGATCACCAGGTACTTCCCGCTTACGGGACTGGTGATGGAGAAGGTCACCGTGCCGCTGACATCGCTCGCCGATGCTACCGTCTTCATCGAGGCCAGGTTAGCCGCGCTCCTGGCGTTCGAGTCGCCTACGAGAATCTTGACATCGGCACCGGGGTTCGCCTCGAAGGTGACGACTACGGAGCGGTAAACCTCCGCCTTGGGCATCTCAAGCATCAGCCCTGCCCCGGTCTTCAGCCCGCCGAACCCGGCGGACTTGTACCACTGCGTGGTCCACGCACTCCGCGGGTTGTGATCGATCGCATAACCGGCATATTGGCTGTTTTCGTTATACGGGTCCTTGCTCGCGCTGACCAGCGGGTCAAAGCCAGATGCTCGTACCGCCGTGAGCGGCGTGATGGCGGACACCGAAGTGGTATGGCCGGGCTTGATGCTGGCTAGCTTCGGCTTCGGCCCGCTCGGCCACAAGGCCGCGGCCGTGATCGCGGCCGCCACGAGCAGCGCCCCGATCCCGGCCAGGATCGCCATTGGCAGTCTCTGCCCCGGAGCGAACTGTACGGAAGACCGGTCACGGCGACCATGTGCGGCCGGTGCGCGATGACCGCCAGGCTCGAATCGCCGGCCTGGCCCGTCCGGCCGCGGCCCGGCTGTCGCGCCGTCACGGTAGGGGGAGGCCGGGTACTCGCCAGGATACTTCTGCGTGTACTGAGGGCCGCCCTGCTGCCAGCCAGTTTCCTCGTAGCCGGTCGGCCGGTAGCCAGCGGCCTGATAGCCATCCTGGCCTGTCCACTCGTCGTTGCGCTTGCGGCCTGGCCAGTACGGGTCAGCGCCGTACTCGAGGTTCCGCTCACGGTAGGCAGGCGGCGGCGTAGCCGAAGGGATCGGGGCGGGAGGCAGCGCCGCGAAGAGTGCCTGAGAGAACTCCGCGGGCGTCGGGACGGCGGGCGTTCCCTCCCTTGACCGCAACCGCATCGCGTCGCAGGCCAGGTCGGAGAGCACGACCGGAATGCCGGCGATTACCTGCCTGGGACTGCGCGGCTGGCCATCGGCAAGCGGCGCAGGCGGCAGCGACTCATAGTCAGGCCCTGGCCAGCACCCGGTAAGCGCGGCGTAGAGCAGGCTGCCCAGGCCTTCGGTATCGGCGCGTACGGGTTCTTCTGAGGTGATGCCGGCCAGTGCCGCCTCGACGCCGAGCCCGATGACCTTGACCTCGCCGGTCTGGCTCCACTTGACCGAGGCGGGGGACAGGCACATGTGCGCGATGCCCGCCGCATGCGCAGAAGCCAGGCCAGCGGCCGCCTCGGCGACGATGCGGGCACCTCGGTCAGGATCGATCGGGCCGCCGGACAGCATGTCACCGAGCGACTCACCCGCAGCCCACTCCATGACGATGTAGGCACGATCCCAGGCATCCTCGACATCGAATACCTGCGCCAGGCGCGAATCGGTGAGCCTGCTCGCGGCACGTGCGGCGGTCACGACCTCCGCGATGCGGGGGAACTCCCGTGCGAAGGTTATGACCGCCACCGGTCTGGCCAGTGTCTCGTCTATCGCCTTCCAGGCATCCCACCCAGAACCCGCGGCTGTCCGGTCTTCGAGCCGGTAACGGCCGCCGAGTCTGGTTCCTGGCTCGGACGTATAGATGGTCATTCGGTCGCTGCGCCGAGTCAGATCAGGCTCTCGACGCTTCCTCCTGATGCCGGAAGCTGGTCGGCGGGTCTGGACAATTCAATGATGCGGCACAACATGCACTGCTGCTCCGCAGCCACCTTACCGCGTCCCAAACCGTTCCCAGGCGGAGACCTCAGGTCAGTCACCGAAGTCCGCCGCTGAGATTTATCTGTCACGGTGCCGCCTTTCATGCGTCACCTGCCGAGTCGGGCTCTGACGATCGCAATCAGTTCCGCGACTTCCGCGATGCGAAGTCTTCTGGCTGCGGCCAGATAGCAGCACACCGCGCCGCCGCCACCGATGGCGATGGTCAAGAACGCCCCGGCCCGGCTCGTCGTGAGCGTCAGCGCGATGGTGAGCGCGACCGCCAGCGCGAAGACGACCGCGGGCAGTGCGGCGGCATGCAACTGCACTAGCGTGCGCATGACCCGGCGCCCGGCCAGGCCGCCGAGCCGAACCGCGAGTATCCGCCAGGCGATCAAGACGCCGACCACGTTCCCGAGCCCGAAGGCCGCGCCAAGTGCGGCTACCCGGTCGGCCGGCGGGAAAGCGGCCGCCACGATCAGGCTGGCCGCTGCGCTAGCAACCATGGTGACCACGCCGATCAGCGCCGGGGTCTTGCTGTCATGCAGCGCGTAAAAGACGCGCAGCAGCAACTGGAAGAGCATGTAAGGCATCAGGCCGACGGAGAAAACCGCGAACACGATCCCCAGGTACCTGGCATGAGCGAGGCTGTTGTTGCCGTAGCTGAGCAAGATCTCCGTCAGGGCAGGTCCGAGCACGGCAAGCACAAGCGCCGCGGGTGCGACGATGACCGAGCCGAGCGACACGCCGTGCACGAAATCCGAGCGGACCAGGTCAAAGCGCCGGTCAGAAGCGTTTGCGCTCATCCTCGGCAGCAAGGCGGTAATCACAGAGATCGCTATCACGGCGTAAGGCAGCTGGAACAGCAGCCAGGCGTAGCTGTAGGCAGAGAACCCGGCGCCTGCGGCCTGAGCCTGCGGCGACTTCTGCGCGTAGCTGATGATGATGGCCGTGACCCAGTAGGTCACCTGCGTGGTCAGAACGTAGCAGAACATCCAGCCGGACATACGGCCCACCTCGGCCGCATCGGCCCGCTTGAAGTCAAAACGCGGCCGCCACCTGAACCCGACCCGCCGTAGTGCCGGGATCAGCGCGATCGTCTGGGCGACGATGCCGGCCGTGGTGCCCGCGCCGAGGAACACGACCTCGGAGGGCGTGATCGTGCTGACGGTCTGGTGCGCCCCCGCGAACAGCATGAACGCCACCGTGATGACGATCACGACGACGTTGTTGACGACCGGCGTCCACATCGGAGCGGCGAAGTGCCCGCGTGCGTTCAGCATCGCGCTCGCCAGTGAGGTAACCCCGTAAAAGAAAATCTGTGGTATGAAGAAGTAGGCGAAGATTACTAGGATATGCTCGGAGTTACCTTCGGCACTCGGGTCGTACAACTTAGCGATCGGCTCGGCGAAAGCGGTCGCTGCTAGCGTGATGACGAGCAGGACCGCAGCGACGAGCGTGAAGAGCCGCTGATCGTACTTCTCGCCTCGGTCGGCGTCGCGTTTAGCGGCTTTGACCAGCAACGGCACGATGACTGACGTCAAGATACCGCCTATAGCGAGGTTATAGACCGTATTCGGCAGCGTGTTGGCGTAGTTGTAGGAGTTGGCCAGCGCGACCTGGCCAATAGCCGGTACCAGTACCACTGTGCGCAGTAGGCCGGTCACCCGTGAAGCGAACGTGCCTGCCGCCATGACGCCGCTCGACCTGGCCATGCTGGCCGGCCCGGCCCTGGCACCTGGCGGCGGCCTGCCAGTGTGCTGGCCGGCGATCAGATCGGGAGCCTTCACGCGTTCTCCTCGTTCGGCGACCCCGCTTTGCTGAGCTCGGCGTCCGGTTCACCGGGTGCCTCAGGGTCGTCATCGGTCCTCGGGTGACGCCTGATCGCCTGCGCCGCCGACGCGATCACGAAAATGATCAGGGCGGCGGCGAAGATTCCGAGCGCTACGGTGCCCAGGTTCGTCACGCTGATATTCATGGTCAATGGCTGGTCGGGCAGCAAGGCGCCGGTCGGCGACTTAAGACGCAGCCTTAGCGTCGCCTTCCCCGTCTGGGTGGCATTCACGCTCAGTTTGAGCGGAGTGCTGCTGTGCGGGCCGACTGTATAGACTGCCTGCGGACTTTTTTGCCTGGCCACTACCGTGTCATTGCTGGTGCGTACCTGCAAGCCAACCACGACCGTATAGCTGAGGTTGTTGCGCACGGACAGCGTGACCGAGCCGTTTCTGCCGCCGAGCGTCACGTTAAGTGCCTGCTTGCCGCCAATGGAAAGCTTCGCGAACTGATCGCTGACGTACTTGCTCGTGCGCTTCAGCATGGCCTGCGCCTGCGGGACTCCCTTACCTACCCACCTGGCGGACTCGATGTCGTAGACAGCGCGGCTGAGGCTCTGGTCCTTCGTGACCATGATGGACGCAAGCAGCGCCACCTTGCTGTCAAGGGCCATGACCTCGTGCAGCAGCTTGCGCGGAAGCTCACCGCCCGCGCGCGGCTGCACGATCGGCGCGATATCCGGCTGCACCGGCTGCCTGGTCAGTTCGCCCACCGTCGATGGCCGCAGCCAGGGCGCGGATGTGTCGGTCAGCAGGTCGCCGGCCAGGACAGGGTTCGGGTTCCAGCGCCTCGGCGGGGTTACCATGATCGGCCGCAGCGTCGCTGGCGCCTCAGCCACGATCATGGCCGTCTGTGCCAGGAACATCTGGCTGATCTGGAAGATCGAGCCGGGGCGGCCAGAGCTCACCGCGCGGCTGGCCAGCAGGCGGCTGAGCGTGCTGTCGGCGAGCAGTACCTTGAGCCTGGTGCCTACCCCGTCGTTCACGCTGGTCACGGCCCCCGGCGTGATGCCGGGTTGTGGTGAGGGCATAGCCAGGATCACGGTGCCGATGCGCATCGCGCCGAGGTTCTCCAGCATGGCCGGGTTGGCAAGTCCGTTCGCTGGCCAGGCCACTGCGGAGAACTGCTTCTGCCCAGCAGGCACGTGCACAGGGACCGGTTTGCGCCCGAGCAGCGGCGCGGCCAGCCGCTGGCCGTCGAGGAACGCGTTGCGCAGGTCAGTGCTGTTGCCGTACTGGGCAAGCCCGGCCAGGTCGACGTCCGCGTAGGGGGTGAGGAACACCGGCTGCCCGGCGGTCGCCCGCGCCACGTCGGAAAGCCAGGTCTTCGCGCGGGGATCGGCCGGGTACGACTTCGCGCCCGTGCAGCGGGCCGAGTCGCCGACCTGATACGCCGCGGTCATCGTGCTCGCGCTGCCGAGCAGCGCAGGGTCGATCACCCAGGTTAGCCTGGCCTTCTGCGAGTAAGCGCTGCCGACCGAGACCAGGTTGGCGAGCCGGCCGCCAGGCGCCAGGCTGGTCGCGAGCCAGTTGTCGAGCAGGCCAGGGCACGGGCCCTGGTGCGGGCTGTCGATCAGCGGCCACACCCATGAGATGGGGAACGGCTGCGGCCGTCCTGCCCCCGGGCAGCTGCCTGCCTTGCGCGGCCAGAAAGGCAAGGGTACCTGACTGCTTTGCGTCACCGTCTGTGCCGCATTGCTTGCCGTGATCGTGAGCGGGTACACACCAAAGCAGTTCAGCTGGAGGTCGTTGACCGGCAGTTTGAGCTGCCAGTTGACGGACTGCTTGCCCCGCAGGCGAGGGATGGTCAGCGGGCTGAGCCCGCTGACCATCCCGCCGATCGGATAGGTGCCCGCGGTGAACTGCTCGAGGCTGGTCTGGTCAGTGAACGGCACCGCCGAGGAAAGCAACCGGATGGACAGGCCGCTTAGGTTAGTGCCGGTGCCGTTGGCGATGCTGCCCTGGATCGTGAGCGTCTGGCCGGGGCTGGCGTAGGAAGGCGTGACCGATGTCACAGTCAGCGAAAGGGGCGCGGCGGGCCTTGAGCCGGCGACCGCGGCCTGACCAGACAACGTGATCGTCGGCAGCGTGGCCGCACCGGTGACGAAGGCTGCCGCGACAAACCTGGCGACATGCGAGCGGGCCATGGCGCTCATGGTATTGCGATCCGAGAGTGGGCTTGCCAGGCCGAGCAGGTCGCGGCTATCACTTTGCCGCACTGGCACTACAGCGCCTAATCTCAATCCCCGTGCATGATCCCGTAGCTGACAACCACACTCCGCCGGTCCTGAAGGCCCTGCTTGCCGCCATCCCGCGCGCCGCGGACGAGCTCGGGCGACTGTTCGCGCGCCATGGCCATGAACTGTCGCTCGTCGGCGGCCCGGTAAGGGATCTGTTCTTGCAACGGCCGGTTAGCGACCTCGACCTGACGACTGATGCGCATCCCGAGCGCGTGATCGAGATCATCTCCGGCTGGGCCGACGCGACCTGGACCGTGGGCATCGCCTACGGCACGGTCGGCTTGCGCAAGGATGCCACGATCTTCGAGATCACCACGTACCGCAGCGAGCGGTATGACCGCGAATCACGCAAGCCGGCCGTCAACTACGGCAAATCGCTGATCGATGACCTGGTACGCCGCGACTTCACCGTCAATGCGATGGCCGCGACGCTGCCAGGCCATGACCTCGCCGACCCGTTCGGCGGCCTGGCGGACCTGGCCCGCAAGGTGCTCCGCACCCCTGGAGCCCCGGCCGACTCTTTCGACGACGACCCGCTCAGGATCCTCCGGGCGGCCAGGTTCACGGCCGAACTCGGTTTCACGCCGGTGCCGGAGACCGAGGACGCGATGGCGCGGATCGCGCCGAGGCTGGAGATCGTCTCGGCGGAGCGCATCGGCGCCGAGTTCACCAAGCTGCTGCTCGCCATCCGCGACGGCGGTCCCTCGGCCGGCCTTGACCTGCTCACCCGGACCGGCGCGGCCGAGCACTTCCTGCCCGAGTTGCCCAGGCTGCGTCTCGAGGTGGACGAGCACCATCGGCACAAGGACGTGTACCGGCATTCGCTCACCGTGCTTGATCAGGCCATCGCGCTCGAGTCCAGGTACGGTCTTGACCGGGACCTGCGCCTGCGGCTCGCCGCCCTCTTGCACGACATCGGCAAGCCGAAGACCAGGTCCTTGCTGCCAGACGGGCGGGTGGCCTTCCATCACCACGACCTCGTCGGCGCGAAGCTGGCCAAGGCCAGGCTCAGGGCGCTGCGGTTCCCGGCCGACGTCACCGCCGACGTGGCCAAGCTGATCGAACTGCACCTGCGTTTCCACGGCTTCGGCAGCGGCGAGTGGACCGACTCGGCGGTCCGCCGCTACGTGACCGACGCGGGCCCCTTGCTGACCAGGCTGCACGCGCTCACCAGGGCCGATTGCACGACCAGGAACCGCGCCAAGGCACAGCGCCTGGCCAGGAACTACAACGAGCTAGAGGCACGGATCACCGCACTGGCGCAGCAAGAAGAGCTCGCCGCGATCCGGCCAGACCTGGACGGGCATGAGATCATGCGCCTGCTCGGGATCCCTCAGGGTCCGCTGGTCGGAAAGGCTTATAAGCACTTGCTTGAGCTCAGGCTCGAACACGGCCCTCTCGGTCATGATCAGGCTGTTCAAGAGCTGATGCGCTGGGTGGAGGGCCAGAAATGAGCCGGTACCCGATTCCTGCGGCGACGTAGCCTGCACCGACGACGAGCAGCATCGCCAGCGAGTGCCCTGACCTGGGCATGAAGATCGCGCTTACGGCCGCGCCGAGCACGAAGGTCGCGTTGTAGATCATGTCGTTGACCGAGAAGACCCGGCCGCGGTAGTCGTCCTGGATTTCCTGCTGGAGTATCGTCGTGGTGGATATCGCGACACCCTGGGCAACTATGCCGAGCACGAAGCCGATCGCCACGAACTCGGCCTGGCGGAAGCCGAGCCCGAGTGTGATTGTCAGCACGCCGCCAGCGCCGAGCAGCAAGGTGATCCAGGTTTCGCTGGTCATCCGCCTGGTGGCCACCGGGGTGAGCCAAGCCGCGAGGCCGTAGCCGATCGCCGAACTGATCACTACGGACAGGAAACCGCCGAGCGCCGTGTTCGACCTGCTCGCGTGGTAGAAGTAGTTGCGGTAAAGCAGGACCGACATGAGCAGGGCGATACCGTAAAGAAAGCGGTGCGCGCCGGTGGCCGCGAGCGCGCCTCTGGCTGGACGCTTGTTCCAGACGTGCCGCAGCCCGCAGGTCAGGCCGGCCGCCACGCCTTCAAGCTCGGCGCCGATGCTGGCGTGCCCCGATTCCCCGGCGGGCGATGGCCCAAGCGATGACCTGCCGAGCCGGAGTGCGAAGGCTCCTGACAGGAAGTAACAGGCCCCGGCGACCACGATCGTCATGGCCGAGCCACCCTGACCGCTGCCAGTGGCCAGGTGCAGGGCGCCGCCAGCGATGCCGCCGATGAACGCTGCGATCGTGCCTGATGTCGGCCCGACGGAGTTGGCCATCACCAGCTCGTCGCCGGCGACCACATGCGGCAGCGCCGCGGATAGTGCGGACAGGAAGAACCTGTTCACGCCGAGCACGATCAGCGAGGCGACCCAGACAGGCGGCCCGAGGGTGCCGCTGGCGATGAACACGGCGACCGGCACCGCGAAGGCGGCCCGCACCAGGGCGGACCAGACCAGGATCTGCCGCCGTGACCAGCGGTCGATGAAGACCCCTGCGAACGGCCCGATCAGCGAATAAGGCAGGTAAAGCACGGCGAAGGAAAGCGCCGCGGTCGCCGGGTCAGGGAACGAGGTGGCACTGAAGAATACGTAGGCGCCGAGACCGGCAGTGAATACTCCGTCGCCTGCCTGCGAGACCAGGCGGGTGTAGTACAGCTTCCTGAACCCGCCGCTGGCCAGCACGGTACGCAGATCACCGAGAAACGAGGACCTGGCTGGCACGTGACCAGACTAAGGCTTTCTTCTGCCAGTAAGCACCGAGGGCACCAGCGGAGCTGGTGCCCTCGGTGCTTCGCGCCGCACGGGTCGGTCAGCGCTCGACCTCGCCGCGGATGAACTTCTCCACAGCCTCGCGTGCGTCTTCGTCGCTGTACTGCTCTGGCGGTGACTTCATGAAGTACGAGGCGGCCGAAAGCACGGGACCGCCGATGCCGCGGTCCTTGGCAATCATGGCCGCCCTGACCGCGTCGATGATCACGCCTGCCGAGTTTGGCGAGTCCCAGACCTCGAGCTTGTACTCCAGGTTAAGCGGGGTGTCGCCGAAGGACCTGCCTTCCAGCCTGACGTAGGCCCACTTGCGGTCGTCAAGCCAGGGCACGTGGTCGGACGGGCCGATGTGCACATCGGCCTTGGCCATCTCGTGCGGTATCTGAGAAGTGACCGACTGAGTCTTGGAGATCTTCTTGGACTGGAGGCGCTTGCGCTCCAGCATGTTCATGAAGTCCATGTTCCCGCCGAAGTTCAGCTGGTACGTGCGCAGCAGTTCGACGCCGCGGTCTTCGAAGAGCTTGGCCATGACCCGGTGCGTGATGGTCGCGCCGACCTGCGACTTGATGTCGTCGCCGACGATCGGGACGCCTGCGTGCGTGAACTTGTCCGCCCAGACCGGGTCTGAGGCGATGAACACGGGCAGTGCGTTGACGAACGCTACCCTGGCGTCGATCGCACATTGCGCGTAGAACTTGTCGGCCTCTTCCGAGCCGACCGGCAGGTAAGAAACCAGGACATCGGCCTTGGTTTCGCGCAGTACCTGGACCACGTCGACCGGTTCCTCGTCGGACTCGGTGATGATCTCCCTGTAGTACTCGCCGAGACCGTCGTAGGTCGGGCCGCGCTGGACGGTCACGCCGACCGGCGGCACGTCGCAGAATGTGATCGTGTTGTTCTCGCTGGCCACGATGGCCTCGGCGAGGTCACGGCCGACCTTCTTGGCGTCCACGTCGAACGCGGCGACGAACTCGATGTCCTTGATGTGGTAAGGGCCGAACTGGACGTGCATAAGGCCCGGCACCCGGCTAGCCGGGTCGGCGTCCTTGTAGTACTCCACGCCCTGGACGAGGGAACTGGCACAGTTCCCGACGCCCACGATGGCTACCCGTACCGAACCCATGAGGATTGCTCCTTTTCCTATATCTCTCGGCGCGGCAGGCCAACCCGGCCCTGCGCACCGTCTTCTCGGGCGTCTCCTAGCTCCGCCGCGGACTCGGCGTCCGCCCGGCGCTCGGAGGCGATCAGTTCATTCAGCCAGCGAACCTCGCGTTCTACCGACTCAAGGCCGTGCTTTTGCAGTTCGAGGGTGTAGCTGTCGACGCGCTCCCTGGTCCTCGCGAGCGCGGCGCGGAAAGCTTCGACCCGTTCCTCGAGCCTGCTTCGCCTGCCTTCCAGGATCCGCATTCGCACGTCGGCCCTGGTGAGCCCGAAGAAAGCGAATCTGACCCCGAACCCGTCGTCCTCCCAGGAGGCGGGCCCTGACTGGCCGAGCAGTTCTTGCAAGTACTCCTTGCCGTCAGCGGTCAGCCGGTACACGATCTTTGACCGGCGTCCGGCCAGCGGCTTAGCCGGATCGGGCGGTCCGCTCTCCTCGGTGATGAGGCCGCGGGCCGTCAGGTCCTTCAGGCAGGGATACAGCGAGCCGTATCCGAAGGCGCGGAACGCTCCGAGCACTGAATTAAGTCGCTTGCGCAACTCATAGCCGTGCATCGGGTTTTCGTGGAGCAGGCCGAGTACGGCGAGTTCGAGCACTCCGGCTCGCTGGCTCATCGCGCGCACGCCTCCCGGTTACAGCGTATCTTTCCGATGTATCGAGTCGATACATCGGAAAGATATGTCACCCGTTGCTCTCGCGCAAGTCGAACGTGCTCGGGTATCGGCGCGGGCGTGATTCCGTCGTAACCTGTCGGTCATGAGGCGATCGGTGGTGGACTACACGCTGGCGCGGCGGGCGACTCTCGCGTCCGTGTTGTCGGGCCGGATCACGGTCACCGACGTCTGCGACGCCCACCCCTACCTGCTGCGAGCGGCCAAGTTCCACGGCGAGTCCACCGACACCAGATGCCCGATTTGCCGGAAAACCAGGCTAACTCACGTCACTTACGTGTACGGTGACGAACTGGGTCAGTATGAGGGGCGGGTGAAGCAGGGCAGGGAGCTTGACGAAATGGCGGCCGAATACGGCGAGTTCAAGGTCTACGTCGTCGAGGTCTGCCAGAGTTGCGGGTGGAATCACCTCGCGTCCTCCTACGTGCTAGGTACCGGTGAGCCGTCCGTGCGGCGCCGCCGTCGCGCTCGTGCCGGTGACTGACCTTCGCTGGCACTCCTGGGCGCGAACGCACGTTAATAGGATTGGCCCGCGCGACCAAGGATCAAAGCGCAGACTAGTGAGCGTACCGGGACACTAGGTACGGCAGGGTAGCGTGTAGCCCAGCAGACCAGACCTTAGTCCCTTTTTTCGCATATGTCTGCCTAAAGCCGACCAGCGAGGATCAGGTGAGCAGTCGAGACTTCCCCGGACCGGCCTGGCGAGATGGTTCACCGCCAGACGACGGACTCCCGGAATATCGCCCCGCCGACGCCCAGAGTTACGGTGCAGCGAACTACGATGCGGCGAACTACGATGCCGCGGACTATCCGGCCCCGCGTTTCGATCCTCCTCGGAACGGCGGCTCAGGCCGGGGTAACAGGTCAAGCCGCCGGAGTGATCCAGGCGCCGGAAACGACCGTTACGGTGCGCTGCCAAGCGGCGACCCTCAGTACGGAGATCCTCAGTACAACGACCCTCAGTACAACGACCCTCGTTACGGTGAGCCCAGGCATGGCGGCTCCAGGCATGGCGGCTCCAGGCACGGCGGCTCCAGGCATGGTGAGCGCAGGCGCGAACGCCGTCAGGAAGATCCAAGGTATGTCGAGCCCGGTCCCGCTGAGTCACCATACGAAGATCGCAGGCACGGCCCTTCCCACCGGTCAGGCAACGGCTACGCGGACCGAGGCAACGACTATCCCGGCAACGACTATCCCGGCGATGACTACCAGGGAAACGGGTATCCGGGCGGCCATGCTGGCAATGGCTACGGTGCTGAGCGGTCGCGGCCGGCTGACTATCGGGGCGAAGGTTACGGCGCGGGCAGCACGCCGCCGGATTCTCTTGAGGATTCGGCCTCCTGGTACCGGCCAGCGGGCGGATACGACGCCACCGGCGTAGGCACGACGAGCCGGCGCTCGGCCAGGCCCGGCTACTACACGCCAGGAGATGACTTCACCGGCATCAACGAGAAGATCGCCGCGGCGCGCGGTCCAGAAGATGACGACTTCGATGAGCTAAGCGATCCCTACTCGCCGCGCCGGCGTACACGCGGCCGCCGCCTGCCGGGCGGACCTGGCGAGCCGGACGAGCCAGAGCCTGGCGGCTCCGGTTTCAAGTATTTCCTGCTGAAGTACGTCTGGCGGGGCAAGTGGTGGCGGCACTGGACCTTCAAGAAGGCCGGCCTGCTGATGGGCGGCATCGCGGCCACCATGGCACTGGTGCTCGTCGCCACCTTCTTCGTGATGCTGCAGAACACGGTGGTGCCGATTGCTCAGCTCAGTGCCCCGATCCAGCAGTCCTCGCTGGTGTACTTCTCAAATGGCAGGGTCGTCGGCTGCTTTTGCAGCGTCGATAGTCATGCTCTCTCGGAGTCACAGGTCAAGCAGTCCAAGTTGCTCGTGGCCGCCGTGCTCGCCGCCGAGGACAGGCAGTACTTCACCGAAGGCGGCGTGTCCATCACAGGTATCCTCAGGGCCGCCAAGGAAGACCTATTCGGAAACTCCTACCAGGGCGCCTCGACGATCACTGAGCAGTTCGTCAAGACCTATTACGATCCTGCCCGTCTCGGAAATCTCACGATCAGCGACAAGATCAAGGAGATCTTCGTCGCGATCAAGCTGGCGAAGATGCGGCCGAAGTGGTGGATACTCACCAGGTACCTGAACTCCATACCGCTCGGCGCCGGCGCCACCGGCATCGATGCCGCAGCCGAGACGTACTTCAACCGCCAGCCCTGGCAGCTTACGGCCGGCCAGGCGGCGATGATCGGGGCGATGATCCAGGCACCCTACGGCTACGAGCCGATGAACCCGTCCGCCATCCCGCTCGGTTACGCCAACTCCCTGGTCGACCGCTGGATCTACGTCCTGATCAACATGGTCAGGGACGGCGCGATCAGCCAGCAGGAGATGAACTCGATCGTGCCTGACCCGACCAACGCGGCCGCCGCATTGAAGGACTTCCCGAAGGTGCGGATCCACCCGCCAGACTCGAGCTGGCCTGGTTACCGCGGCTATATCATGCAACTGGTATATGACGAACTGCAGGCGTATTACGGCTACGGTAATCAGTCCCTGGCCCAGATCGGCTCGGATGGTCTCCAGATCCATACCACGATCAACGAGCAACTGATGAATCAGATGTACAGTGCCGTCAACCAGAACAAACAGGAAATGTTGCTCGAGGGCGTCAGGATGCCGTCCTACATCAACATCAGTGCCGTGCTCGAGCAGCCGAAGACCGGCAAGCTCCTCGCGTTCTACGGTGGTCCAGGCTACGGCGTGAAGAATTGCGTCAAGATCAACTGTCAGTACAACACGATCCTGGCGGCCGAGCCGGTCGGCTCTTCCTTCAAGCCCTATGTGCTGACGACTGCGGTGTCCCAGGGCATGGACGTCCAGACCACCACCTTGAACAGTCACTCGCCGCTGTGCATACCCCCGGACTGGAACTACACCTACCAGCACGAGTTGTCCAAGCAAACCGGGAATTGCCACCAGTTGGGCTTCTGGCCGTTCAACGAGCCGACCGAGAACTATCCGATCAACTTGCCCGTGGTCGAAGCCACCGCGCTGTCGAACGACCCGGCCTATGAAGACCTGATTCACCGGACCACGGTCCAGGCAGTGATAAACGTCGCCCAGACGCTCGGGGTGAGTCCGATCGACGTGGCCGGCCTCAACGCCCAGTTCGGCAACGGCTGCCACATAAAGCACCCGCAATGCCACGAGGGCGCGGTGACCGCCGCACTGGGTGAAGGCTCACTGAGCGCAGTGGATCAGGCGAATACGTTCGCCGACCTTGTTTCCGGCGGTATCTCGGCCACTCCGCACGTGATCGACTACATCGTGACTCCGAGCGGGCTCAAGACCCCGGCGCACGTCGTGGTCACCAGGGCGGTGCAGCCGGAAGTCGCCGGCGATGTCGACTACGCGCTCTCCTTCGACACCCACGTCTTCCCTGGTTTCGGCGGCGGCACCGGCTATCCGAACGCGGTCTGGAACCGGCCGATGATTGCCAAGACCGGAACACTTGGTAACGGCGCCTATGCCTCGCAGGCATGGTTCATCGGGGCGATACCGCAGTACTCGCTGTCCGTCGGCATGTTCACCAACCGGCCGAGCGGCGTCAACGCCGAGATCCTCGACGGCCTGCCACCCGCCGGCGGCGTTGGCGGCGGCTACGGCGGTGCCTGGCCCGCGCATATCTGGCATACCTTCATGACCGAGAACTTCAACAACATCAAGGTGGAGCCGCTGCCGCCCCAGGGTTACACGGGAAACAACCCGCCGTTCACGAAGTGGATCATGGCACCTCCGGTCAGGCCGAAGAAGAAGGCTTGCAAGCAGCCAGGGCAGGGCCACCACCACCACCACTTCGGCAACCAGGGCAACGGCGGCCAGTGCCAGAAGAACACCGGCCCGGGTCCGTCGCACTCACCTGGCCCGAGCCCGAGCCCGACGCCGACTCACCCCTCGCCGTCTCCTACTCCGACGAGCCCGAGCCCGAGCCCGACCCCGACCTCGGCGAGCCCGTCGCCTTCGCCGTCATCCTCGCACCCCGGTGGTGGCGGCGGCGGTGGCGGTGGCGGCGGGCACGCCAATCAGAAGTCGCCGGGGCCGCAGGCGCCTGCGGTGTACACCTCCGCCGTGATCGTGCAAGCTACCGTGCCTGATCAGGTATCGCGCCGGGCCGGCTGGGTCGCGCTGACGAGCCTGGGCTGATCGGCCAGCTAGCCTGATGACAAGCGACCTAGCTGGGTTCGCAGCCAGCGGACGTCTACGACCGGATCGGGTGTCTCGCAGATGACATCCGATCCGGCGGCCTGGGCGACGTAGACAAGCGACTCAGGCTCGATCGTGCCGGTGCTCAGCCCGGCGTGCCTGTCACGGCCCGAGTTGAAGTCATCCCTTGAGTTGTTGCAGTGCACCAGGTCGATCCGGCCGGTGACTGCCTTGACCTTGTCCACGACCGCAGCCAGGTCTTCCCCGGCGGAATAGGCATGGCAGGTGTCGAGGCAGAATCCGACGTCCTCGCCGCCTGCGCCGATGATGGCATCCCATAGCCTTGCGATGTTGTCCAGGCTGCGTGCCATGGCGCCGTCGCCGCCGGCGGTGTTCTCGATCAGCATGGGGAGCGGCCGTTCGATGCGCTCGATGGCCTTGCGCCAGCTTTCATAGCCGTCGGCGAGGTCGGTACCAGCCGTCACATGCCCGCCATGGACGATAAGTCCGGCGGCGCCGATGGCGGCCGCCGCAGTGAGTTGCTGTTCGAGTATCTTGCGGCTGGGGATCCTGATCCGGTTGTTCTGCGATGCCACGTTGACCACGTAGGGTGCGTGCACGTAGGCCTTGATGTCAGCCGCGGTTAGCTCGGCACGTACCTGATCGGGCTCGTTACCGGCCGGAAACTGCGGTGCCTTCCAGTCTTGCGGATCGCCGAGAAAGAACTGGACGACGTCCACGCCCATCGCCTTCGCTACTTCGAGTGGATAGCCATCGTGCAGATGGGCTCCGATCCTGGCCATTCCCCGAGCATAGCGAGCGGCGCTACATGCCGAACCCGCCGTGCGCGATGCCGAGGCCAAGCCCGACGAACGAGGCGACGACGCCGCAGATGATGACGATGCGCTGCTCCGTGGTAGCCGAGATCATCTGAGCGATCATCCCGAGAATGAACGCAGTCACCCCGAGCAGGGTGCCGACAAAGTGGGCGATGTTCATCAGGCCGAGCACTATCGAAATCACGCCAGCCACGAGCGCGTAAGCGGCCGACATGTTAACGGCCGGGTGACGCTGACCGTCGCTGTTCAACGTGAAACGGAGCGTGTGCGACTCAGACCGGGCCTGCGGCTGCGACACGGCACTCACCTCCTGTTAAGACGCGCGCGTCGGCGCCGGACAGACCAACGGTGCGAGCTTCCGCGATAATAATGCCCCAATCGCTCCTGTGGTCACATCCGACCGTGCATCTCGCCGGTGTTCTGTGGCTGGTGTCCATTGGCTGCCGCATCTGACTGTCACTGCCTGCTGGCATCATGGCGAATGCCTTGAGCCCGACCTGTCGGCCGGTACCGCGAACACTGGCCGGGCTCATGGTCTCGGCTGGTACGCTTACTGGTCTGCGTAGTAGCAAATCGTGCGCGCAGATCCTCCTGTCACGGAAAGACCGTGACCGCTGAGTCCGAAGGAGGCATGGTCGGCATGCGCCGGTACGAGATGATGCTCATTCTTGATCCTTCGCTCGAAGAGCGAACCGTTCAGCCCTCACTTGACCAGTTCCTGAAGGTCGTTACCACGGCCGGCGGCAGCATCGACAAGGTTGACGTCTGGGGAAGGCGCCGCCTCGCCTATGACATCGAGAAAAAGTCCGAGGGAATCTACACGGTCATCGACCTAGTCGCCGAGCCCGACACGGTCAAGGAACTTGACCGCCAGCTGAACCTCAACGAAGCCGTCATGCGGACGAAGATCATTCGTCCCGACCGGCACTGATTCTGCGTAAGCACTGATTCGTTCGGGAGCACACGATGGCAGCAGGCGACACCCAGATCACCGTCATAGGCAATCTCGTCGATGATCCTCAGCTCCGCTACACCGCGACGGGTCAGGCCGTCGCGAGCTTCCGGGTGGCCTCGACCCCTCGGTTCCTTGATAAGAACACCAACGAGTGGAAAGACGGCGACTCGCTGTTCATGTCTTGCAGCGTCTGGCGCCAGGCGGCGGAAAACGTCGCCGAAAGCCTGCAGCGGGGTATGCGAGTCATCGTGTCAGGCCGGCTCAAGCAGCGGTCGTACGAGACGAAAGAAGGCGAGAAGCGCACCGTCTACGAAGTTGAGGTAGACGAGGTCGGCCCGTCGCTGCGGAACGCCTCGGCCAAGGTTGTCAAGTCAAGCCGGTCAACCGGCGGCCAGGGTGGCTCCGGGGGGTACGGCAGTTCTGGCGGCTCTGGCGGACGCGCTAACGATGACCCGTGGAGTTCCGAGCCGGCCGACAGCGGCTTCAGCGACGAGCCTCCTTTCTAACCCAAAATCCGATCATTCCCGTTAACAGGGAGACCATCCCCGTCGAGGTGACGGGGCTCTGCTAAGGAGCACCACGATGGCCAAGCCACCAGTCCGCAAGCCCAAGAAGAAGGTTTGCCTCTTCTGCCAGGAGAAAGTCGGCCGGGTCGACTACAAAGACACCGCCACGCTCCGCAAGTTCATCTCCGACCGGGGCAAGATCAGGGCACGGCGGGTATCAGGCAACTGCACCAGGCACCAGCGCGATGTCGCGACGGCGATCAAGAACGCCCGCGAGATGGCGTTGCTGCCCTACACGAGCACGGCTCGCTGAAGCCGAGGGAGGTAAGAGACGATGAGCGGTACGCCGATGAAGCTCATCTTGACCCAGGAGGTCTCCGGTCTGGGTTCCCCCGGCGACGTGGTCGAGGTCGCTGGCGGGTACGGCAGGAACTACCTGGTACCTCGCGGCTTCGCGATGCGCTGGAGCCGAGGGGCGGAAAAGCAGATCGACCTGATCAAGCGCGCTCGCGCGGCTAGGGAGATCCGCAGTGTCGAAGACGCGAGGGCAGCCGCCGAGCGACTGCGGAACATGCGGGTCAAGTTGCACACCAGGGCAGGAAGTGGCGGCAGGCTGTTCGGGTCGGTGTCCACTTCCGACATCGCCGTCGCGGTCAAGAACGCCGGAGGTCCTGAACTCGACCGGCGCAAGATCGAGGTGGGAAACCCGATCAAGACCATCGGCTCGCACCAGGTCGCCATCCGGCTGCACCCGGAAGTGAGCGCGACCCTGGACGTCGAGGTAATCGGGTCCTGAGCCCGTTCGTGAGCCCGGTATCCGATCAGGGTGCCGGGCTCACCGGGCGTAGGCCAGGTCGCAGCCAGGGCTTACAGCCGATCCTCTCGGCACGATCCGCCAGGCACTGCCGATCCGCCAGGCACTGCCGATAGCGCCTGATAGCCGACAAGCCTCCTGGCGACCTCAGGATCAAGTTCGGCAAGTTGCTCCCACAGTTCCGCGACGCGGGTGACGATCGGCCGGTTGTCGTCGGGCGCGGTGGAGCCAGTCCTGTTAGCGAGATCATCAATGGCGCGGCCGATCTCGGCGATACGCCGACCCGCGCTGCCCTCGGTCATCAGGTCACCGCACCCCGCGCCGTCAGCCGTCCCCCCAGGTATCGAACACATGATCGAACGATAGCCGGCGGACGGCCGGTGCGGCGGCCGTTCGGTGCGATTGGGCATCAGGCTTTCGCACCTGACATGCCCATGGTTGCGGTCCGATCTGAGCAGGAATACGGCCCGACCTGGCCAGAAGGCAGACCGGGCTCACCGGTCAGCCCTGGCTGGCAGAGAGGACGGCCAGCATGTGGATAACTCTACCGCCGCGCCGGGGTATCCCAAGGTCGGAAGTTTCTTTCGCGCACACGGAGTGGACAAAGTTTTCGCAGCTAGAGTCGCCATTGATGATCGCCATCACGGCGATATCCACAGCTGGATCCCCAGGAACCACACAGCCCGCACGGCGTGTCTACACAGGCTATCCACAGTTCCATGCACAGGCCGACTGGACGCACGCCGGGCACCGCTGAAGACTGTCTGAACGAGGCTGCCGGAACGAGAAGACTGTCAGAACTGACTGTCGTATCCGTTCGATACAACGGTAACTGCGAGGGCGAGAATGGGGGGTGAGACCGTGAGCATCGCGGAGCTCGCGCCGCGCGAGGACTTTGAGCGCACGCCGCCGCACGATATCGCCGCCGAGCAGTGCGTGCTTGGCGGGATGATGCTGTCTAAGGACGCGATCTCCGATGTACTCGAGGTCATCAAGGCCGCTGACCATTACCGCCCCGCGCACCAGATCGTGCACGAGACCATACTGGACCTGTACGGCAGGGGCGAGCCCGCTGACCCGATCACCGTTGCCGCCGAACTGACCAAGCACGGCGACATCGCCAAGGTGGGCGGCGCCCCTTATCTGCACACGCTGATCGCCTCGGTCCCGACAGCGGCGAACGCCGGCTACTACGCGCGCATCGTCAGGGAGCGCGCGATCTTGCGCCGGCTGGTCGAGGTGGGCACCAGGATCGTGCAGCTCGGCTACGCCGGGGACGCCGACGCCGACGAACTCGTCGACCGCGCCCAGGCCGAGGTCTTCGGCATCACCGAGCGGCGAGGCACCGATGACTACCTGCCGCTGTCGGAGATCATGACCGAGGCGCTGGTCGAGATCGAGTCGATCGGCAGCAGGAATGGCAACATGACCGGCGTGCCGACCGGTTTTGCCGATCTTGATGCGCTGACCAATGGCCTGCATGCCGGCCAGATGATCGTGATCGCGGCGCGACCCGCGCTCGGCAAGAGCACAATGGCGCTTGACCTGGCCAGGGCCGCCTCGATCAAGAACGGCCTCACGTCGGTGATCTTCAGCTTGGAAATGAGCCGTAACGAGATCACGATGCGGCTGCTCTCGGCCGAGGCGCGAGTGTCGTTGCAGGCGATGCGCACCGGGCAGATGAACGAAGACGACTGGGCCAAGCTTGCCCGCCGGATGAGCGAGGTAGCGCACGCGCCCATGTTCATTGACGACTCGCCGAACATGTCGATGATGGAGATCAGGGCCAAGTGCCGTCGCCTTAAGCAACAGCACGACCTGCGCCTGGTGATCATCGACTACCTCCAGTTGATGTCCTCTCCCAAGCGGGTCGAGAACCGGCAGCAGGAAGTCTCAGAGCTGTCCAGGTCTCTCAAGCTGCTCGCCAAGGAACTCAATGTCCCAGTCATCGCGGTCGCCCAGCTCAACCGGGGTCCTGAGCAAAGGACAGACAAGCGGCCCATGCTGTCTGACCTCCGTGAGTCGGGATGCCTCACTGCGGACACCCGCATTCTCCGCGCCGACACCGGCGCCGAGGTGCGGCTTGGCGATCTGATCGAGTCGGGGGAGCACGGCTTCCCTGTATGGTCGCTTGACGACCGCCTCAAGCTGGTGCCGCGTTCGCTTAGCCGGGCGTTCCCGACCGGAGTCAGGGAAGCCTTCAAGGTCAGGCTCACCTCAGGTCGTGTGGTCGAGGCAACCGCCAACCATCCGTTCCTGACCTACGACGGCTGGCGCGCGCTCGCCGTCCTCGAGGCCGGCGCCAAAGTCGCGGTTCCGCGGCACGTGCCGGCCCCGCTTGGCGAATGCGAGCAGCCGGAAGCCGAGATCATCATGACGGCAGGCCTGACCGCAGACGGTTCTCTCGATCGTGTACCTGACCCCGTCTTCGCGCTGCCTAAGCGTCAGCTAGCCACCTTCCTCGGGCACCTGTGGTCAGAATCAGGCGGCGTCCGGTGGGACGCCAGGTCCGACCAGGCGCGCGTCTGCTACGAATCGGCCAATCGTCGGCTCGTCGACGACGTGGCCAGGCTGCTGCTGAGGTTGAACGTCATGACCAGCCTCAGGGAAGTCGCCGGGAACTTCGGCCGGCGCACCTTCCAGCTGCGAGTTCATGGCGCGGAAAATCAGCTCCGTTTCCTTGACCACATCAGCCTGCGCGGTGCTAGAGCAGAGCAGGCCGCCGCTATCGCTCGTGCAGAGCTGTCCGCCCGGTGCGGCAACGCCAACCTCGACACCATCCCGCGCGACCTGTGGGATAAAGTCCGCGAGGTCCTGGCCGAGCGCCAAGCGCCGTCTGCGCGGCACCTGGCCGAGATCGGAACTCTCCCCGCGCCAAGCGCGGGCCATGCCTACGGCCAAGAGCGCCTTGGCCAGCTAGCGTCGGTTCTCGATTCCTCTGACCTCGAATTGCTCGCCACGAACGACGTCTTCTGGGACGAGATCGAGTCCATCGAGAGCATCGGCCTCCAGCAGGTCTACGACGCGACAGTCGAAGGAACTCACAACTTCGTGGCTAACGGCCTCCATCTCCACAACAGCATCGAGCAGGACGCTGACGTCGTAATCCTGCTGCACCGTGAAGACGCCTACGAACGCGAGTCGCCAAGGGCCGGCGAGGCAGACTTCATCGTGGCCAAGCACAGGAACGGCCCGACCACAACGGTGACCGTGGCATTCCAGGGCCACTACAGCCGCTTCGTAGACATGGCTCGCATCTAGTCAAACCTCGCGCCGCCCGACCTGCCTGCCGCCAGTCGGCTGCCGCTTGGTTCGTCGGCGCCAGTCACGCACGGCCCGCGTCATCGTCCGCGAGGTGCCCGCGGGCCTTCGTCCGCGAGCTGCCGTCGTCCGCGCTCGCCCGAGGCCCGATTCCGTGTGCTGGCGCGACAAATCGTCCTGCCTGTTGCTTGACCGCACAAGGCGAAGGGCAGTATTCCTGACGAGAGCGGTGGCAGGTGCCCTCGGCCCGGACCTCAAGCACTCGAAAACTCCGCTATCATCGGTGAGTCTGGACCGACATGCGCTCGTAGCTCAACGGATAGAGCATCTGACTACGGATCAGAAGGTTGGGGGTTCGAGTCCCTCCGAGCGCGCCACCTGCGGAAACGCGGAATTAGCGGGAAAGCCTGTAGTTGCCGACCATCTGATTCGCGTCTAGCCTGCGGCGCGTGGCTGACTTCACGGACCCCCGCGACCCCAACGTTCTCGCCTGGTGTGACTTTGAGCGCGACCTAACTGCCCTTGGACGGTCCGCCCGGACGATCCAGTCCTACCGCGAAGCATGCGAGCAGCTCGCCGACTACGCCAAGGGCGCTGACCTGCTCACGCTGACCAAGGCTGACGTCTCGGGCTGCGGGTCCGCTCCCATCATGAGCGGAGCGGCCTGAACGCGCTCTGGCTGGGCTCCAGGGGGCAGGCCATCACCGGGAACGGGATCGCCCAGATGCTGCGGCGTAGGTGCCGTCAGGCCGGTATTGGGCAGCTACACCCGCACCAGCTCCGGCACTGGTCTGCCTCGGAGCACTTCGCAGCCGGGTACTCCGACCAGGACGCCATGCGGCGCTTCGGCTGGTCCACCCTGGAGATGCCCCGGCGATACGGGTCCGCCACGGGAGCCCGCAGGGCGCTGGATCATTCCCGGGTCCTGGCGATCGGGGACAGCCTCTAGCGGATCGGGACGCCACCATGCCTGCGAACCTGCTGGAGTTCCTTGGTGAGGCCGACTTGCGCCGTGGCGCGCTCAGATCAGGTCTCCGCCACGAAGGTCCCATGACCCGAGACCCCGGTGACCAGGCCTTCGGACTTCAGGATGCGGATGGCCTTGACCACGGTGGCAGTCGTGATGTCGTGCTCGGCCGCCAGCTTGTTGATGGACGGCAGGCGGGTTCCCGGCGGCAGCTCGCCTGACTCGATCCGCCGCATGATGAGAGCGGCGAGCTGCCGCGACAGTGGCTGAGGCGCGTCCCGGTCGAGCACGGTCACTGACCTCGGCTTACCCCGCCTAGGTGAAGCAAGACGTAGCTAGCTGCGACTAGCTGTATATAAGCTTCCTTGCGTGGCCTACTGCCCCTACTGCAATGAGTTCCAGCCGTCCGGGACATGCCGGGAGACCGCCAAGGACGGCCACCGCTGCGGTGGATCGCTCTTCTTGCTCCTCGGCCAGCAGCTCGGTCGCCGTACCGGTCCAGGAGCCACGCTTGCGTGCGAAGTCCTCGATGACCCTGACCGGGCTCACCGCCCGCTCCTCGCGGCGGGCGACCCCGTAAAAGCCGCTGGCCTCATCGAACCCCTCCTCAGCGCAGACGGTCCCCTCGAGGCGGAAGAAAGGCACCTGGACGATGCCGCGCAGCACGGATATCCCGGGCCAGGTACCCATCCGGATGACCGCCTGCATGACGCGTGTGCTGGGCATCGCGTAGCTGGCTCTGGCCGGGCTGCCCGCGTGCGCTGGCGGTCCGCGAGGGTGATGCCACGGACTTCCCGGCAGCAGCGCTGGCCGCCCTGCTGTCGCCGTGCTTGCTGCTGAGCCGCAACACCAAGCACTTTGGCGTTCTCGGCGTGCGCACGCAGACCCAGGGCGTCGATGGCGTGATGGCCGTGGTTGCGATCAACGTTGGCGAGATGCAGCTGCAGGCCGTAATGATGCTCCCCGCACTCCCGTTCAGGATCGCAACCGCTGGGGTCAAGGCGGCGACCGACCGGTTCGGCCCCGTCACCTGGGTGATCTTGGCTGTGGTCGGCGTCGGCGGGATCATCTGGTATCGCAGGCAGCCATCCGAGCGCCGGGAGAGGATCAGTAAGGTCGCCGCCCAGATCGGCACTCACCTGCTGAATGAATACGAGAAGGCCACGGACGGCGTTCACCAGGCTCGGCTGCAGCTGCGCGCCTGCGCGGTGCCCAAGCCGGAGCAGCGCAGCACCGTCTCAGCGATATTGCGGGACCTGGCAATGTCGCCGGAGTCGCTGTCGGCCGAGCAGTTGGCCGAACTGCTCGCCTTGCCGCAGCAGCCGAAGGTGGCAGACCTTCGCGCATTCCTGCGGAAGTACGACAACATGGTGTTCGAGCAAGTTCGGCGGGGCGGTTTCGTACTTGGGTCACGGTACGAGCTGCCGGACTGACGGAACTAGCTGATCGGCCAGCTGACCCCAAGTCGGTTCAGCCAGCCGGCAGTTGATCGCTCATGCAGCCGACCGCGACGCCAGATCACTGCCCAGGCAGCTGAACGCTGGCGCACCTGGCTAACCCTCAAGGCTGGAGGCTTAGAGTGCCCGCCATTCGCTTCAACTTCGAGCAGACACCGGACAATTTGGGCGGCCACGTACTCCGTCCTCTGGTGAGGATGCGCCTCGATAATGCGTCGCCGCAGACTTATCTGAAGTGCCTCGTTGACACCGGCTCGCCCGATACTTGCATCGCCTGGGATGAAGCTGTCAGAGCCGGCATCGACCTCGATCAGGGCGACATGGTAGACATCCCGGCCGGGTATGCGGTTGGCGGAGTACCCGTGACGGACGTTCGTGGGTTCGGGCTTACGTGTTGGATTGAGGGCGCACGGCACTTTGTCCTTCTCCGGAATATCCCAGTGCTCTTCGTCCAACCATGGGCTCACGCTGGGTTTCGAGGAATCCTGGGCACGCGCGCGATGGAGTCGATCCGGATTGAGATCAGCGTGAGAGGAGCATGGCTGGAGGTCACTCCGGAATCAGAGGCCTCTTAACCCGGGTGTCGCTCGTGGCCCGCCAGGTCTTCTGGGCTGCCAGACTCTGCTTGTGTCGGTTGACGAGGCCGGGCCCATCACCAGTAGATCGCGATCAACTCCGTGTCCAGGATCCTCGACTCGGCTGGGGCGGTCGGGTATGGAATCGGTGTAGATTCGCCAGGATCGGCTCCGGATGCGGTAAGTGGGAGGAGTCCGGCCTCCCATCAGTGCGCGTCGTCCGTTGCCGCCGCTGGCCCGCTGGCTCCTTGCGGCCGGGATCGGCGCGACCCTGGCGGTCAACATCGCCGCCGACGTGGCGTTCGGGCTGCTCAGGGCGATAGTCGCTGCCTGGCCCGCCCTGGCCCCAGTCAGCTCGTACGAGCTGCTCATGGTGATAATCCGGGCCACGGTGCGAGCCAGCGATGGTCCCGGCGGGCCAATCGGTGCCAGGCGACGTCGCCGACACACCTCACCCAGCCAACCTCACTCAGCCCACGTCTTCAAGAACATCGAAGCCTGGCTGCTCGTCCGCGGCGGGACCGCTCCGGTCGGAGCAGCCGAGCACGTCGACGCGCTGCGCGCCAGCGGCGACCTCATGAGGCTAGCCTGATCGGTTGTGAGTGCCATGCCTGAGGGCGATCAGCCGCAGCCGATGCGGCATGTCATCATGCACTTCACTCACGTGAACAACTTGCCTGGCATCCTCGAAGCTGGGAACCTGCATGCAGACGCCAATGTTGACCGTGGATCGTCGCTGGTTACGGAGGCCGCTGATCTCGACATCAAGGCACATCGCAGGCGGATCCACGTTGGGGTGGCTCCGGGCGGCATCGTGGCGGACTATGTCCCGTTCTACTTCGCGCCGCGGTCACCGATGCTCTTCAAGTTGTTCAAGGGCAGCGTCGTGGGCTACACCGAAGGCCAGGATCCGCTCATCTATCTGGTCACGACCGTCGAGAGCATCGCGGCGGCGGGCATGCGCTCACTGTTTAGCGACGGGAACTGCGCGGCGGCGGTCACACAGATCTTTGACGATCTCAGCATGCTGGACTCGGTAGTCGACTGGCAGCTCATGCGCGCCAAGATGTGGAACAACACTGCCGATGACCCCGACCGGATGCGGCGACGGATGGCGGAGTTCCTGGTGCATGAGCGTGTTCCGGTGAGCTGCCTGGCGAGGATCGCCGTGCGGACGCAGTCGATGAAGACGCGGGTTGAGGGGACCCTCGCGGCACACGCGGTCGGGTTGCCTGTGCTGGTCCGACCGAGTTGGTACTTCTGAACGTCGTACCTGCGTTGTATGCATAGATAGAAGGAGGTGAGCGATGTTGGAAGAAGCAGAGGGCAACCTGCTGGATGCTCAAGTTGATGCCGTGGTGAACACGGTCAATACCGTCGGCGTCATGGGCAAGGGCATCGCCCTCCAGTTCAAGCAGGCATACCCGGACAACTTCATCGCCTACGAGGCCGCATGTCGGCGAGGCGAGGTCAAACTCGGCAAAATGTTCGCGACGGAGACGGGGCAACTAGGGCAGCCCGCCCTGATCATCAACTTCCCTACCAAAAAGCACTGGCGTGCGCGGTCCAGCCTTCGAGACATCGAGGCCGGGCTCGCTGACCTACGGCAGGTCATCCAGGATCGCCGAATCACCTCGATCGCCGTCCCACCGCTAGGGTGCGGCAATGGGGGCCTGGACTGGCGGGATGTCAGGCCACTGATCGTTGACGCGCTCGGCGATATCCCCGGGGTGCGGGTCGTCGTGTACCCGCCGAAGGGCGCGCCCCCAGCCAAGACGATGAAGATCGGCACTCCGCGACCGACCATCACGCGAGGGCGCGCGGCGCTGATCGCTCTGCTTGGAGGCTATGGCCGACTGAGTCAGGTAGAGGAACCAGGCGCTCCCGACGGCGTATCGCTGCTGGAGATCCAAAAGCTCATGTACTTCCTCCAGGAGGCGGGCCAGCAGCTGAACCTGCGGTACAAGAAGGCGCGGTACGGTCCCTATGCGGAGAACCTCAATCACGTTCTCCAGACCTTGGAAGGCCACTACGTGCGTGGCTACGGTGACCGCAGTCAGCAGGTGATGGAGCTGAGTCCGATCAGCTTGCTCGACAGCGCCGAGGACGAGGCACGGCGCTGGCTCGCGGCTCACCCTGATCACACTTCCGATCAAGTTGATGCGGTGCTACGGCTTGTCGCCGGCTTCGCTTCAGCGTATGGGCTTGAGTTGCTGGCCACCGTGCACTGGGTGCTGATCCGAGAGAGCGCCAACCCGGTTGGCCCGGAGGATCTAGTACGGCAGGTGCGCGCGTGGAGCAACCGTAAGGGCCGGCTGTTCACCGATATCCACATTCGCACGGCGGCTGACCGGCTTATCGATCAAGGATGGATGTTTCCGGTGACAGCGTGAGCGGCAATGGTCGGCGGACTGCTGGGGCCTTGCAGTGCGCGAACCGGCGCGAGGTAACAATCTGATCCCTGTTTTCGGGCCGCTACGCTGCCGTTATATAGGTTCCTTGACAACGCGCTGACCTGCGGCTTTGCGAAGGGCTCTGTCTGGCTCACACCTAGATATCCGATTCTTTCTACGGATCAGAAGGTTGGGGGTTCGAGTCCCTCCGAGCGCGCCACGTATCCGCAGGTCAGGGTCACATCGTAGGCAGTGAGAGACCGATCAGGCTACGTGCACGCCGATGGTGACGCTGGTCAGCGAGCCTTGACCGACC
>DAHVDE010000113.1 GCA_027313705.1 Actinomycetota bacterium | reverse complement strand
CCAGCCGAACTACTTCAACGGCGAGATCGTCCTTGCCTCCGGCATCGAGAACGACCCGCATGACATCACCGCCGCCAAGCTGATCAAGACGCTGAACCGGATCTACGACCCGGAGCGCAAGGTCGTGATCATCATGATCGTCTTTGGCGATCCGCCCGATTTCAGCCAGCTTCAGCGAATAGCTCAGGCCACCGGGGGCGCGGCTTACCAGATACAGACGCCTTCGGCGGTGGCACAGGTTTTCTTCCAGGCCCTCGCGCGCCGGCTATGTGACCCTGGCTGCCTGTCTCCCTGACTAACTGGCTTCCTCGTCGAGCAACTGGTGGGCTCGCTCGATGAGCTTGGGCACGGCCGGGCCTTCCCGTTCGAACCCCTCTCCGACGGTCTTTTGCTGAAGAAATCTCGCATGTATTCCTTCGAGTACCACGGCAAGCTTGAAGCATCCGAAGGCAATGTAGTAGCCGATGGCGGACAGATCGCGCCCGGTCAGGGCAGCGTACCTGGCAGCGGCATCGGCCCGGCGCAGGAAACCCGGCATCGTGGTGATCGAGCCGCCCGCTGAAATCCTCAGCCAGTCGTCTTCGCCTGGGTCGGTCCAGTACATCAAGGTCAGGCCGAGGTCAGCCAGGGGATCACCGAGTGTGGACATTTCCCAGTCGACCACGGCGGCGACCGAGGTCACCGGGGCCAAGGTCACGAGCATGTTGTCCAGCCGCAGGTCACCGTGGACCAAGGTGCCCGCACCCGAGCGCGGCAGGCCCGCTTCCAGCCGCCTGACCAGTTCGTCGTAGCCGGCCATCGGCCTGGTGTTCGAAAGCTCCCACTGGCGCTGCCAGCGAGCCAGTTGCCTGGTCATGTAGCCTTCAGGCCGGCCGAACCCGGCGAGTCCCACCGCCTCGACGTCGACACCGTGAATCGCGGCAAGTGTGTCAACGACCAGTTCGGAGAGTTCCCTGGCTTGCTCGCCGGTCACGTCGGCGCCCTGTTCCCTGGTCCGGAGCACCCGGCCTGGCACGTAGCGCATCAGGTAGAACGGCGCGTCCACGATCTCGGTGTCATCGCAGAACGCGACAGGGACAGGGACGGGGATGTCAGTTCCGGTAAGCGCGGAAAGTACCCGGTACTCCCTGGTCATGTCGTGGGCAGTGGGCAGCACGTGACCGAGCGGCGGGCGGCGGAGCACCAGCGCCTCGGCGTCACCGCCCGAGCCGAGATCGAGCCGGTACGTGAGGTTCGAGCGGCCGCCCGATATCAGGGAGATCCCGCTCAGCGCAGCCGCTCCAGCGACGTTAGCGCTGATCCAGCCGCCGAGCCGGGCCGGATCGCAGATTCCTGGAACACTGTCCACCCCGATACCGTAGGGCATTATGAACCCCTTTCGCGCACTGTCATCGACAGAAAGAACTACCCTGCACCGCCTGCGCGAGCGCGGCGCGACCGACAGGTCCGCCCTGCACGCCGTGCTTGATGCCGGGCTGATCTGCCACCTCGGCGTGATCGCCGACGGCGCACCCGCAGTACTGCCCACCGGATACGGGCGGATCGGCGAGACATTGTATCTTCATGGCTCGTCGGCCAACAGATCGTTTCAATTCGCTAAAGACCGACAGGTATGCGTCACAGTGACGCTGCTCGACGGGCTGGTGTGCGCCAGGTCGGTGTTCAACCACTCCATGAACTACCGCAGCGCGGTGATCTTCGGCACGGCCAGGCTGGTGACCGACGAGCAGGAAAGGCTGGCCGCACTCGAGGCGATTACCGAGCACCTGGTCCCCGGCCGGTGGGAGAACTCCAGGAAGCCGAACAAGAAGGAACTTGCGGCGACGGCCGTCATCGCGCTGCCGCTCGACGAGGCTTCGGTGAAGACACGCGCCGGCGCGCCCGGTGACGACGAAGAGGACTACGACCTGGATTACTGGGCCGGCGTGCTGCCGGTGACGACGGTCACCTGGCCGGCCGAGCCAGATCCGCGGCTGAGCGCGGGCATCGGCGTTCCTGCGCACATCACGGCGCTCGTCACGGCGCTCGGCACGGCGCCAGAGCGCCCGTGAGGGGTGTCCGCGCGGGACACGGAAGCCATGGAATTGGCCTAGGCTGTGATGGTGACTGACCGACTAGTCTGGATTGACTGCGAGATGACTGGGCTCAGCATTACGAGCGACGCTCTGGTCGAAGTGGCGTGCGTAGTCACCGACGGTGAGCTGACCGAACTCGACGAGGGTATCGACCTAGTGATCAAACCCCCGGCCGAAGCGCTTGATCAGATGCCAGACCTGGTGCGGCGAATGCACACGACTTCTGGCCTGCTGTCCGAGCTTGCCAGCGGTATCACCCTGGCCGAGGCACAGGACCAGGTGCTCGGCTATGTTCAGGCACACGTGAGGGAGCCGCGCAAGGTGCCACTTTGCGGTAACTCGATTGCCACCGACCGCGCCTTTATCGCCAGGGACCTGCCCAGGCTCGACGAGTTCCTCCACTACCGCATGATCGACGTGTCGAGCATCAAGGAACTCGCCAGGCGCTGGTATCCGCGTGCCTACTTCGCCAGCCCAGTCAAGGTCGGCGGACACCGCGCGCTCGCCGACATCCTGGAAAGCATCAACGAGCTCAGGTACTACCGTGCGGCGGTCTTCGTGCCCATGCCAGGACCTGACACGGCCACGGCGCGCGAGATCGCGGCTAAGGTCACCGTGGCGCTGGCCGGCGAGCCTGGCGATCGGGTGGAATCCGGTTCTGCGGACTGACCAAAGACCTGTATGCTTGCGTTGCCGCGATTGCACTTGCAGTCTTGGTGGGCGTAGCTCAGTTGGCAGAGCGCCAGGTTGTGGTCCTGGATGTCGTGGGTTCAAGTCCCATCGTCCACCCCACTCATTTTCCAGCAGCAGGCCCGGCCGTTGGACGGCCGGGCCTGCTGCTTCGGTCAGATTCCCTGTCTTGGGAGCGGATTGGGAGTGGATCTTGACCGAGGGCGTGACGCGAGACGGTTAGTCGAGGGTCGTGACGACTGAGCGACTAGCTAGGCGGGCGCGATCGGCGAGAGACAGGACGTAACCCCGCGAGATAATCGGGGCCGCCGCTGCTTAACTGCAAACCGGTCGCGAGGTGGCATTCTCATACACCACCCGCCTGGACGCCCGGGACCTCACGTTTGGCCATCAGGTCTTGCAGCGGTGACGTGCGGCCAGGTCCGTGGCGAGTTCTCGTACTCGTTCGCGGGCCTCCGGCGGGGCCAGTACCTCGATATGGTCAGCGAACTGGAGCAGCTGGCGCACTGACTCCGGTTCGGGGTATCGGATCGTCAGCTGGCACCATCCGTTCTCGGGGGGCGCGATGCCGTGGATCCTGGCGCCGAGAATGCGCCTGGCCCGGTCCAGCTGGCCTTCCCGGAGGCGGGCCGTGATGGTCACCTCGCCCGCCTCTTCGACCCGCTCTTTCAGCGCGTCCCAGACGGTGCCGAGCCTCTGCCCGGCTCGCAGCCGTGCCGGCTCGGCGAGGGACCTGTAGGATTCAAGCCGCTCGATGGCAAAGAGGCGGCCGGCGCCGTGGCTGTCGGCAACGAGGTACCAGCGGCCGGACTTCGAGGCAAGGCCGTAAGGGTCGACTACCCGCGCGGTGGCCTGGCTCTCGGCGCTGCGCCGGTACCGGATCTCCAGCCGGCTGCGGCGCCGCAGGTCGAGCGCGAGGTCGGCGATGTCCACCTGGGCGGCCGGAGCTGCCAGCCAGGCGGTGTTGTCCACCACGATCAGGTCCGCGAGCCCCTGAAGTCCCTGGACTGCGTTGAGCCGCGCCCCGGAAAGCAGGACGATCCCGCCGTGGCGGCCGGCGGCCGTGCTGGCCACGGACAAGGCGAAGGTGGAGAGCCTGCGGTCGAAGCTGAAACTGCTGGCCGCGCGGGGCTGGCTGGCCGGGGAGCCCGGCGGCCTGTTCACCCTGCCGGATCACGCGGGGAAATGCCGAAGCCAGGGCAGTACGACCTGCGGGCACTGCGGGAAGAACAGCAGGCCAGGAAGCATCCTGCCCCGGTGACGGGCACCGACGGGATCACCCGGACCGGCTGGAGACCGGGCACGGCCTGCTGCTGGCCACGCTGTTCGGTACGGAGACCGTGACCCGGTGCGCCTGGCGGAAGCCGGGAGCCCCCGATTAGCGCCCGCACGACGTGATCGCCCCGCCCGGCGGCCGGCACGGCGCCCGCGCGCTCCGGCCCGGGCCGAAGGCCCTGGCCAAGTGGCTGGCCGGGTCCGTCCGCAAGGACCCCCCTCTTGTGGTCCTGGATGTCGTGGATTCAAGTCCCATCGTCCGCCCCAGGGTGTTTCCCAGGCGAAACCTCAGCCCAAGAGCCTTACTTGGCTGAGATAAGGTGAGCACGCCATCAGAAAGGCGTTATGGCTTGTCGGGGGTCGAGTGCGCTGCCCGGCGGCAGCCAGCCCACCGACGGGAGCTTAATGACTGACATCGCCACAGCCGCCGAAAGCGACCGGATCACCGGCGACGTCCTCAAGGTCGCTGGGGTCGTCGTCCTCGGCGCCATTATGTCGATCCTCGACATCACGGTCGTCAACGTCGCACTTCCCACGTTCCAGACCTCGTTCGGGTCGGTCAGTCACCCGCTCCCCTACTCCACGGTGGCGTGGACGGTCACCGGCTACACACTCGCGCTGGCCACCGTCATCCCGGTGACGGGCTGGGCAGCCGACCGGTTCGGCACCAAGCGCCTTTACATGGCGGCGATCGCGTTGTTCACCGCAGGCTCCGCCCTGTGCTCCATGGCAACCAGCATCAACATGCTGATCGGCTTCCGCGTGCTGCAGGGTCTCGGCGGCGGGATGCTGATGCCGCTTGGCATGACGATCATCACCAGGGCGGCCGGCCCCAAGCGGATGGGCCGCCTCATGGCGATCCTCGGCGTGCCGATGCTGCTCGGGCCTATCGCCGGCCCGATCCTCGGCGGCTGGCTGATCGACACTGCCAGCTGGCACTGGATCTTCCTGATCAACGTCCCGCTTGGCGTGATCGCGGTGATCTACGCGCTCACAACCTTGCCGAAAGACTCACCGCGCCCTTCGGAATCCTTCGACTTCCTCGGCATGCTGATGATGTCGCCAGGCCTGGCCCTGTTCCTGTATGGCGTCTCCTCGATCCCTGTAGAGGGCAAGGTCGGTACTCCCAAGGTGCTCGTCCCCGCGCTGATCGGCCTGGCCCTGCTCGTCACCTTCGTTCTGTACTCCTTCAAGCCGAGGCTCCCGCTGCTTGACCTGCGGTTGTTCCGCAACCGCAGGCTCGCGATCAGCATCACCACAATGTTCCTGTTCGCGGTGGCGTTCTTCGGCGGCCTGCTGCTTGTACCCACCTATTTCCAGGAGATACGCGGCGAGTCCGTGCTGCATGCCGGCCTGCTCGTAGCGCCGCAGGGCATCGGCGCGATGCTGACGATGCCGATCGCCGGTACCTTGTCCGACCGGTTTCCGGTCGGCCGGATCGTGCCTTTCGGCCTCATCTTCATCGCGGCAGGCATGGCTGGCCTGACCCAGATCAGCTCTACCACGTCTTTCCCTGTCCTGATCGGGCTCTTGTTCATCATGGGCCTGGGGATGGGCGGCACGATGATGCCGATCATGACTGCGGCGCTCAAGACGCTGCGCGCCGCCGAGGTCGCCCGCGGCTCGACGCTACTTAACATCACCCAGCAGATCGCCAGTTCGGTCGGTGTTGCGGTGATGTCGGTGATCCTCACCAACGGCTTGAAGAACGCCAAGCTCGCCTATCCGGCGATCGCTGCCCGCAATAGCCCGCAGATCGCCGCGCAACTGGGTAAGGCCGGTGTCCACGAAGGCCTGTCACAGGCGGCAAGCGCGTTCGCTCACACATACTGGGTGGCCTTCGCGCTCGTCGGGGTGACTTTCGTCGCGGCCGTGTTCCTTCCACGCAAGCATGAGGAATCACATTTGCTGGATGATGAGAACCCAGAAGCCGTTCCGGTAACCGTGCCCTCCTAGGTCAATCCGAGCTTACTGGGCACAACGCGTTCTGGTACTGGGGACCGCCGCCGCAGGCAGCGGTGACAGCGGTCGCCATTGGCTTCTCACGGAGGCAATTGAGACCGATCTGCGGAACCTTGCGGCTCGGCACGCTGCTGAACAACTGCCGGCTGACAGCCGGCGGTCAGCCACGGCGCGGGCGCGGATGGGTCTCGCGCATCAACGTCCAGGCGAGGAAACCGGAGCCGGCGGTCAGGACGGCCGCGACCATGACGGCGGCATCGAGGCTGGCCAAGGCTGCGGTGATGCCGCCGATCAGAGCGCCGATCGCGTAGCCCGCGTCGCGCCAGAAGCGGTACACGCCGAGTGCGGCCGCCCGCCAGTCGGGATGGGTGGCGTCGCTGATCGCGGCGAGCAGGGTGGGGTAGACCAGGGAAGTGCCAGCACCGAGCAGGAAGGCTCCGGCCAGGCCGGCGGCCAGGGCGCTGAAGATGCCCGTGGCGATGATCGTGAGCCCGGCGGCCTGGATGAGCATGCCGGCCACGATCGGGGGCTTGCGGCCGATCCGGTCGGCGAGATGACCGGTGCCGATCATGCCGATAGCCCACATGAACGGGTAAAGGGCCTTTACGTAGCCGACTCCGGTGACCGAGACCCCGTGGCTGACCAGCAGGACGGGCAGCACGACCCAGACCAGGCCGTCGTTCAGATTGCTTGCCAGCCCCGCCTGGCTGACTGCGGCTAGAGTGCGGTCGTTCCACGAGACCCGCGTGAGGATCTCGCGGAACGAAGGGTGCGGTCCGGCTTGCGGCGGGTGCTGGCGGGCCTCGGCGCGGGCCCAGGCCGTGGTGTCGCGAACCGCGAGCGCTGAAAGGGCCAGGCCGGCAACTGCGTAGCCGGCGCCGAGCAATTCCGGCGCCGGGCGCAGCCCGAACCAGGTCGCCAGGTAGCCGGTGAGCAGCGCGGTGACGGCCACGCCGAGATAACCTGCGGTCTCGTTGATGCCGAGCGCGAAGCCGCGGCGGCCAGGGCCGATCAGGTCAATCTTCATGTTGACCGTCATGGACCAGGTCAGTCCCTGGTTGACGCCGAGCAGGACGTTCGCCGCGATTACCCAGGCCCATACCGGACCGTAGGCGAGCATGAACGGCACGGGCAGCCCGATGATCCAGCCGGTGATCAGCACGGTCCGGCGGGTGTAGCGGCCGACGACGGCGCCGCCGCCGAAGAGCAGGACAGCGTGCGGCTCGGGATGCGCGCGAACCTCACGCAGTTCATCCTGCTCGCGATCGTCAACGTCTTCGTCGGCGGCATGGTCGGCCTGGAACGTACCGTCACCCCCCTCGTCGGCGCCCGCC
>DAHVDE010000050.1 GCA_027313705.1 Actinomycetota bacterium | reverse complement strand
CACAGTCCCGTCGACGACCACCGACTCCGGCATCCCCGCACCCAGCGACGAGTATTCTCTGACCGTCGGCCCCACGGGCCCGATCGTCTTGCACGACCATTACCTGGTCCAAAAAATGCAGCACTTCAACCGGGAACGAGTGCCGGAGCGCGTGGTGCACGCCAAAGGCTCAGGTGCCCACGGCTTCTTTGAAGTCACGGACGACGTCCGGTGGTTCACCAAGGCCAGCTTCCTGTCCAAGGTCGGCAAACGGACACCCGTGTTCGCCCGCTTCTCCGCAGTGGCTGGTGAGCAGGGGTACCCGGACACACTGCGCGACCCTCGCGGCTTCGCCCTGAAGTTCTACACAGATCAGGGCAATTTCGACCTGGTCGGCAACAACACGCCGGTCTTCTTCATGCGAGATCCCTCGAAGTTTCAGGACTTCATCCACTCGCAAAAGCGCCTCCCGGACACCGGGCTGCGCTCCCACGACATGCAGTGGGACTACTGGACGCTGTCGCCGGAGTCGGCGCATCAGGTCACGATCTTGATGAGTGATCGTGGCACTCCTTACACCTGGCGCCACATGAACGGCTACGGCAGCCACACGTTCCTTTGGTACAACGCGGGCGGCGAGAAATTCTGGGTCAAGTACCACATCAAGACAGACCAGGGGATCAAGAACCTCGCGCTCGCGGACGCCACCGCGATGGCGGCCCAAGATCCCGACTTCCACCTCCGCGACCTGCGCGCGGCTATCGCGCGGGGCGACTGCCCGTCGTGGACGGTACAGGTACAGGTCATGCCGTTCGACGCCGCCGAGTCATATCACTTCAACCCGTTCGACCTGACCAAGGTCTGGCCGCACGCGGACTACCCGGCGATCACCATCGGCACGATCACGCTGAACAGGAACCCTGACAACTACTTCGCCGAGATCGAGCAGGCCGCGTTCGAACCATCCAACTTCGTTCCTGGAATAGGGCCTTCACCCGACAAGATGCTCCAGGGCAGGCTCTTCTCCTACCCCGATACGCATCGCTACCGGATCGGCACCAACTACCTGCAGTTGCCGGTCAATGCGCCTAAGGCGCCGGTCCGCTCCTATAACAAGGACGGCTCGATGCGGTATCGCAATCCAGGCGACCCGGTCTACGCGCCGAACTCGATGGGCGGCCCGGTCGCCGACCCGACCCTGTGGGAGGGCGAGAGTTACCACGTCGCAGGCGAGATCGTCAGGAGTGCCTACGTGCCGCGCGTGGACGATGACGACTTCGCCCAGCCGCGGGCGCTGTGGGAGCGGGTCATGACCGAGACTGATCAGGAGCACCTGGTCGCGAACATCTGCGCCCATGTGGACGTGCCAGAGGTCACCGCGGAGATGAAGTCTCGCATCGTAGAGTACTGGCGCTGCGTTCACCCTGAGCTAGGTGCCCAGGTCGGCAAGGGTCTAGACGGCGGCTGAGCCAGCCCGGCCGGCGTGCTGGGCTGCGATCAGGTTCTTGTACCAGGCGTAGGACGCCTTCGGCGTCCGGTTCCTGGTCTCCAGGTCCAGGTAGACCAGCCCGAAGCGCTGGTGGTAACCCTCGCTCCACTCGAAGTTGTCTACGAGGGTCCACTGGAAGTAGCCGCGCACGTCGACTCCTGCCGCGATGGCGTCGAGCACCGCGCGCAGGTGACCGTCCAGGTACTCAATCCGGCCAGGATCGCTCACCGTGCCGTCAGGGGATGGCTTGTCGTCCTGCGAGCAGCCGTTCTCGGTAATGTAGACCGGCGGCAGCCGGTCGCCGTACCGCTCGTGGAGCAGCCCGAGCAGTTCGCTCAGGCCCGCCGGGATCACCGGCCAGCCGAACGCGGTGGTCTGGTAGCCGGGGATCGGCTGCATCTGAAATGGCAGCGGCGAGTCAGGCAGTGCCGCGAGCCTGGTCGGACTGTAGTAGTTGACTCCGAGCCCGTCGACTGGTGCCGAGATCACCGCGAGGTCACCATCGGCTATGCACGGCAGCCCGGCCTCGCCGATGCCGTACGCACTCAGATCCGGGTACTCGCCGAGCAGGATCGGGTCGGTGAAGATCCGGTTCTGAAGCACGTCGTATGCGGCGGCGGCCTCGATGTCGGCCGCGCTCGAGCTAGCTGGCCAGGCGGGCGAGTAGTTGTTGGTGATCATGACCTCGGCCGCGCCGGCCGCGCGCAGCGCCTGATTGGCCAGGCCATGCCCGAGCAACTGGTAGTGAACGGTCGGCAGGGCGTCGAGCATCAAGGACTTGCCTGGAGCGTGGATTCCGAGCGCGTAGCCGTATGCCGTGACGACGAAAGGCTCGTTCAGCGTGATCCACTGGCCGACCCTGTCGGAAAGCCGCGTCGCCATAATCTGGGCGTAGCTGGCGAACCGATGCGCCGTATCGCGCGACAGCCAGCCGCCCGCGTCCTCGATCGGCTGCGGCAGGTCCCAGTGGTATAGCGTCGGCACCGGCTTGATGCCCGCCGCGAGCAGCGCGTCGGTCAGCCGGTCGTAGAAATCGAGCCCGGCATGGTTGGGCTCGCCGTTTCCCGCGGGCTGGATTCTCGGCCAGGCAATGGAGAACCGGTAGGCGTCGAGGCCGAGGTCCTTCATGAGCGCGACGTCTTCCGCCCACCTGTGGTAGTGATCGGTGGCCACGTCGCCGGTATGGCCGTCGCGGATCTTGCCAGGCTGCCTGACGAAGGTATCCCAGACAGACGGGCCGCGGCCGTCCTGCGCCGCGGCGCCTTCGATCTGATACGCGGCGGTCGCTACTCCCCAGGCAAAACGGTCAGGGAACGCGGGCATTGGCGAATCGGTCACGGCTAGATCGTAGCTACCTGCCAGGCTTGGTGCCATCCTGGCCGAGCTTAACGCGCTCCATGATCATCGACTCGCCCCTGAACAGCGGGGTTTCCCTTACCTGCTTCTCGATCGTCGCCGCAGACATCGTGTACCCGATGAACAGCAGCAGCGATACGGCCTCCATCACGATCCAGAGCCAGTGCGAGGCTAGCTGGGTGGCCCAGTCGTTGAGACCGTGCAGCACCGCGGGCAGCGTGATACCGAAGATGATCAACGGAATCCGGCGCCTGCGGTAGTTGACGCCCATGCCGATGAAGAACGCGGCGATGCCAGCCCATACCGCGTGCTGGAAGCCGTCGACGAAGACCCGCTGCGCGAAGCTGAGGATGAGCGGGATGGCAAGACCAGCCCGGTGGTTGCCCTGGATCAGGTAACTCGACGTGTAAAGCACGGACTCGCGTACTCCGAACGCCAGGCCGCTGATCGTGCCGAGGAACATCCACACCCGCACATCGAGAGTGGTTTTCCAGATCCAGCGCAGCAGCAGCGCCGCCACCAGGATGGGCAGCGCCTTGGTGACCTCCTCGGCGAAGCCGACTCCGTAGATCCACGGCAGTACATTTCGCGAATCACCGTTGCCGAGCGCGTTTTCCCACGGAAGGGTAAGCACGGGCAGCAGCAGCATCACCGCGGCGACGATGGCGACCGCCAGCCAGGCGATCAGCTTGGTGATCCGGCCCGGCCTGATCAGCAGCCAGAACGCGACCGCCCAGAGCGGTGCGATCGCCAGGCTGTACGCCCATCCTGGAACGTTGACGTCGGTGGTGCCTGAGAACAGCACCACGAACAAGGAGGGCAGCAGCCCGTAGGCGATTACGAGCAGCCTCGATCCCTGCTTCCAACCCGTGTCCTTCAGCCAGCTGCGAATCGGCAGCAAGATGTGAACGGCGGTCGCGAAGTCTCCGCCTGGTGACTCCATCCTCGCGTGGTGTGCGGGGAGCTGGCTGTATACCGGGCTTGAGTCACTGCCTGAGATGTCGCCTCGCCACAGGCCAGAGCGATGAATCGCGCTGGCGTGCCTGGCGTTGCCCCTGTGCTGTTCTGCCGCCGCCTGCTGGTCAGGCTCTTCAGCGCCGACATGCGTCACCGCAGGCTCGAGAGAAGGACCAGGCGCGGACTCGATCCGCAGCTCCGGTCCGAGCGGGGTCGCCAGCCGCACCTCAAGCGGCTGGCTGACCGGCACCGAGTTGACCGGCATGCCGCCGACAAAGGTGCGGCCCTTGCCGAGGTCGTCGAGCACCCACCCATCGGACTGCCACCGCAGCACGGCGTGCTCACGTGAGACGATCGGGTCGGGCACGATCACCGCGTTTTCCGGGCTGCGGCCGATGCGCACGGTCTGGCCAGGTGCGAAACCGTACACCTGGCCGCAGAAAGTGACCCTGAGCTCGTTCACCTGCCCGCCTTCCTGGTCGGCACGCTGCCTCAGCGTACCGACCAGAACCGGATGGTTGGTGACTGTGCGTGTGCTAGGAGGCGGTGCCCATGGCGATAGCCTCGGCTACTTCTGCCTTCCTCCCGGCCAGTTCAGCCGCGTATTTTCGCTGGTCTATCTCTTCTGCCAGGTTCTCATCGGCCTTCATGAGCTGCTCTAGGTCGGCATCGGCGGCGCTGAGCACGCCCAGGTCAGCGAAGGCGTGCCTTACCTTGGGTCCCCACAGGCCGATGTCTCGCACGCAGGGCACGATCCTGGTGAAAAGCAGCGACCTGAATGCCTGCTGCACAGGGGAGTGCTCGGTGAATTCCAGGCATTCGTCCACGTCGAAGTCGAGCCGCTCCCATACCTCACGGGCACGGAACCTGTTGTTCATCAGGTAGCAGCCCTCGATCAGGAATTCCTCCCGCTCGGCCCGCTCGGCCTCGGTCAGTTCCGCGTAGTAATCGCGCAGCGCCAGCCGGCCGAAGGCGACGTGCCTGGCCTCGTCTTGCATCACGTAGGCGAGCAACTGGGTGACCAGGGCATTCCTCGACATGTCACGATGCACGCCGAACGCGGCGAGCGCGAGGCCCTCGATCAGCACCTGCATGCCGAGGTAGGGGTAGTCCCAGCGGCCGTCGGAAAGCGCTTCCGCGAGCAACTTGGCCAGGTCATCGTTGACCGGGTAGTAGACGCCGATCTTGTCCTTGATGAACCTCTGGTAAAGCTCGACATGCCTGGCCTCGTCCATCACCTGGGTCGCGGCGTAGAACTTGGAGTCCATGTCAGGCACGGTCTCCACGATCCTCGCCGCGACGGTCAGGGCGCCCTGCTCTCCGTGCAGGAACTGGCTGAACAACCAGGAGGACAGGTGCAGGCCAACCTCGTCCCTTTGCTGGCTGTTGAGCAGTTCCCACTGCCTCGAGCCGTAGATCGGGCTAAGCGACTCGTCTTGCTCCATGATGTTCGTGGGATCGACGGGAATCTCCCAGTCGATGCGCTTGGTCGCGTCCCATTGCTTGTCCTTGCCTCGCTGGTAAAGGTCGAGCAGCCTGGACCTGCCGCTGTCGTAGTCCCAGTTGAACCTGGCGAAGCCGGTAACGGGAACGTCCCAGGTGCCGGGATTTACTTCGCTGACATAGTGCTCATAGGTGCTCATCGCAACCCCCAAGAACGCGATCTAGCAGAATGCTACTCGCGAGTAGCTGTATCGGCCAGAGTCTCGGCCCTTGACCGGCCAAGGGTCAAGGTGCCGACGAGTCGCCCGTACCTGAGGAGAGCAGCTCGTATGCGGGGTTGACCATGACCATGGCCTTGCCCCTGGTACCGACCTGGCCGGTCAGCCGCACCCTCGCGCCGGGGTCGAGCCCTGGGATGTAGGACCGGCCGTAGAACATCGCCGTGAGTTGCCCGGTCGAGTCAACGACCTCGCAGGCCAGCACGGTGTTGGCCTCTACCGGCCTGATCTCGACCGCGTGTACCCGGCCCTCGACCGTGGCGCGGCCGCGCTTGGGCAGCCTGCCGATCGGCGTGGCCGCTGCCGAGGGTGCGGGACGGTTGTAATCCCCGCCGCCTGACTCTGGCATCTCGGCCGGTATCAGGTCAGGTGACAGCGGCTTGCTGGCCTCCGCATCCGGCCGTGGTGACGGCTGCCGAGGTTCTGCGCCCGCGACCGTGCCCTGGCGGGCAGTTGCCTTCCCGTCCGCCTCGGCCTCCTCTGCGGCGGCGGTGGCTACCGGCTCGACCGCTGCCTTCGTTGCGGCCCTCTCGCGTTCCCTGGCGGCAAGCACCTCGACCCGGCTCCTGACATCGAAGGGCACGATCGTCGCGGCCGCGTGCGGGATCTGGCTGACCACACTGGCGATTTTGTCAGCGGTCCGGTCATGCAGCAGCCTGCCCAGGAGGGGGGTGTAGCTGCGCCTTGGCAGCACGGCGGTCACTCCGACGCCGGGGAGATTGGCCTCGGCGAGCACCAGTTCCGCCGCCGCCTTGGCCAGCCGCCGGTCAGGGCAGTCGATGAGGTCGAGCACGATGCCGGTGTCGGCGCGGACCCAGTCCGCGCGCAGTCGCGCCGCCTGCGCCCCGTCCACCACGAAGTGCACCGCGCGCATGCTGGTCGGCCGCAGGCTGCGCCCGTACCTGAGCCCGGCCAGCGTGGCCAGGTCGAAGTCGTCGACGAACACGAAGACGGTACGCCGTGAGTAGGTCGGCGGCGTGGTCCTGACCGGTGCGTGATCGCCGTGACTGATGCTCTCGAGCACGTTTGCTTCCATCCGGTACTGCCGGTTCAGCCTGATGAGGGCGGGCACCCCGATCGCGAAGATGATCAGTACCAGCCAGGCACCCTCGGTGAACTTCACGACCACGAAGATGATCACGACAACCAGTGAGGTCACGCCGGCCGCGAAGTTGATCACCAGCTTGTGATGCCAGCCGCGTTCCCTGTGCGTGTGGTGGTACCTGGCCATGCCGAAGCCGGCCATGGTGAACGCGGTGAACACCCCGAGCGCGTAGAACGGCACCAGGTTGTTGACGTTGGAACCCGCGACCGCGAGCAGAGTGCAGGACAAGACAGCGAGCACGACGATGCCGTTGGAAAAGACGAGCCGGTGCCCGCGCTTGGTCAGCCACCTCGGCAAGAACGCGTCCTCGGCCACGAAGCTGGCGAGGAAGGGGAAGCCGTTGAAGCTGGTGTTACCGCCGGTGTAGAGGATCAGCGCGGTCACTGCCTGCACCACGATGAACATCGCGGTGCCGAAGCCGCTGGCGCCGAAGACGAGCCTGGCTTCCTGGGAGATCACGGTCGGAACGCCTAGCTGGTAAGGCGTCGCGTGCGTCATGTGCGCCAGCCAGGAGATGCCCGCTACCAGCGAGCCAAGGATCAGCCCCTCGGCGACGAGCACCTGGCGCGCGTTGAGGCCCTCAGGCGGGCGGAAAGCACTCACCGCGTTGGAGACAGCCTCGATGCCGGTGAGCGAGGAACCACCATTGGCGAATGCTCGCAGCAGCACGAAGACCAGCCCGAAGCTGATCAGCGTGTTGTGGTTCACCGGGACCCCCACGCCCCACACCTTGACCCCGTAGGTGCTCGCGTGCTGCGCAACGCTCCACTTCGGCAGCCCGCCGCCGAAGAACTCCCGGCCGAGACCGACCGCGATCACCAGCAGCATCACGCCGGAGAACAGGTAGGTCGGCACCGCGAACGATCGCCCGGCTTCCCTGATGCCGCGCAGGTTCCCGTACAGCATCAGCAGCACGACGCCGATCGAGATCACCGTCTGCAGGTTAGGGTTGCTGAGCGCAGGTACCGCCGATGCGACCGCGGCGGTGCCCGCGGCGACCTGGACGGCGACGGTGACGACGTAATCGACCATCAGCGCGACAGCGGCGATCTGGGCCACCCGCGGCCCGAAGTTCTCCCGCGCGACCACGTAGGAGCCGCCCGCGCGGGTGTAGACGGTCACCACCTCGCGGTAGGAAAGCACCACGAGCGCCATCACGAACAGCACGACGCCGGTCAGCGGCAGGATGAGCGCGAATGCGGTGACCGCGAGGCCGCCCCTGAGCAACTCGATCAGGATTTCCTCTGTGCCGTATGCCGAGGACGAGATCCCGTCAGGTGCAAGCACGCCGAGCGCGAGTGGCTTGGACAGCCGCTCCTCGCTGAGTTGCTCGTTGACCAGCGGAGGGCCGAGCAGCCGGCGCTTGACGGCATAGCCCAGGCTCTCGGCCACATAGTCCTGGCTCTCAGGGAGCCCTGCTTCCTTGCCAGCCGCCACGTTTGCGACTCCTCCGCTCCATATCGCATTCCGGACGCGAACCGGCGTCCCGAACGTGGCCTTCATACCACCGAACACCGGCCAGGCAATCACCTGGGCAGGCAGCAAGGCAAAATCTGGAGTAGCACGCTGCGGCCGTGACGGCGAGAACACGGCCTGGGCGGGACGTACTTTGCTGGGTATGAGTACTAAGTGGCAGAGCGGAAAGGCCGCATTGAGATGAGCGCAACACCGGCGGAGGCGGCACAGCCGCGTGCAGGCAGTGAACGTGTGCTGCATTTGTCTGACCTGGTCGGGCGTCCGATCACCGATCGTAAGGGCGAGTCGATCGGACGGCTGGCCGACGTTATCGTGCGCCTGCGGGGCGCCGAGCCGCCCATCGTTACCGGCCTGGTCGCCTCGGTCGGCGGACGTGACGTCTTCGTGCCCTTCGAGCAGGCTACCGGCTTCGACGGGGAGGTGCTGAGGCTGAGCAGCGCCACACTTGACCTGCGCAGGTTCGAGCGCCGCGACGGCGAGGTGCTGCTTCGCGCTGACGTGCTCGGGCACCGGCTGATCGACGTGCCGACCGCCCACCTGATCAAGGCCGCGGATCTCGAATTGCGCGGCCAGGGTAACGAGTGGGTGCTGGCAGGCGTAGACACGCATCGCAGGCCGCGCGGCCTGCTGCGGCTGATCTCGCCCGGCGAGCCAGAAGTGCATCAGTTCGACGACTGGGCCAACTTCGAGCCGCTGATCGGGCACGCGAGCAGCGCGCTGCTGCGCGGCCCTTTCGGGCGGATCAGGCGGCTCAAGCCGGCTCAGATCGCCGACTTGCTTGAGGACGCATCCAAGGCCGAGGAGAGGGAAATACTCGGCCAGGTGCACGCCGACCCCGAGCTTGAGGCCGATGTCTTCGAGGAACTCGACGAAGACCTGGCGACCAGGCTGCTCGGCGCTCGCACAGACGCCGAGATCGCCGAGGTCATCGGGCGGATGCGGGCGGACGACGCGGCGGACGCTATCTCAGAGTTGCCGCAGCGCCGCAGGCAGCCGGTGCTCGATCTGCTTCCCGTCGGGCAGCGCACCAAAGTGCTCACGCTGATGGGTTTCAACCCCACCAGCGCGGGTGGTCTCATGGGCATGGACTTCCTCGCCGTCGGGCAGCACGACCTGGTGGCCGACGCCCTTGCCTCGGTCGGCCGGTCACCTAGCCTTCAGCCTGAGGCGCTGACGAGCGTGCACGCACTGGACGAGGATGGCAAGCTGTGCGGGGTCGCCAAGCTGGTCACCCTGCTGCAGGCGGACCCTGGCGCCGAGCTTATGTCGGTATGCGATGCCGATCCGGTGCGGATCGGCGCCGACACCGACGTGGTCGACGTGGCCGTGCTGATGAGCGACTACAACCTGATCACGATTCCGGTCGTAGACGAGCATTCGACCATGATCGGCTTGATCACCGTCGATGACGTGCTTGAAGTCACGCTGCCCGACGACTGGCGGCGCCGGGAGGCTGCCGAGCCGCCAGATTCCCGCCGGGGCAAGAAGACGTGAGCGAGCCTGCTGGCGAGAAAAGCAAGGGATCAGGTTCGCCTGCCGCTGGCCGGCCTGGCCAGCCAGCTATGCCTGACCGGTCAGCCGCGCCTGACCGGTCAGCCGCGCCTGGCCAGCGGCCGCCAGCAAGCGGCAGGACCGGAGCGTCCGCCGCCCAGCCGCCACGTCCCGCCAGACCGTCCGGCGGTGCCGGCCTGGCAAAGCCGAGTGCCGTGCTCGACCAGGCGCACCTCGGCGATATCGAGGGCGCCTTCGGCCGGATCAAGGTAACCGAGGAATACCAGTCGGGCTGGCGCCGGCGGCTGGTCACTTTCCTGGCGATCGTGGGGCCTGGCCTGATCGTGATGGTCGGTGACAACGATGCGGGCGGCGTGGCTACTTACGCCCAAGCCGGCCAGGATTACGGCTACAGCCTCCTGTGGGTTCTATTGCTGCTCATTCCTGTCCTCATCGTCAACCAGGAGATGGTGGTTCGTCTCGGCGCGGTGACCGGCGTGGGCCACGCGAGGCTGATCAACGAGCGTTTCGGCAAATTCTGGGGCTGGTTCAGCGTCGGTGACTTGTTTCTGCTGAACTTCCTGACCATCGTCACCGAATTCATCGGCATCTCGCTCGCGATGAGTTATTTCGCGGTCAGTCCTTACATCTCGGTGCCAGTGGCCGCTGTCCTCCTGGTGGGCATCACCGCGAGCGGCAGTTTCCGCGCCTGGGAGCGCGCGATGTTCCTGTTTATCGGGGCCAGCATCGCATTCTTCATACCGCTTGCCTTCCTGGTCCGCCCGCACGTGGCGCGCATCGCGCATGATTTCGTAGTGCCAGGAGTGCACGGCGGCTTCAGTTCGGCCGCGGTCCTCCTGATCATCGCGATCGTCGGAACCACCGTCGCGCCCTGGCAGTTGTTCTTCCAGCAATCCAATGTCATCGACAAGCGGATCACGCCGCGCTTCATCAGGTATGAGCGAGCCGATACCGGCCTTGGTTCCCTGGTCGTGGTCGGCGGCGCGGCGATAATTCTGGTCGCCACTGTTTACGCGGTGCGAGGCACGCACCTAGCCGGTCACTTCACCGATGCCCTCGGCGTTGCGTATGCCTTCGGCCATAAGAGCAGCCTGCTCGGTGCCGCGTTCGCGCTTACCTTGCTGGACGCCAGCATTATCGGTGCCGCCGCCGTCACCCTCTCGACGAGTTACGCGTTCGGCGACGTGTTCAACATCAAGCACTCGCTGCACAGGAAATTCAAGGACGCCAAGGCTTTTTACGCCAGCTACAGCGCGATCGTGACCCTCGCCGCGGCGATCGTGCTGATACCTGGCACTCCGCTCGGCCTGCTCACCACGGCGGTGCAGGCCCTCGCCGGCGTGCTGCTGCCCAGCGCCAGCCTGTTCTTGCTACTTCTTTGCAACGACCCTGAAGTACTCGGACCCTGGGTCAATCCGCGCTGGCTGAATGTCGTGGCTGCGGTGATCATCGGCCTGCTGCTGATGTTGTCAGGAACCCTCGTGGTGACGACGGTGTTTCCCGGCCTGAGCTCTGCTGCCGTCGCGGAATGGCTGTCCGGCGGGCTGGTAGCCGGCACCGGGCTGGCGTACGGGTGGGTACGGCTGTCCCAGCGCTGGCCGAACCGCGGCGGGGCGACGGCTAGCGCTCGGGTCGCGTTCACCGGCATGACCATGACCGAGCGGATGAACTGGCGGATGCCGCCGCTCGCGCTGCTGAAGCCAGTGGAGTGGTCGCCGGGAACAAAGCTTGGCGTGCTGTTGCTCCGGGGTTATCTGGTGGTTTCCGTGCTGCTCTTGATCGTGAAGGCGGTACGGCTGGGCACCTGAGTGGCGGGCACCCGAATTGACTTTTATAAGCCGCATCGGGCATGCTCGTAGGTGATTGACAAGGACACCTCGTTCGGTGAGGCGTCTTCACGGACACAGGCCACTGATCCCAACCGTCGAGAGACGCTCCGGATCAGGACACCTCTCCCCGGCCTAAGGGGTGAGGCCAAGTGGCTGCGACAGTGCTCGCGATGCTGGGCATCGCAAGCGTCGGCTACGCCGTGGAGTGCCAAAGCTCTAACGAGAGAGGTGCCGGCGCCCAGGAACGTGGCGCGCTGCCTCCCGGACAGGTGCTTGACCTGCTGCCTGGAGTTCAGGCTGCTTGGCTGAAGGGAGGCGAGTCGTGGAACACGATAGACCGGGCCGGAACTGGCCCCATACCGCCGTTCTCAAAGCCCGTTCCGGGCACGCGCGCGACCTCCGGGTAAGCCCCAGGCCGGGAGTCATCCCGGCCGACTAGCCCCCGCCATGCGCGTGCCCCCCGGATCCCGCCTGACAGCGGGTGAAAGGGGTCTCTTGCCATGACCACAACCAGCCCCAGCCTGGTCAGCCCAAGCCGGAGCGCCGCACTTGACTCGGCTCACGTAGGCGACATCAAGGGTGCTTTCGGCACGATCTCCCTCGACGACACCGGCGCTCGCCGGTCGATATCGGCCAAGCTGAAGACGCTGCTCGCGATCGTCGGGCCCGGCCTGATCGTGATGTGCGGCGACAACGACGCCGGTGCCTTTTCCACCTATGGTCAGGCCGGCCAGCAGTACGGCACCAAGCTGCTGTGGACCTTCTTGGTCCTGGTTCCCGTGCTTTACGTGAACCAGGAGATGGTGCTCAGGCTTGGCGCGGTGACCGGAGTCGGTCACGCCAAGCTGATACTGGAGCGGTTCGGCCGGTTCTGGGGGGCGTTCAGCGTTATCGACCTGTTCCTGCTGAACGCGCTGACGATCATCACCGAGTTCATCGGAATCGCGCTCGCCGCTCAGTACCTCGGGGTACCGAAGATCGTCGCGGTCGTGCTGGCCGGAGTGGTCATCGTGCTCGCCGCCTCGACCGGGAGCTTCCGGCGGTTCGAGCGAATGGCGATGATCTTCTGCCTCGGGTCCTTGCTGCTCATCCCGTTGTACGTGATCGCGCATCCGCCGGCGGCGCAGATGGCCCGCGGCTTCGTGATGCCAGCGATCCCCGGTGGTGGCGGCGGCCTGTCCGTCGTCATGTTGCTGATCATCGGGATCGTCGGGACCACCGTGGCGCCCTGGCAGTTGTTCTTCCAGCAGTCATATGTCATCGACAAGCGGATCACGCCAAGGTTCATGCGCTATGAGAAGGCCGACCTTTGGATCGGGATCATCGTCGTGGTCATCGGCGGCGGCGCGCTGATGGGCGCTACCGCGGCGGCGTTCGCCGGAATGCGGCACGCTCAGTTCACCGACTCGGCCGGCCTCGCCGCCGGCCTGGCCGCCTATGCGGGCCACGCGGCCGGCGTGATCTTCGCGATCGCCTTGCTCGACGCCTCCATGATCGGTGCCTTCGCGGTCTCCCTTTCCACCGCCTACGCGATCGGTGACGTGCTCGGCCTGAAGCACTCGCTGCACAGGGGCGTGAAGCAGGCCAAGGGCTTCTACGCCATGTATGCCGCCCTGATCGGCGTTGCCGCGGCGGTGGTACTGATTCCAGGCTCTCCGCTTGGCCTGCTCACCGAGGGTGTCCAGGTACTTGCGGGAGTGCTGCTGCCAAGTGCCACGGTCTTCTTGCTCCTGCTCTGCAACGACAAGCAGGTGCTCGGCCCGTGGGTCAACAGCAAGGTCACCAATGTGCTCGGCGTCATTGTGGTGGGACTGCTCGTCGTGCTTTCCGCGATCTTGATGGCATCGGTGGTGTTCGGCCGGGTGACCTCCACGGCGATCGTCTCGATCCTGCTCGTCGCGGTCGGTACCGGCGTGGTCGCGGTCCTGGTGATGGGGGTACGCGGCAGGCGCCTGCGCCGGCTGACCGGGCGTAGCGGCGCGGCGGGCTCAGCCCCTCGCGAACCGATGGACCAGGTGGCGAAGGAAAGCTGGCGGATGCCGCCGCTGGCGGTGCTTGCGCCGGTTCAGATGTCCGCTGCGAGGCGGATCAGCATGCTTGCCATGTGGTCCTATCTCGGCCTGGCCTTCGTCCTTGTGATCGTGCGGATCGTGGAACTAGCCATCGGCCGCTGAAGGCGCTGCGGCGCTCAGCCAGGCATGCTCTCCGCGACGTCGATCGCGCCGGCGGCCGCGAGTTTAAGGAAGCTCGCGGCCAGGTCGAAGGTCTCGCCTACCAGGTGCCCGGCAAGTTGCGCCTGGTAGGACCGGTACCTGGTGAGTTCCCATTCCCTGCCGTCCTGGGAGAGCGAATCGCAGGACGGCTCGGGAAGCGGACTCCAGGTCCAGGCCGCGACTCTCCCGTCGGCCGGCTCTCGGCGGCCTTCCTGCGGCCGGATGAAGCCGGTCTGGCCACCCTCATGCCCGATCTGATTCCTGACAAAGCGCAGTCCGCCCAGCGTGTCCTCAATGGCCGGCCGCTCTGCAGCGCTTTGCTCGCAGAGTATCCGGTCATACATTTCAGGGTGGTAACGGACGAGCGTGGCATCGACGATCGTCACCCACCACACGGTCTCGCTGATCACGGCGAATGCCCTGGCCTTGTCCCAGACCCGAGCCCGTGACACCCGCTCGGCCGCCTCCTTCATCCCCGTAATCGACCAGGACAGCGCGCTAACGTCCGCAACCGGATCGGCGACCTTGTTCTCCCTGTTCCAGGCCACCCTGCAGTCGGCCGAGCAGAACCTGGCATGTTCGCGCCGCGGCACGAACGACGTGCCGCACTGATCGCACGACCTGGCCATCCCCATCCAAAGATGTTACGTGCCCTAAGTTGCGATCCACAGAACGCAACGTGAACGATAAGTCAGATCTGCGGCGTGAGCTAGCTGCCGGGAGCTGCCCGGGCCCGACCTCAGGTTCTGGCCCTTACGATCGTGACAGTCACATCGCGGAAGGGCAATCCGATGGGCGCGGCCGGTTTATGCACTGTCACTTCTGCTTGCTCGACCCGATCGTCGGCCAGGCACTGCGCCGCGAGCCGTTCGGCCAGCGTCTCGATCAAGGCGAGCGGCTCGCCAGCGACGACTTCTGAGAGGCGCTCGGCTAGCACCGCGTAGCTGACGGTCTTGGCGAGGTCATCGCCGGCAGCCGCCGGGCGCAGGTCAAGGGTCAGGATCGCGTCGACCACGAACTCCTGGCCAAGTTCGCGTTCGGCAGGCAGCACGCCATGCCTGCCGAACGCGCGCAGCCCGAGCAAGCTGATCCGGTCTGTGGCGCTCGCCTGTGTCATATCGTCAATTTACTTTGCCTGCCGCTGCCGCCCTTGCCTCGGGTCAGGCGCGCACCGCTCCGGTCACTAGCCAGCGGTTGCCGTGAGCACGCCAGGTCAAGGTCAGGAACCTGGCGACCAGCCAGGCCGCGATCGCCAGCCAAAGACTGATGAGACCAGCTCCGCTGACCACCACGAACACGGCGGCGAGCGCGAACACGGCGCAGGTCACCAGGCCGGCCAACGCCAGGTAATCCTGGTCGCCGGCGCCAATCAGCACGCCATCGAGTACGAAGACGACACCGGCGACCGGCTGGATCACCGCGGCCACGGTCAGCACCACGGTGATCAGGTCAGCGACCGGCGGTGTGGCATCGAACAAGGCAGGCAGCAGCGGTATGACCGCGAGCAGCAGGACACAGAAAGCTACCCCGCAGCTCGCCCCCCAGCGGATCATCAGCCTGGTCGCCGCCCTGGCGCCGGCGACATCCCCGGCTCCGAGGTACTTGCCGGTGATCGCCTGGCCGGCGATGGCGATCGCGTCGAGCGCCAGCACGGGCACGTTGTATACCCGGTAGCTGACCTGATAGGCGGCGATGGCGACGTTTCCCTGGCGCGCCGCGATCGCGGTCGCGGCGACAAGCACGGCCTGGAGCGCCAGTGTCCTGATGACCAGGGAGCCGCCAGTGCGCGCGGCGGCTCGCACCCCGGCCAGGTCAATGCCGAAGCCGACCCCGGCACGCCTGGCGCCGATCGCGACCATGGTCAGGTAGGCGACGGCCGCGCTGTTCTGCGCGATGACCGTGCCCCAGGCAGAGCCGGCGATTCCCCAGTGCAGGCCGAGCACGAAGGTGGCGTTGAGCGCCACGTTGAGCAGGTTGGACATCACCGAGGTGACCAGCGGCGTTCTGGTGTCCTGGAGACCGCGCAGTATCCCCGTGCCGGCCAGCACTGCCAGCATGGCCGGTGCCCCGAGCAGGCTGATACGCAGGTAGATGACGGCCTGCACGGTCACGGCCTGCGAAGCGCCGAAGCCGGCGACTATCAGGGTCGCAAGTGGCAGCCCGGCGGCAAGCACCAGCACGCCGATCGCGCCGGCCAGCCAGATCCCGTCAATGCCCTGCCTGATCGCCGCTTGCCTGTTGCCCGCGCCTAGCTGACGGGCAACGGCGGCTGTCGTGCCGTAAGCGAGGAAGATCGAGATGTTGACCAGCGTGGTCAGTGCCTGTGCCGCGACTCCGAGGCCGCCGAGCGGCGTCGTACCCAGCCTGCCCACGATGGCCGAGTCGGCGAGCAGGAACAGCGGCTCCGCGATGAGTGCGCCGAGTGCGGGCACCGCCAGCGCCAGGATCTCCCTGCTATGCCCCTGCCTCGCGTCCGGAGAATTCAGGCGACAACTCGGCGTGCGCGCAGGTCGGCGATCGCCGCTTGACTCAGCTCAAGACGGCCGAGCACCTCATCGGTGTCGGCGCCTGGCCGGGCAGGGGCCTTCGGCACAGGCACCGTGCTCCGGCCGAACCTTGGCGCTGGCGCTGGCTGGGTAACACCGCCGACCTCAGTGAACACGCCTCGGGCGGCGTTATGCGGGTGCGCGGGCGCCTCGGCGGCCGACAGCACGGGCGCGACGCATGCGTCGGTGCCGGCGAATACGGCGACCCATTCCGCCCTGGTGCGCTGGCCGAACGCTTCGGTAAGCTTCGCACGGAGCACCGGCCAGCCGTCCGTATCCATCTGGGCGGGCAGGTCTGCGCCGGCCAGCCCGAGCCCGTCAAGCAGCGCGGCGTAAAACTGCGGTTCAAGTGCCCCGACGGCCACATACTTCCCGTCAGCCGTGGTGTAGGTGTCGTAGAAGGGTGCGCCACCGTCGAGCAGGTTGACACCGCGGTCGTCCCGCCAGCCGCCACGCGCTCGCAGCCCGTAAATGAACGAGGTCAGCAACGCGGAGCCGTCCACCATCGCCGCGTCGACGACCTGCCCGAGTCCCGAACGCTGCCGGTCGACCAGAGCCGCAAGCACCCCGATCGCCAGCAGCATCCCGCCGCCACCGAAGTCGCCGACCAGGTTAAGCGGCGGCACGGGCCGCTCGCCGGCCCGGCCGATCGGATGCAGTGCGCCGGAAATCCCGATGTAGTCGATGTCGTGCCCGGCCGTAGCGGCGAGTGGCCCGTCCTGCCCCCAGCCCGTCATCCGCGCGTAGACCAGGCCAGGGTTGCGCTCCGCGCATACCTGCGGCCCGAAGCCGAGCCGTTCAGTGACTCCTGGCCTGAAGCCCTCGACCAGCACGTCGGCCGACTCGATCAGCCTCAGCAGCAACTCGACCCCCGCCGGGTCCTTCAGGTTCAGCCCGATCGAGTCCCGCCCCCTGGTGAGCGGGTCAACCGGATCTGGCCTGCCGGGCAGGCAGCTCTCCGGTCGTTCTACCCGCAGCACCTCGGCACCGAGATCGGAGAGAATCATGCAGCCGAACGGTGCGGGCGCAAGGCTGGCGATCTCGACAACCCGCACGCCCTCTAGTGGTCCCATCAGGCAATCCTCCACTCAGTGCGCCCGCATGCCAGGTGCGCCCGCATGCCAGAGCCGCCCGCAACAGGCAAATGCCGTCAGCGGGCAGGCGCCGCCCGCGGACCACTTGATGGTAGGACTAGGACTTGTTCATGCCATAGGAGGGCGGCGCGTCGGCCGCCGCGCTGCCCCAGCCCGTTGGCTTGGCGCTCAGCGTCCATTTCATCGTCGTCATCGTCGCTGTGCCGCTCAGGTCGCTGAACGGCTCGTAGAGCTTCTGGTGGTAGACACCGTTGATCTGCAGTGACTTCACGTAGAACCTGCTCGCAGACGCACCTGGCGCCGTGATCGTGATCGTCGCGCCTTTGGGCAAGTTGATGGTGATCTTCGGGAATCCGGGGCTGGCCAGGACCAGGTTGCCGCTGCCAGGGTTCTCCGGGTACATGCCAAGCATTTCCCAGATGAACTGAGAACTTTCCGCGCCGAGGTCATCGTTGTTGTGCAGTCCGTAAGGTCCAGGCAGGTACAGTTTCCGCCTGATGTTGTTGACGACTAGCTGGGTCTCGGTCGGATAGTCGGCATAGTCAGGCGCGAACTGCTCGCCCAGGTCGAATTCGTCAGCGAGATACGGGTGCATGCCGCGACCATTAGGTGCCGACAGATAGGCCCGCAGCATCGGCCCGACCTTTGCCTTACCGCCCAGCCTGCCGAACAGGCCAGCGTAGTTGTTGGGCACGTCCCACAGATACTGGTAGGCGTCGCCCTCGAGGTAGCGCGCCGTCGTGGTCGGCGTCACCCCGGTCAGGTACTTGCCCGTGCCGTACCTTGGCGTCAGCAGGTTGGTCTTGCTATCGAAGACGTTTTCCCAGTTGTTGGCCCGGTTCTGGAGCATCGCCGCGGCTGTATTGTCGCCCTGCGAGGCGGCGAACATCGAAAGCGCCAGATCAGCCGTGTCGTACTCGAGCAGGGTCGAGGTGTAGGCGTGCGGATCGCAGCATCCGTACTTGCCGTTCTGCGGCAGGAAGCCGTATTGCTTTTCTATTGCCTCGCCAGGCCTGATGTGGTTCACGGTAGTGGCCTGCTGTAGCAGGTACTTAAGCGCGCTCGCGGTGTCGAATCCCTTTCCGCCGAACGCGTAGTAGTCCGCGATGATCGCGTCGGCCGGGTCTCCGACCTGGGCATAATTGTCCAGGTTCAGATAGCCCCACTGCGCCATGATCTGATTCTGCGAATAGTAGTTGACCAGTGATTGCGCCATGTCGCCCGCGGCCGTCGGGTCAAGCATGGCCTGAAGCTGAGCGAGTGAATGGTAGATATCCCAGCCGGAGAACATGCTGTACTGGTTCGACTGGCCTCGCGCGATCTTCTGCACCCGCCAGTCGGAGCCGAAGTACTCACCGTTGACGTCGCTGACGATGTTCGGCTGAAGGAAATCCTTGTAAAGCAGGCTGTAGAACTCCTGGGTCTCGGCGTAGCTGCCGCCAGAGACGGCGATCTTGCCAAGCAGGGTGTCCCAGCTCTTCTGGGTCGCGGTCACAATGCTGCTCAGGTCGGCGGCGCCGACGTCGGTCTGCCAGTTGAGCCTGGCGTCCTGCCAGCTCACATACGAGATTCCCACCTTGGCCTCGACCACGGAATTCTTCTTGGTGTTGAAGGTCAGGAAGACCGCATTCGGGTCATGCTGGCCGGGTTCGGTAATGATCTTGGCCGTGAACGGCTGGCTGAAGGAGATATCGAAGTAGATCGTGTACTTCTGCGGGCCGACTCTTCCGCTCTCGTTGCAGAAGCCGCCGCTGGTTTCCTGACCGGCTAGCTCGGTGTTACTGATCTTGAAGGCGTGGGATGCCACGACGCCTTCCTGGCTGTCACGCAGCTTGACCAGCAGGTCGGCGGCCGCGGTCTTGGGGAAAACGAATCTGCCGATCGCCGCATGCTGGGTAGCGGAAAGGCTCGAAGTGATGGTCTGCGGCATATTGCTGCGAGCCGAGTAGTATCCGGCCTCGGCGACCTCGCCGCTGTGGGTGAAGGCGGTCGTGACCGCGCTCGGATTGCCAGGAGGGAGACTGCCGGTCATCGGCAAGATCGGAATGTCGCCCGCCGCACGGCAGCCGGTGCCGGAAAGATGGGTCAGGCTGTAGCCGATCAGGCGCTTGTCGCTGTAGGTATAGCCTCCGCCGTCGGCCCGGTCAGGCGCGGTGTCAGGAGACCACTGGATCATGCCGAACGGTGCCTGGGCGCCCGGATAGGTGTTTCCTCCGCCGCTTGTCCAGGTTCTGGTATCCACCAGCGCGGCCAGGTTCGCAGGCAAGGAGGTCAACGGCCGCTGGTCCTTGACCCCGGCTGGCAGCAATGCGGCAGGCACTGGTCTCGGGCAGTTCGTCACCTGGCCACGCTGGTTGGTCGAGCACACTCCGCCAGTAGCGGCCGGCCTGGCGGCCGGCGCGGGCGCTGAGCTCCGCCATCCGCTGGCCAGCAACCCAGCCGACGTCAATACCATCGCGAGTGCCAGTGCCGCAGGTCGTGATGCCCGCCTGGTAGCCATTGCCGCCCTTCCCGCTGAGGTTCTCTTGCCGAGAATCCGCGCATATCCGATTACTCAGTATCATGGCACCTTGCCGCGCCAGATTCGGCGCCTTGCCAGACCCCCTTGACCCCGCGGGGTGGCTCTGCCACCTCCAAGACGCCGCAACGTAGGTGTGCCGGGTGTGGCGATACCCCCACTGCGCCGCAACGTGGGTGCCCTGGTCCCCACTTCGCCACAGGGTGGGGGTTCAGCGGGGTGGCCGTAACGCCCGCAAGGTGACAACGTGGGTGGGCGGCCGGTGGGGGTGGGGCGCCGGTGAGGTGGGGCGGCCGGTGGGGTGGGCGGGTTAGTGGGGGTGGGCGGGCGGGTCGGGCCATCCAGAGGTTGTCATGATATTTCCGTCGTGGGCGACGAGCCGGGCGGGCAGGCCGAGTTCTTCGAGCCAGCCAGGGGCTGACTCGGCCCTGATGATTGCGGCGGTGCTCGCGGTGTTGGCGTCGACGCAGGTCCGGGCGGCCACGCTGACCGTACGCCAGGGCGAGACGACAGGAGCGCCTGTTCTCGGGTCGATGATGTGATGCATCGGCTTACCGCCAGACTCCCAGGCTCGCACCGTGGTGCTTGACGTGGCCAGCCCGCCCGAGTGGATCGTGACGGTCTGACCGGGTGCGTCGGCCCCGGCGGCGTGATCATCGGTCGTCCTGACGTGCCAGCCGTCCGGTGGCGATGGTCCGGCGACTGCGATGTCGCCGCCGAGGCTGACGAGGGCGCCGCAGCCCAGTTGGTCAGCTATGCAGTCAGCGCAGCGGTCAGCCGACCAGGCTTTGGCGCTCGATCCGAGGTCGAGCCTGGCGCCGTTGTCGAGCCGCACATGGCGGGTATCCCGGTCAAGCCGGACATTGCGCCAGCCAGGCACGAGGCTGGCTCCGGCGACTGAGTCAGGCGCCCGACCGGCCTGCGCGGCCGGTACTCGCGTCGCCGCGAGTTCGCCGAAGTCCCGGTCATAACCGGCCGCGACCAGCGCCGCGCCGACGGTGGGGTCCACGTCTCCCTCGGTGATCTCCGCCGCGCGCAGGGCTTCGGCGATCAGTTCCGCGAACAGCTCGCTGACGCGAGTGAGCCGGCCGGCGGAACTATTGAGGATGGAAAGCTCTGAATCAGGCATGAACCGGCTGCATGCCTTGGCTACGGCGGCGAGTTCCGCGTCGGCGATGGCCCGCGCGGGCGCGAGCAGTGCTTCGTCGGTGACCAGCAGCACGGCGGTGGTGCCGAAGACAGGGAAAGTGACCATCGGCGGCCGCTATGCCTGCCCGGTCAGCCGGGAGAAGGCCTGCAGGTTGGCCAGGCTCTCGCCGCGCTTGACTCGCCAGGCGTACTCACGCCGGATCGACGAGGCGAACCCGATCATCAGCGCCTGGTCGAAGTTCTCGTCGCTATAGCTGAGCACGCAGCCGAGCAGGCGGTCGATCTCCGCCGTGGTGACCGAGCAAAGTGGCAGGCGGCCGGTCAGGTGGACATCGCCGGCTTGATCGAGCGCGAAATGCACGCCGAACATGGTCGCACCGCGCTCGAGCAGAAACCGGTAGAACTCGGCGTGATTCTCGTCCGGCTTACGGCAGAAGAAAGCCTCCACGTGCAGGCTGTGCGTCTCGGCGATCAGCCATGTCATCGTGGCCAGCTTGTGCTGGCCCTCAAGCTTGACCAGGTAAGCGCCGGGCTGCGGCGACTCGTAGTCGACGCTGAGCCCGGCGAGAATCTCGCCGAGATCGCCGGCTCGGGGGGACGGCTGTGCCTGTCCCATCGCGGTCACGCTTCTACCGGGGCGGCTACCTCGCTCATGGCAGCACCGTACACGCCGAGCAACTTGTCGACGGTGACCGACCAGCCGAAGGAGGACGCATGCTGGCGGGCGCCGCGCGACAACCTGGTCAGCTTGCCCGAGTTCGAGACCAGGCGCCAGATCGCCTCGGCGTAGTCTGCGGGGTTGTGGCCGTCGATGAGCACGCCGGAGACGCCGTGCCTGACGGCGGTGCGAAGCCCGCCTGCGGCGGCCGCCACGACCGGCGTTCCGCACGCCTGTGCCTCGACGGCGACGAGCCCGAAGGATTCGGAGTACGAGGGGACGACGACGAGCGTGGCCGCGCGGTACCAGTCGGCTAGCTCGCGCTGCGGACATGGCGGCTCAAGCCGGATATTTTTTGATATACCGAGAGACTCCGCTAGCTGTGTCAGCCCGTCTGGGTCACTCCGACCCGTGCCGCTCGGGCCGCCGACAAATACGACTATCAGCCGGTCGGCCAGCCGCCGATGGTCGGCAACCAGCCTGGCCGCGGCCCTGAGCAGGACGTCGGGTGCCTTGAGCGGCTGCACCCGGCCGGCGAACATGAGCACGGTCGCGTTCTGCGGCAGGCCGAGACGCCACCTGGCCTCGCGCTGTGAGCCTGGCTTGAAATTTGCCAGGTCCACGCCAGGGCTGACCGCGCATACCCGGTTCGGGTCGGCGTCGTACAGCCTGATCAGCTCGTTCGCCTCGGCACTCGTGTTCGCCACAATCCGGTCGGCGGTCGCGATCACCTCTGACTCGCCCCTGATCCTGACCTCAGGCTCGATGGCTTCCCCGGCCGCGAGCGCCGCGTTCTTGACCTTGCCTAGCGTGTGCATGGACTGGACAAGCGGCACCCCCCAGCGCTGCTTCGCGACCGCGCCGACCTGGCCGGACAGCCAGTAATGGCCGTGCACCAGGTCGTACCTGCCAGGGGCGTGCGCGGCCTCCTCCCTCAGCACCTCGAAGGTGAACTCGCAAAGCTGACCAGGCAATGCGGCCTTGTCCAGATCCTCGAACGGGCCGGCCACGATGTGCTTGACCAGCACTCCTGGCGCAAGCTCCACTACGGGCGGCTGGTCGCGGGCCACGGCCCTGGTGAAGATATCCACTTCGACCCCGCGCGCCGCCAGTAGCTTGGCTACCTCGACGACGTACACGTTCAGGCCGCCGGCATCTCCGGTTCCTGGCTGCTCTAGTGGCGATGTGTGGACACTGATGGTCGCGACTCGCCTCGGGTAGCGACGCGGCACGGGCATACACCTCCGAGATGGAGGAACCCATAACTAACGCGCCATGTTCCCGTTTGGTGCCGAGAGGCGTCCCGCTAGGCTTAGGTTTGTCAAGTCCCGCGCGCTACCTGTGGCGGGCGGGGTGAAGCTGGCGGGGGTGAAGAAGGCCAGATGAGAACCCTCATTCTGCTTCGGCACGGTGAAAGCGTCTGGAACGCGGAAGGACTTTTCACCGGCTGGGTCGATGTCGGCTTGTCCGCGCGCGGGCTGGCCGAGGCGCGGCAGGCAGGAGAGTTGCTCAAGGACAGCGGCCTGCGGCCTGGCCTGGTGCACACCTCCGTGCTTGCCAGGGCGATTCAGACCGCGAATATTACGCTCGACGCGGCCGGTCTTTCCTGGCTGCCCGTTCGTCGCTCCTGGCGGCTCAACGAGCGGCACTACGGTGCCTTGCAGGGCAAGAACAAGGCGCAGACCAGGGAACAGTTCGGTGACGAGCAATTCATGCTCTGGCGGCGCTCCTACAACGTGCCGCCGCCGCCGCTGCCAGATGACGACCCGCTTTCCGGGGTGTCAGATCCCAGGTACGCGCTGCTCACCGGTGACCTGATGCCAAGGACCGAATGCCTGCGTGACGTGGTCAAGCGGATGCTGCCTTACTGGGACGACGTGATAGTTCCCGACATCGCGACCGGCGCGACCGTGCTGGTCGTGGCCCATGGCAACTCGCTGCGCGCCCTGGTCAAGCATCTCGACCAGATCAGCGACGCCGACATAGCCGAACTGAACATCCCGACCGGCATACCGCTCCGCTATGACCTGGACGAGAACTTCCTGCCGGTCAAGCCGGGCGGCGACTACCTCGACCCGGTCGCGGCGGTAGCCGCGGCGGCGGCGGTTCGCAATCAGGGCAAGTAATACGGCAGCAGGCCTAACTGGGTCAGCGAAAGTGGCCTGGGCGTCCGTGCGGCGGACGGACGCCCAGGCGCGCACGACATGAACTCGGGTGGTAGTGCACGTGAACTCTCCGCAAATTGCTCCTGGTCAGGCCGCTGACCAGGTGCGCTGTCTTCGGCTGTCCGCTTACCATGAAAGCGTGGATGTGGGGGTGATTGCGGTCAGACGGGCCGCCCCGGCCGCTAGTGCGGCCCGGGCGGACGGATGAGCGCCGGGTGGTCGGCCCGGGCCAACGGCGCCGCTCCCGCGACCGTTACCCGGCCTTCGGCCGTACTTCTGCCCGCCGGGCTCGCCGCCGTTCTTGCCGTGCTCAGTTCCTCGGCGGTGGTCATCGACAGCAATGACCGGGTGATCCAGGCAAGCGAGGCGGCCACGGCGTTCGGACTGGTCGACGGCGACAACCTGGTCGTCGGCGAACTGCTCGCACTGGCCCGCCAGGTACGCAGGGATGGCGAGATCCGCGAGGGCGAGATCGACATCTCGACCGGCGGACTGCCCAGCCGCACTACGAGCTTCGCCGTCCGGGTGGCGCCGCTCGGCGCTGAGGTCGGCGGCGGCGGCTTGGTCTTGCTGCTCGTCGAAGACCAGACGGAGCGGCGCCGGGTCGAGGAAGTACGCCGGGATTTCGTGGCGAACACCAGTCATGAGCTCAAGACACCGGTCGGTGCGCTCGCACTGCTCGCCGAGACCGTCGAGGATGCCGCCGATGACCCTGAGGCGGTCAGGCGATTCGCTGGCCGGATGCGTCAGGAAGCTACCAGGCTGACCAATCTGGTGCAGGACATGATCACGCTTTCCAGGATCCAGGCTGTCGAGCCGATACCCGATCCTGTGCTCGTTGACCTCGACGCCGTAGTCGCCGAGGCGCTGGACAGGTGCCGCATGAAGGCAGCCGCCCGCGGCATCGAGCTTGCCTCGACCGGAGTCAGAGGGCTGTTCGTACGCGGGGACGAGGAACTGCTCGTGACCGCGCTGCGTAACCTGCTCGACAACGCGGTCGCCTACAGCCCGGAAAAGACCAGGGTCGTTGTGTCGGCCAGGCAAACGAGCGCTGACCTCCTCGAGATGGCGGTCACCGATCAGGGCATCGGCATTCCCGAGCGTGACCTCGAGCGCATCTTCGAGCGTTTTTACCGTGTCGACCCGGCCAGGTCGCGAGTCACCGGCGGCACCGGTCTCGGCCTGGCGATCGTCAAGCACGTCACCGCAGCGCACGGCGGCAGGGTGACCGTGTCGAGCAGGGAGGGCGCCGGATCCACCTTCACGCTGTGCTTGCCAAGCAGACCTGGAGCATCGAAATGAGGGCTGGGCCGGTGTTCGCCATGAGCCCTGATCAACCTGCCAAGGAGGCAGCCAAGTGACGCGGGTACTCGTTGTCGAAGATGAGGAGTCCTTCAGCGACGCATTGTCGTACATGCTGCGCAAGGAGGGTTTTGAAGTGGCGGTCTGTCCGACCGGGCCAGCCGCGCTCGATACCTTCGACCGGACTGGCGCTGATCTCGTGCTGCTCGATCTGATGCTGCCTGGCCTGCCAGGCAGTGAGGTCTGCCGCGCGCTGCGGGAACGCTCGAGCGTGCCGGTGATCATGCTGACCGCCAAGGACAGCGAGATCGACAAGGTCGTCGGGCTCGAGCTCGGGGCTGACGACTATGTGACCAAGCCTTTCTCGTCGCGCGAACTGGTCGCGCGCATGCGTGCCGTGCTCAGGCGCCGCGGCGATGGCGAGGAACCGAGCGCTTCGGTTCTTGAGTCGGGTCCGGTCAGGATGGATGTGGAGCGGCACGTGGTCATGGTGCGCAACATCGCAATCTCGTTGCCGCTCAAGGAATTCGAGCTGCTCGAAGTGCTGCTGAGGAACTCTGGCCGGGTCCTGACCAGAATGCAGCTCATCGACAGGGTCTGGGGCGCCGACTACGTAGGCGACACTAAGACCCTGGACGTGCACATCAAACGACTTCGGGCGAAGGTAGAAGTGGACCCGGCGCGGCCGATGCACATCATTACCGTGCGCGGCCTGGGCTACAAGTTCGAACCTGGCGCCTAGCCGGCCGAGCTGCCCGGCGAAGGTGAACTCGACGGCGAGGTGCGCGCCTTCGGCTTGGCGGTGCTCGTCTTGGTGGCGGCTGGCGCAGGCGACGGGGCGGGCGAGAGCGTGTTGAAGTACTGCGCTCGCGGCATCACAGGTACCCGCAGGGTGACCGTGCCGGCCCTGGCAAAGGTCAGCTGCACGGTGATCACCGAGCCGCCGGTCAGCGGACGCAGCAGGTCTTCAAGTATGATCCGCGGCCGCGGTCCGGTCAGCAGCACGGCTGACTGACCGGGCAGCACCACCTGGTTTCCTGGTACCAGCACCACGGAACCCGCGACCCCTGGAGCGGACGCACTCACCAGCCGGTCCTGGGTGCCTGTGTTAGCCAGCCCGAGGAAGAGCCCGGCATTATGGCCGCGCGGAATCACGGCACCGATCGGGGCGCCGAGTACGAACGCGTTGCTGATCGTGATGTTGCCGACAGTCTTGCCCGTGCCGTCGGCCGGCTGATGCCAGTGCAGCGTAGGCGCGCCTGGGCCGGCCTCGCAGCCGGCGATCAGCGGGATCAGCGCGGCCGCTGTCGCGATCATGATGCGGTGAGTGGTGCGGCGCGAGAACAAGGAATCTCCTCGTCGTCTTCGGGTCGGGCGCGATTCCAGACAGCAGGCTTCGCGAACACGACGCAGCGTAGTCCTATTAGCTGCCAGCTACGCAGCCGGCCCGGTCATTGCATGCGCGAGCGCGGTCAGCTGCGCGGCTTGAGCAGCCTCAGCTGGTTTTCCAGGCTGACCCCGTGGCTCAGTCCCTCGGCGACGTTCACCATGCCATGCGAATCGACGAGCAGCACGGTGAGGCCGACCGGACGATAGGCGTAGGTCAGCACGTCACCGTCGTCGGTCGCGACCTCGGTCCCTCGTACCGCGCTGGCAATCTGGCCGAGCCTGGCGGCGCTCGCACCTTTCTCGCCGACAAGGTAGACCGCGACTGCGGCGCGCCGCGCCTCGGTAAGCAGCTGCCCGATGGCGGCATCGCAGTCGCAGTTCGATGGCACGATCGCCAGGGCGGTGTCGCGCAGGTTCCTCAGGGCGAGCGGCTTGCCACCCAGGCTAATCGTCCTGGCTGGCAGCCGGGTGGCGGCCGGCTTGCCCATGCTTGCCGACGCCGACTGGGAGGCCGCTGGCTGCCTTGGCGAGGTGACAGTCGCCGAGCGCGATTGGCCGGCAGCTGGCTGACCAGACGGCTGGCCAGGTGCCTGGTAGGGGTTCGCGGTGAGCATGGCGGAGACCATGACGGCCACGAGAGCGACTATCAGGCAGCCAGCAAGCAGCGGTATCGCCATGCCAGAACGCCGGAACGGCGCGCGCCAGCGCAAGCTGCGCTGATGCCTGCGCAAAGCGCGCAGCTCGCGATGATAGGCCTGCACGTCACGATAAAGCTCGCGGGCATCGTCAGGAACCTCGATGTCCACTGGCGGCAGGCCGTAATCGTCGTGCCCCTGCTCACCGCCTTGGTTCACGCGTCTCTCCGCAATTCGCTACAAGCTCCTGTCTTCAGTATGAGCCTGCGAGCCGGTGGGTGTAAGCGTCTGGGGCGGTGTAGTCAGATCAAGTCCTTGCCGGTAGCCGCCTGGTGGCTGTGGGCGAGGGGATCTGGCGTTAAACTAGTACTACGCGCGGCCACCCTCAGGGCAGTGACTAGGCCGCTGTTAGTGGCTTTGGAGTCCGGATCGCCGGACTTCAAGGCGCCTGTTCTGATGGCGCGATGCCATCAATCACATTAGGCAAAAGCGGCCTTGACCTGCATCTTTGAGCTCAAGCCTGGCTATTGTTCGTGGTGCGCCGTGGTAAGCTGAGTGCAGCGGAAGGGGTACGTGCCACATGACATTCAAGGTCGGCGACACCGTCGTCTACCCCCACCATGGGGCTGCTCGGATCGAGGAGATCGAGATCCGTTCGATCAAAGGCGAGGAGAAGACGTACCTCGTGCTTAAGGTCGACAAGGGTGACCTGACGGTGCGGGTTCCAGCAGACAACGCCGAGCTTGTCGGTGTGCGAGATGTCGTCGGGCAAGAAGGCCTTGAGCGGGTCTTCGAAGTCCTGCGGACTCCCTACACCGAGGAGCCAACGAACTGGTCGCGCCGATACAAGGCCAACCTGGAGAAGCTCGCCTCAGGCGACGTCAACAAGGTGGCCGAAGTGGTCAGGGACCTGTGGCGGCGTGATCGCGAGCGCGGGCTGTCTGCGGGCGAGAAGCGCATGCTGGCCAAGGCCAGGCAGATCCTGGTGAGCGAACTCGCACTGGCCGAGAAGACGAACGAGGACAAGGCCGAGACCTTGCTCGACGAGATCCTGGCGACCTCATAACTCGCGTAGGCATCGGAGCAGACGTACACAAGTTCGGCGAGGGCGGACAGCTGTACCTGGCTGGAGTGCTCTGGCCGGGGGAGCCTGGCCTGATCGGTCATTCCGACGGTGACGTGGCGGCTCATGCGATCTGCTCTGCGCTGCTGTCCGCCGCTGGTCTCGGGGATCTCGGCAGCCAGTTTGGCGTCAGTCGTCCTGAGTGGGCGGGCGCGGCGGGCGCTGTGCTGCTCGGCAGGACGCGCGAACTGCTCGCCGCAGCTGGTTACACGATCGGCAATGTGGCCGTTCAGGTCATTGCGAACCGGCCTCGCATCGGACCGCGCCGCGAGGAAGCGCAGTCTGTCTTGTCGGCGGCGCTCGGCGGCGCCCCGGTGAGCCTGTCAGCTACCACGACAGACGGACTCGGCTTCACCGGCCGCGGTGAAGGGGCGGCCGCCATCGCAACGGCGCTCATCTTCGCCTCCGCCGTCGGCTGAACCATCGCCTGCCGAGTCGGCCTGCGGGTCTGGGCTCAAGCCGTTGGCGGGGTCGGCGAGCTGCGCGGGCGGTCTAGCGCCGGCGGTTCCTCAGGCGCGTCGCTTTCCTGGCCGGCTTCGACCTGGCCGGCTTCGACCTGGCCGGCTTCGACCTGGCCGGCTTCGGTCGGGCCGGCTTCGGTCGGGCCGGTGCCGGTCGGGCTGGCGCTAGCCGGGCTCGGCCCGGATGGCTGACCTGGCGCGGGCGGCGAGCTGGCGATACCGCGAGGCACGGTGTCACCGCCGTAACCGCTGGCGGGCAATCCAGACGTGGGCGCGACGCCCGGCTGGGGCATGAGCGGCGGCATGGCGTGACCCGCGCGCGGCGGGTCAGCCAGGAACGGTGCGTCACCGGCATCGGAAAGGCCGAGGATGGGCAGCGGCTGCCTCCTGGCGCGAAGCTGCATTTCAACCGGACGGGCGACGAGCCTGCCCGGCGAGTCAGGCGGTGGCGTCTGCTCCGGCGGAGTCACTCCAGATACCGCAAATTCTGGCGGCTCCGGCGCTTCGGACCCGCCGGCCGGCTCGGACCCGCCGGCCGACGGCATTGGGTCCTTGGGCGTGGCCGGCTGGGGAATCAAGTCTGGCCGGGGGCCGTCGGCGAAACCCGACCCCATGTTCGGCCAGGCAGATCTTGGCGGTACCTGGTCTGGCCGGGTGCCAGGCGTGCCGCTGGCGAGGGCGGCGCTGGCGAGGGCTGCGGCACTGAGGGCAGGGCCGCCGGTCTCGGCGACCTGAATGGGAAGATCTGGCTCCACGACGGCCGGCCGCGCAGGCGCCGGCCCGATCGGGGCGGGCGGTGCCATGCTCGCCGTGGCAGCCGCGCCCGCGCGGTGACTGGGCCGGCGCCGCTTAGCATGCCTTAGCAGCGCCAGCAAGAGGCAGAAGGCGAGCAGGACTAGCACCCACGGCAGCACCGCTGCGGTGATCTCGGCCGCTCTCTTAGGAACGCTGATCGCCGCCGCGTGGACGACGTCGCTGGCCGCGAGTGCCGCCAGGAGCAGGCAGAAGCACAGCCACGCGTATAGCCTGCTGACCAGCCCCGCCCCGCGCAGGGCAAGCACCGAGCACCCGGCCACCGCCAGCGAGGCATCACCGATGACCGGATATACCTTCGCAAGTGAGTTGTCAACGCCGGCCAGGGAAGCCAGCGCGTGCACGCTCTGATAGGAGATCAGGCACGCTCCGACGGTGAGCCCGGTCAGTCCGGTAGTTACGGCGACGAGAGCCAGGGTGCGGAGCACTCGCCCGCTGTCGCCCGCTCCGTCGGACTGGCGGTGCTGTCCGGTACTCGCCCCGCTGCCCGCACGCCGCTCATTGGTCCTGGCCACGGCATTCCTTCCTGCTCAGTCTGCGGTCATATAGTCGGGAAGACGGGCAATAATCGCATCGCATTGCCTGCGGCCGGCCCTGGCACCGCCAGGTGACCGGGGTGACGTGCGGCAACGCGCCCAAGGCAGCGATGATGACGTCAAAGGAGACGATATGCCGTACTACCGGGTGATAGGCGAGATCCCTAGAAAGCGTCACATCCGTTTCAGCCGTCCTGACGGTGGGTTGTACGCAGAGGAATTGATGGGCGAGGAAGGGTTTTCCTCTGATTCTTCGCTTTTGTACCATATCAACCCGCCAACGGCGATCGTCAAGAGCGAGGCGATCTCCGACGCCATAGCCAGGCCAAGCCTGACTCAAAACCACCCGCTGCTGCCCAGGCACTACCGCACGCAGGAACTCCCGGCCGGCGGTGACCTGGTGCTCGGCCGCAGGCCGCTCGTCGGTAACGATGACGTGACGGTCTCGTTCGCAAGTGCCGATGCGGCCAGCGACCTTTACCGCAACTCCGCCGGCGACGAAGCTATCTACCTCCAGGGCGGAGCGGCCAAGTTCGAGTCCGCCTACGGCACCATCGACGCGGTCGCGGGTGACTACGTGGTGATACCGCGCGGCACGATCCACCGCTGGTCCCCGGCCGGGGACACTGCGGTCACGGCCCTGGTGATCGAGGCCCGCGGGCACATCAGGCCGCCGAAGCACTACCTGTCGGAAACAGGGCAGTTCCTTGAGCACGCTCCGTACAGCGAGCGTGACCTTCGCGGCGTGGCTGGCCCACTGCTCGAGGAGGGCGCGGACGTGCCAGTGATCGTCCGCAATCGCGCCGGGCTGAGCAGGCTGACTTATGCGTATCACCCGTTCGACGTCGTTGGCTGGGACGGATGCCTTTATCCGTATGCCTTTAACATCTCCGATTTTGAGCCGATAGTGAAGCGTACGCACGCGCCGCCGCCAGTCCACCAGACATTCGCCGGGCCAAATTTCGTCATCTGCTCCTTCTGTCCGCGTCCGTTCGACTTCGATCCGCAGTCGGTCCCGATTCCTTACAACCACCACAACGTGGACTCCGACGAGTTCATGTTCTACGTGGCCGGCGACTACTCGGCGCGAGCCGGGTCAGGCGTCGGAATCGGCTCGGTGACCTTGCACCCGAGCGGATTCACGCACGGCCCGACGCCCGGCGCGGTGGAGGCGGTCATCGCCGGCCTGGAAGCGGGACGGACCTGCACCGACGAGACGGCAGTGATGATCGACACTTTCCGCCCGCTCAGCCTCGCCGCGGCAGCGGCCGCAGCCGAAGATCCCGAGTACGCCTGGAGTTGGGCCAGGGCCGGCGCCAGAGCGAATCCCGTAACCTAGACCAATGACCTTGCGCGTTCACGACACAGCTACTCGCTCAGTTCGCGAGTTCGTCCCGGTTAACCCTGGACAAGCTGGTCTTTACCTTTGTGGCGCCACGGTCCAGGCCCCGCCGCACATCGGGCATATCCGGTCAGGGGTCAGCTTTGACGTCGTGGTGCGCTGGCTGAAGGTCAGCGGTCTCGACGTGACGTTCTGCCGTAACGTGACCGACATCGACGACAAGATCATTCGCGTCGCCGCCGAGACGGGCAGTCAATGGTGGGCCGTCGCCGAGCGCAACCAGCGCGCGTTCTCCCGTGCCTACGATGTGCTCGGCTGCCTGCCTCCCGACGTCGAGCCCAGGGCCACCGGTCACGTTCCTGAGATGATCACGCTCATGCGGCGCCTGGTCGACTCGGGCCACGCCTACGCGGCGGGCGGTAACGTCTTCTTCGACGTGTCCTCTTACGGTCGTTACGGCGCGCTGTCAGGCCAGCGCCCTGAGCACATGCTGGCCGCCGACGACGTAGCGGGTGACGCCTTCAAGCGTGATCCGCGGGACTTCGCGCTCTGGAAGGGCCATAAACCGGGCGAGCCTGCGTGGGATACTCCCTGGGGTCCTGGCCGCCCTGGCTGGCACCTGGAGTGCTCGGCCATGTCAACCAAGTACCTAGGCGCCACCTTTGACATCCACGGTGGCGGCCTTGACCTGATCTTCCCGCACCACGAGAACGAGCTGGCACAGTCGGCCGCGGCCGGCGACGGCTTCGCCAGGTACTGGCTGCACAACGGGCTCGTCAAGCTGCGCGGCGAGAAGATGAGCAAATCGCTTGGCAACTCATTGCTCGTGGATGCCATGGTGACGATGGTCAGGCCGATCGAGTTGCGCTATTACCTCGGTCAGGCGCATTACCGGTCCGATATCGACTACTCGGCCGAGGCGCTCGGGGAAGCGGTAACCGCGTTCCGGCGAATCGAGGGATTTCTCACCCGGGTTGGCAAGCTGGCACCGGCGGCCATGCCCGCAGCCCCAGACGCCGGCCTGCCGGGAGCTGCCGCCGGCCTTCCCCCGGCCGCGAGCCTGCCCGTCGCGTTCAGCGCGGCGCTTGACGACGACTTCGCGGTGCCAGCGGCCCTGGCCGTCGTGCACGACACGGTCAGGGAGGGCAACACGGCCCTGGCCGAAGGTGACGCCGGCGGAGCGGCGAAGCAAGCCGAGTCCGTCCTCGCGATGCTGGCCGTGCTCGGACTCGACCCGTTCGCGGCGCCGTTCGCGGACAGCGTGACTTCTGACCTGAGCGCCGTGGTCGACGCGCTGGTCAGCGTCGCTCTCGAGCAGCGCCAGGCGGCGCGGGCCAGGCGGGACTACGCCGCCGCAGACGCGATCAGGGACCAGTTGTCCGCTGCGGGCATCGTGGTCGAGGATACTGCGGCGGGTCCGCGCTGGGAGTTGGCACGATGACAGGCAAAGGCAAGGGCAGCGTCGCCAAGTCGGGCAAGCCGAGACCAGGCACCGGCGGTTACGGACGCAAGAAGCTGGCGGGCAAGGGCCCGACTCCGCCCGCGCAGAGCCGCACGGGTCACCCGGCACAGCGCCGGGCGGCAGCGGCAGCCAGTTCAGGCGGCGCTCGCCGGCCTGGCTCGCTGGCGGAAGAAGGCAGTGATCCTGGCCGCAGAGCCGCTGATGGCGCCGGCCGGGCAGCCGCCGATGGCGCCAGAACGCGGGGCGGAACCAGGGGCGCGGGGACCGCGCAGGAAATGGTCGCCGGCCGCAATCCCGTGCTCGAGGCGCTACGTGAGCATGTGCCCGCGACCGCGCTGCATGTGGGGCCGAGGCTCGATGCTGACGAGCGGATCGGCGAAGCGGTCAAGCTGGCGGCTGACCGCGGCATCCCGGTCGTCGAGGCCGGGCGAGCCGAGCTAGACCGGCTGACCGGCGGCGCCGTGCACCAAGGGCTGGCGTTGCGGGTGCGGCCCTATTCTTACGCCCACGCTGACGACCTGTTCAGGACCGAGAACGGCCGGCCGGCGCTGATCGTGGCGCTCGACGGGGTGACTGACCCAAGGAATCTCGGTGCCGTAGCGCGGTCGGTAGCTGCCTTCGGCGGCAATGGCGTGCTCGTGCCAGCGAGGCGTTCCGCCGGGGTAACCGCAGGGGCATGGAAGGCCTCGGCCGGAGCACTCGCGCGGGTGCCGGTCGCGCAGACCTCTAGCCTGGCCAATGCCCTCTCTGGCTACGCGCGTGCGGGATTGTTCGTCGTCGGCCTTGACGCCGACGGCGACGAGGAGATCGGCGGCCTTTCACTCGCGGCCAACCCGCTGGTACTGGTTGTCGGCGCGGAAGGCAAGGGCCTGTCGAAGCTCGTGCGCCAGCGCTGCGACGCGGTAGTCAGGATCCCGATCAGCGGTGCCGAGTCGCTGAACGCCTCGGTCGCCACCGGAATTGCCCTGTACCAGGTAACCCGGTCAAGGTCCGCCGCGCGCTGACCTGGTGAAGCAGCATTAGCCGGCGGCGGCTAGCCGCCGCTGGCCGAGCCTGCTGACGGGCTCAAGCGCTGGCACACGCCTGGCCGGGTAGACGATCAGCGGGTCGGGCGCGCAGGCTATGTCGGCTCGCTTGTCCGCGTAGTCGAAGAGCGACAGCAGATGACGTATCACTTCCAGCCTGGCGCGTTTCTTGTCGTTTCCCTTGACGACGGTCCACGGAGCCAGCGGCAGGTCGGTGTGGCGGAACATGGCCTCCTTGGCCCTGGTGTAGTCGTCCCACCGGTCGAGCGAAGCCAGGTCGATCTCGCTCAGCTTCCATGCCTTGACCGGGTCGGTGTGCCTGTCGACGATGCGGGCGAGTTGCTCGGCCCTGGTGATCGAGAACCATAGCTTGACCACCTTGATGCCGTCCGCGATCAGCCCCGCCTCGAAATCGGGCACGTCGGCGAGGAACCTGGAGTACTCCGATGGCTGGCAGAATCCCATCACCTGCTCGACCCCGGCGCGGTTGTACCAGGAGCGGTCGAAAAGCGCGATCTCGCCAGGCGCGGGCAGGTGCGGCAGGTAACGCCGCAGGTAGTTGTCGCCCTGTTCGTGAGCGGCCGGCTTTTCCAGCGCCACGACCCTGACGCCGCGCGGGTTCAGGTTTTCGGCGACCCGCCTGATCGCGCCGCCCTTGCCTGCCGCATCCCTGCCTTCGAAGATGACAAGCACCCGGCCGCCGGTCGCCTTAACCGAACGCTGGAGCTTGAGCAATTCGATCTGGAGTAGTCGTTTGCCTTCCTCGTAGGGCTTGCGGCTGAGCTTGCTCTGGTACGGGTAGCTCTCCCGCCATGGCGCGAACGGCTCTTTGTCTGGGCGGGCCAGGGCAATCCTGCCGTTCTTACGCTGGCGCAACCGCAGGCCAAGCCCATGGGCCAGTTCGTCGAGCCTGGCGCGCACGGCGTCGGCATCGCCGGGCTGGTCGGCCGTTACCACACTTGTCACCACACCCCGGATCTAGTCGGCTCAGGCAGTCGTTCAGCACGCGCCGGGCGAAGCGCCTTTCAACTAGTGCCCTGCGCCCGGTCAAGCGATTCGGTGCGGCCGGCAACGTCATGTAAATCGGTACGCGCGCCAAACGGCGTAAATCCGGATGAGCTGCCTTCGATCTAATATAACGATGCGGAACGCATGAGTGAACGACAGATGAACTGATGTCTGTCGCCAGGGCGGGCCCGCCGCTGGCCGCCGGTGCCGGCCAGCTGTGGCCAGGATTACTGCCTCAGCATGGCGCCAATCGCGGTCGCGAGCATCGGTGCCGTGAATCTGCGGGCAAGGTCGACGGCGTCTTCGCTGAGCCGTGTCAATCCGGCCATGGGTACCTTGACCTACATCCGAGGCAAGAACGAGGACTACTCGGGAATCTGATTACTTGAGGATATAAACTCGCCCAGTACTGTAAGTAGGACGACTGATGAACGGTGGGTTTCGATGCGACGTTGGGTTGTGGCGACCGGGGCTGCCATCGTGCTGGCCGGCGGCCTGAGCGCGTGCGGGTCAAGTTCCTCGTCTTCGAGCGGACCGAGCCAGGCTGCCACTGGCGCTAGCTGCACCAAGCCAGGCATCAATCACCTGCTGTACAAGCCGGGGGTGCTCACCGTCGCCACCGACACGCCCGCCTATACGCCCTGGTTTGCTGGCAACATGCCGAGCAATGGCAAAGGTTACGAAAGCGCGGTCGCCTATGCCGTGGCGGCCCAGCTTGGCTTCAGCCACGCGCAGGTCAACTGGGTGCACGAGCCGTTCAACCTGGTCTACTCACCGGGGCCGAAGGCGTTCGACTTCGACATCAACGAGGTGTCCTACACCTCGCAGCGAGCGCAGGCCGTGACCTTCTCGAACAGCTACTACCCCGTGCAGCAGGCCATCGTGGCGATCAAGGGCACGCCGATCGTGACCAGGCACTCGCCCGCCCAGCTCAAGACCTATCTGTACGGCGACCAGATCGGCACCACCGGTCTGGCGTACATCAACACGGACATCGCGCCGACCAAGACGCCTAAGGTGTTCAACACGCTGGCCCTGGCGGCGTCCGCGCTCGAGGACCACAGGATCGACGCGCTGGTCACCGACACCCCGACCGCTCAGTACATGGCCACGGCCCAGCTTAAGCACGCCGTGCTCGTCGCGCAGTTCCCGACCGTCGGAGAGCACTACGGGCTGGTACTCGCCAAGGGGAACAAGCTGGTGACCTGCCTCAACAAGGCGCTCGCCACCTTGTCGAGCAACGGCACGCTGGCCTCATTGCAGCACAAGTACCTCGGCATCTACCTGCAATTCCCGACCATCAAGCCATGAGCTTGAGCCAGGCTTGAGCGGGAACTCGCCGGACAGCGCCGTCGGCGGGCCGCCGCTGTTCACTGCGGGCGGCCGGGGTCCGCGCCTGTTCAGCGGCACCGGCCGCAGAGGTACGGTCGTCTCGACGCTGAGCACCGTGCTCGTGCTCGTGCTCATCGCGGCGGTCTTTCTCCTCGCCCCTGGAGCCAGGACGGTCGCGCACGCCTTCTTCTACCCGAAGGACGCCTGGCAGGCGTTCGTCGGCGATCCGAGGAAGGGCTACTACTCGGTCGGCGGTGCGATCTGGCTGAACATCAGGATGTTCCTCGCCGCCGAGGTGCTGATCCTTCCGGTTGCCCTGCTGATCGCGCTGATCAGGCAGTCGGTTCACCCGGCGCTCTTCCCGATCAGGATGCTGGCGACGGTCTACGTCGACTTTTTCCGCGGCGTGCCGCTGCTGCTCGTGGTGCTCGCCCTCGGCCTTGGCGTCCCTGGCTTGTACCTGCCGGTGATCTCGCATCAGCCTGACGCGGTCTACGGCGTTGCCGCGCTGGTGCTTTCCTACTCTGCTTACGTCTCCGAGGTGTACCGGGCCGGGCTTAACTCGGTGCACCGCAGCCAGATCGCGGCGGCCAGGTCGCTCGGCTTGCCGCACCGGACGGCGCTGCGCTACGTGATCTTGCCGCAAGCCGTGCGCAACATAATCCCGCCGCTGCTGAACGACTTCATCAGCCTGCAAAAGGACACCGCGCTTGTCGGCGTGCTCGGCGTGATCGAGGCCAACCAGGCAGCCGACATCTACGCATCGGCGACCTTCAATTACTCGAGTTTCGCCGTCGCCGCCATCTTGTTCCTGATCCTCACGATCCCGCTCGCCAGGTTCACCGACCGGCTGATCGAGCGCGACCGGCGCCGCAGGCTGGCCGGAGCGACGATATGAACGCGATCGGCATCGAGAACCTGCGCAAGTCGTTCGGGCCGAACGTGGTGCTGCAAGGCATCGACCTCTCGGTCAGCTCCCACGAGGTGATCTGCCTCATCGGCGCGTCAGGGTCAGGCAAGTCCACGCTGCTGCGCTGCATAAACCTGCTCGAGCCGATCGATTCCGGCCGGATCACGCTGCTCGGCCAGGATATTACCGCGCCCAACATCGACCCCAACCTGGTGCGGCGTCAGATTGGCATCGTGTTCCAGTCGTTTAACTTGTTCCCGCACATGACCGTGCTGCGCAACGTCACGCTGGCGCCGAGCAAGGTACTTTCGACTCCCGCGGCCCAAGCCGCGGCGGAGGCACGGGAGTTGCTTGCCAGGTTCGGGCTGCTCGACAAGTGCGATGACTACCCTGACCGGCTGTCGGGCGGCCAGCAGCAGCGGGTGGCGATCGTGCGCGCCCTGGCGATGCGACCGCAGATCATGCTGCTCGATGAGGTCACGAGCGCACTCGATCCAGAGCTAGTCGCCGAAGTGCTTGACGTGATCGGTGAACTTGCGGCAGGCGGCATGACCATGCTGATCGCCACCCACGAGATGGGCTTCGCCAGGGACATCGCGAACCGGGTCTGCTTCCTTGAGGAAGGCAGGATCATCGAGGACGCGCCGCCCGCCGAACTGTTCACTGACCCTAAGGACGACCGAACCCGCAGGTTCCTGCGGCGGATCGTCGACGCTAAGCGCCTTTAGCGCAGCCTGCCTAGGCGCCGCGCTTGAGCGGTCCTAGCTTCCTCAGCCGCCACGCGGTGATCGTGGAGTAGAGCACGAACAGCAGCGCCATCGCGATCACGTCGGTGAGCCAGGCGGATGCGTCGTGGTTCCAGATCGGATCCGAGTTATGCGCGGCCGCGAAACCGCCGATCTGGTTCAGGTTGACCGTTGCCGCGTTAGCCGCGAATCCCCAGCGTGATGGCGTGAACCAGGCAATCTGCTCGATCACGGCCTTGCCGTGCACCGAGAATATCCCGCCTGTGGTGACGACCTGAACCATGACCAGCAAGAAAACCAGCGGCATCGCCCGCTCGGCGGTGCTGACCATGGAGGAAACGAGCAGGCCGATCACCATCGAGACCACGCCGACGAGCGCCACCGAGATCATGACCTCAAGCAGCGGTATCGGCAGGAAGGCGCCCCTGGCAGGGAATTTCGTGCCAGCCAATCCGACGATCACCAGCAGTACGGCCTGGAGCGCGCTGATCACCCCGAGCACGATCAGCTTGGAGCCGAGATATGCGCCGGCCGACAGGCCGGCCGAGCGTTCTCGCGAGTAAATGGGTCTTTCCTTGACAATCTCCCTGATCGAGTTCAGTGCGCCGGCGAAGCAAGCGCCCAGGATCAAGATCAGCAGGACCGACTGAGGACCGGTGTTGAAGTGCCTGGCGGCCGCGTCAGGCGCGGTGAAGCCGCCCTTGAACGGGAACAGCCTGACCATAGCGCCGAGACCGACAATTACACCGACGAGCAGCACAAGGAAGCCTCGGTCCGAGGAGAGCACCGCCATGTATCGCCTGACCAGCGTCGACATCTGCGCAAGCTGGTTGGAAGTCTTGGGCGCCGGCCCGGGTAGCTGGCGCGGTCCGCGCTGGAGCGCCTGGGCGGCACCTTGCATCTCGGCCACGATGTACTGCTGGAAATACGCCGAGTTACGGAACTCAGCCTGCCAGTCGCGGTCCGGCTCGGCTTCGAATGCCTGGAACACCTCGGCCCAGCCCGGCTTGCCGAAATGCCGGAGGCCATCCTGCGGTGATCCGAAGAAGGCGATCTTGCCGCCTGGCACTATGACAAGCAGCCGGTCGCAGAGGTTGAGATTGGCCACGGAGTGAGTGACCACGATGACCGTTCGCCCATCGTGCGCAAGCTTGGCCATCTGCTCCATGACCGACTTGTCAAGGCCGGGATCAAGACCTGAAGTGGGCTCGTCGAGGAACAGCAGCGATGGCTTGGCCAGCAGTTCGAGTGCGACGTTTACCCGCTTTTGCTGACCGCCTGACAAGGCCGCGGTCTTGGTGTCTGCGTGCCTGGTCAGCGCGAGTTCCTCGAGCACCTCATCAATCCTGTGCATGCGCTCGGCCTTGCTCGTGTCCCTCGGGAACCTGAGCTCGGCCGCGTAGCTGAGCGCCTGCCTGGCCTTGAGCTGGGTGTGCAGAATGTTCTCTTGCGGCACCAGGCCGATCCGGCTGCGAAGCTCGGCGTAGTTCGCGTAAAGGTCACGGTTGTCATAGAGCACGGTGCCGTGATTGGCGGGCGCGATACCGGTAAGCGCGCCGAGCAGGGTCGACTTGCCTGCGCCGCTCGGGCCGATTACTCCCATCAGGCACCGCTCGCCGAGCGGGAACGTCACGTGGTCGAGCAGCACCCTGCCGTTCGGCAGCGTGACGGTCAGGTCATTGGCGATGTAGGAAATGTCGCCGGCGTCGAGGAACTCCTGCAGCTCCTCGCCGACCAGGCGGAAGGTGGCTGGCCCGATCGCGATGATGTCGCGCTCAGTGACCGGCGCGGAGCCGACCCGCTGGCCGTTGACGAACGTGCCGTTATGGCTGCCGAGGTCGACGATCATGTAGCCGCCGCGCGGATCCTTGCGCAACTCGGCGTGATACCTGGAGACGGAAAGGTCGGCGACGACCACCTGGTTGTCGGTAGCGCGGCCGATCTTCAGCAGCGTGGCAGGCAACTGCAGCACGGCGCTTGGCTGCCGTTCGACGCTGAAGCGCGGCGCGGAAACAGGCACGCCGTAACCGTTGCCCCGGCCGCCGCCGCCGTCATGGTCCTCTCGCGCCCTTGGCGCGGGCGGGTTCGGCGGCGGGCCGCCGAAGTTGCGCACCCCGCCGCCTGGCGTGACCGGCTGAGATTGCGGCTGCGCGTATCGCTGCGGCTGGGCTATGGGAACGGCCACGACGCACGATAGCGAGGGGCCGTCCGGGTGACCGAGGCTTACGTCACACGAGGGCGAGATGGCCAGCTTTTGCACCCGGTCCCTGCCATGAAACGTCCCGTTGGTCGATCCGGCATCCTCGAACAGCCAGACGCCGCCGTCGACTCGCAGGACGGCATGGTGCCAGGAGACACGGGAATCGCTCATGACGATGTCGGACTGGGGGTCGCGGCCCACAGAGTAACTGCGGCCGGCCGACAGCGAATGCTCCCCGTCCTTGGTGCGCACCAGCAGCGCCGGACCAGGGGAGTCATCAAACTGAGGCGTCATGGAGCAACTGTAGAACGGTTTCGGCTGCCGTATGAATCGGCCTTTTGGTGTTCTTCTGCGCCGCGCACCTAGTTGGGTGAGCTACGGGTATATTTCCTCACAAAAGGTGCAATTCATGATGCGATTAAGGTAAGAGTCCTGCCGAACCGATAGCGACCTGATTTTTGCCCTAGATTGATCATTGAACTAGTACCGTCAACCGGTATCTTGCACACTTACATGGATCGATGCAGGAGATCGGTTCCGCGCCGGGGGGATCAATGAGCGAGCAGGACAAAGAACCCTCGCCGTCGGGGCAGTCACGACGGCTGGTGCAGCCTGCCGGGATTGAGGCGGGCACCAGGATCGCCAGCTACCTGATTAAGGAGAAGATCGGGCAGGGCGGCATGGCCGTCGTATTCCGCGCAGACGACGAGCGGCTTGACCGCACGGTGGCGCTCAAGATCCTCGAGCCGTCATTAGCTGCTGACGAGGGCTTCAGGCAGCGGTTCATCAGGGAGTCGCGGGCAGCGGCCGCGGTCGATGATCCGCACATCATCCCGGTCTTCGAAGCCGGCGAGGCCGAAGCGGCACTCTTCATCGCCATGCGGTTCGTGCCAGGTGGCGACGTGCTGGCACTGGCGGATTCCTCCGGCAGGCTGCCGGTAAGGCGGGCGGTCGACATCACCGCGCAAGTTGCCTCGGCGCTTGACGCGGCCCACGCCCGCGGCCTGGTACACCGCGATGTCAAGCCGGGCAACATGCTGGTCGATCCCGGCGACGAGGCCAGGGACCGGCAAGATCACGTGTACCTGTCAGACTTCGGGCTCAGCAAGTGGTCACTTCAGAACACCGGCCTCACCGACACCGGCACGTTTCTCGGGACCGTGGATTACAGTGCACCCGAGCAGATCGAGGGCAAGGCCGTCGATGGCCGTTCCGATCAGTACTCGCTGGCCTGCGCCGCCTTCCAGTTGCTGACCGGCGCGGCCCCGTTCCACCGGCCCGAGGTCATGGCGGCGCTCTATGCGCACGTGTCAGAGCCGCCCCCGGCGCTGACCGACAAGAGGCCCGACCTGCCTTCGGCCGCGAACGCGGTCTTCGCCAGGGCACTGGCGAAGAAGCCAGCGGACAGGTATCTGACCTGCCGGGAGTTCGCCTCGGACCTGCGTGCCGCGCTCGGGCTTGGCGGTACCACCGGCCCGCAAGACCGTCAGCCGATGGCGCCCCATCCGGCTACGCAGCTAGTCGCTCATCAGCCGCTTAGCCCGCCAGCCGGGCACTCGATGCCAGGTACCCAGGCCGCTACCCCGCGGCTGCCTCAGCAGGTGCCCGGGCAGCCGCCCGCCGGGTATGGCCACCAGGCAGGATACGGCCAGCCTGGCTACGGGCCGCCGCTGGCTGGTTATTTGCAGAACCCGATCGGTTACCAGCAGCAGGGGTACCCGCCTGTCTCCTACCCGCAGCCAGCGCCAGAGCGGCGTCCGCGCACCGGCGCGGTACTGATCGTCGCGCTGAGCCTGCTGCTCGCCGCCGGCCTGGTCGCTGGTGCCATCTACCTGAGGTCGCCGTCGAACCTCGCGGCGCAGCACACAGGTTCGACAGGGTCTAAGCCGACAGGGTCTAAGCCGTCAGGCTCTAAGCAGTCAGGTAACGGCAGCCCTTCGGCTGGCAGTTCCGGCTCATCAGGCAACTCCGGGTCTTCCGGCAATTCGGGTTCCACCGGCAATTCGGGAGCCGGCGGCGGCTCCGTCGGGCAAGACGGTTACCAGCTTGACCACACGCTCAGCCCGCAGTCTGCGGGCAGTATCGACGCAGTGAGCTGGAATTCGGCCGGCACCAGGTTCGCGACCAGCGACAAGAACGGCGCCACCTATGTATGGAACGCCGCCGCAGGCAGCCAGGCTGGTCAGCCGCTCTCCGGGCCCACTCAGGCGTTTTCGACGGCGATCAGCCCTGATGGCGCCATCGTCGCTACCGGATACTCGAACGGATCTACCGACCTGTGGAGCGTCAGCACCGGGCAGAAACTCGCGAGCGTCGAGGACCCAGGCAGCTCAGCGGGCAAGGAAGTCGACTCGATCGCCTTTAACTCGACCGGCAGCATGCTCGTGACCAGCGACGGAAACGGCTACGCGAACCTATGGAGCGTCACCGAAGGCGGAAGAAGGGTATCGCTGAAGTACAAGATATTTGACCCGGGTGGCGCCGGGGTCTGGTCGGCGACCTTCGGCGGTGGTGACACGCTGGCGACCGGTGACTACAGCGGCAGCGTCTATCTGTGGGATCTGGCGACCGGCCAGGAGACAGCTAGCTTCTCCCTCTCCGACGGATGTGGCGCGGCCACCTGCTCAGCGGTCACCGCGCTGGCGTTCAGCGAGAACGGGCGGGTGCTTGCGGCAGGCAGCATGAACGGCAGCGCCGAGCTCAGGAACATCGCGAAAGGCACGAACAATCCGATCAGCGTCCCAGCGGCCGGCCAGCCGATCTGGGCGGCGTCGTTCAGTGGTTCAGGGCTGCTCGCGCTGGCCGACAACAACGGGCACGCCTATCTGTACAAGGTGAACGAGACCAGCCCGAGCGCGTCGCTGACCGGAGAGCTTGCCGACCCGAGTCCAGGCAGCCAGGGCGTGGGCGCCCTGGCCTTCAGCCCGAGTGGTGCTTACGTGGTGACCGGAGACACGAACGGCGATGCCTATCTGTGGCATCTTGGCTGAACCAGATCATGAGCGGATAGGCCGGCAACTGCGGGCGGCTAGGGTGTAGAAATCGAATTCCCGCTGGCCCTTTTTCCTCGGGCCAGGTCGGTAACCGCCTTGGAGGCGCGAGTGACGCAGCACAGCCCGGCGATGCCAGGTGGCATCGGGCCGGGCTCGAGGATCGCTGGCTACCTGCTCGAAGAGCAGATCGGCCAGGGCGGCATGGCCGTCGTCTTCCGCGCCCACGATGAGCGGCTTGACCGCACGGTCGCATTGAAGATTCTCGCGCCTGCCCTCGCCGCCGACGAGGCGTTCAGACAGCGGTTCATCCGCGAGTCCCGCGCCGCGGCCGCGGTCGACGACCCGCACATCATCCCGGTCTTCGAGGCGGGCGAGTCGGCTGGTGTCCTGTTTATCGCGATGCGCTTCGTGCGCGGCGGCGATGTCCGTTCCATGACGCGGGAGCTCGGCCCGCTGCCCGCTGGCCGGGCCGTGGAGATCATTTCCCAGGTGGCATCGGCGCTTGACGCCGCGCACGGGCGCGGCCTGGTGCACAGGGACGTCAAACCGGCCAACATGCTGCTCGACGCCAGGCCGCGAGCCGGGCGAGATCACGTCTACCTCTCCGACTTCGGCCTGAGCAAAGGCTCACTGCAGGTCACGGGGCTGACCGGCACGGGCACATTCCTCGGCACGCTCGACTACATCGCACCTGAGCAGATCGAAGGCAAGCCGGTCGATGGCCGCGCCGATGAGTACGCGCTGGCCTGCGCCGCGTTCGAGCTGATCACCGGGCAGCCGCCGTTCCAGCGTGATGACGCGATGGCCATCATGTACGCCCAGCTCTCCGAGCCGCCGCCCGCGATCTCCGGTCGGCGGGCTGGCATACCGGCTGCCGTGGACACCGTGTTCGCCAGGGCACTGGCCAAGGCCCCGGCCGCGCGCTACCCGAGTTGCACCGAGTTCGCCGACGCGCTCCGCGAGGCTTTCGGCATCAGGCCCTATGACTCGGGGCACGGGCCGGTACCAGGCCCGCACCCGGCGACTCAGGTAATAGGGCCAAGTGGTGGTACCGATCCCTGGACCCCCGCGTATGGCCAGAACGCGGGTTCACCTGACCAGACATCGCGGCAGGGCACGGAGGCAGCCAGCCCGCGCCGCGCGCCGACGCAACTGGCGCGCGGCGGTCCAGGTGGCGGGAGCACCTCGCCCGACTTTGCCGATGGGCGTTCGGACAGCGGACCGACCGGCCAGGGCGATGGCGCCAGGCAGGCGCGGCGCCCCTGGTGGCGCGGGCCAGGGGGGATCGCGGCGGTCATCGCGGCAATTCTGATCATCGGCAGCGGCGGGTACTTTGCGCTCCATTACCGGTCTGCGACCGGCGCAAACTCGCGCACGCTCACGGTGCCGGGCTGCACCTCGGCGACGGCCACCGCGAGCACGCTGACTGTGCCAAGCAAACTGGTGCCCACGTCCCCTGGACAAAATCCGTTCGGCGTGCTTGCGACCGGCCATTTCGCGTTCGTGGCAACCGCCTCGACTCTGCAGGTCTTTTCGGTCGGCCCGGGGCTGAACCTGGCGCACAAGTTTTCCTACGCCATCGGCGGGGCAGGCGGCGGTGCCGCAGGCGCGGCGATGACCCATGACGGCAAGTACATCGTCATCGCCGCGGGCAACGGCGTCATAGTGCAGAGCGTGGCCCGCGCCGAGGCTGGTGCGTCGAGTGCCAATGTCGGCACCTTGACGGTGCCAGGGCTGGCAGGTAACGGGCAAGCGGTGAGCGTGGTCGTCTCCAAGCAGGACAAGTACGTCTTCGTGAGCATCAAGACCCGTGACGAGGTGGCGGTCTTCAACCTCCGCAAGGCGCTGGCCACCAACTCTTTTGGCCCGTCCGACTATCTCGGTGCTATCCCCACCGGCGCGCACCCGCTCGGTCTCGCCCTGTCTCCTGACGGCCACTGGCTCTATATCGCCAGCAACGCGCCGAATGACCCCGCAGGCACCGGACAGGGACAGCTGGCCGTGGTCAAGGTCGTCAAGGCCGAGCAGGACCCGGCGACGTCCGTAGTGGCTCGCGTGGACGCGGGCTGCCAGCCGTCGAGAGTCGCACCGTCCGCCGACGGAAAGCTAGTCTGGATCACCGCCCGCGGCAGCAATTCCGTTCTCGCCTTTTCTGCTTCGCTGTTGCGAAGTAACCCGAGCCATTCGCTGATGGCGCGGGTGCAAGTAGGCCAGACGCCCATAGGTTTGACGTTCGTCGATGGCGGGAGCAGGATGGTGGTCGCTGATACTGACGTAAATAACACCTCCTCAACCGCGCACAACCTGGCGGTGCTCAACGTGGCCAACGCACTCGCGGGGAAATCCTCGTTGCTCGGCTACCTGCCGACCGGAGCGCTGCCTCGCGAGTTCGGGAGCGTGCCTGGCGGTCGCTACCTGCTTGTCACAGACAACGGCTCTGGTCAGGTACAGATAGTTGACGTAAGCAAGCTGCCCTGAGCGGGAGGCCGGCCTAGCCCGGAGAGGTGACAAGCGTTGTACGGCAACTACGGGAACCAAGGCAACTACCCAGGCAATTACCAGAACCCGGCCCCGACCATGTATCAGGACTACCAGCCGCGCAAGAAGCGGCGGGCAGGCCGCAGGATCATCACGACTTTGGTGGTCCTGGTCGCCTTGCTGGTCGGGCTAGACTTCGCCGCTAAGGCCTTCGCGGAGAACGAGGCCGCGATCCAGATTCAGAAGCAGGGTTTCCCGAAGAAGCCGAGCGTAGTGATCGCGGGCTTCCCGTTCCTCACCCAGGTCGCCACCAGGCACTTCCAGCAGATCACGATTAGCTCAGGCAACATACCTGAAGGCCCGATCACGATCTCCAAGCTCAGCGTCGTCGCCTCCAACGTGCACCTGAACTCCAGCTTCAACGGCGGTACCGCAGGCCCGCTGAACGGCACCATCTGGATCAGCCTGGGCGCCATCGGGAACGCCTTGTCAGACGCCGGCCCGCTGACCTCCTTCCTTGGCGGCGGCAAGCAGGCACTGAAGATCACCGCGATCGGCAACAACGAGATCAAGGGCAGCCTCAACCTGGCTGGCGGCCTGGTCTTTGAGTCCGCGACCTGGAAGGTGGAAAACGGCGGCGCTAACAAGATCATCTTGCACCTGGTCAGCAGCAGCGGCCTGGCCTCCGGCCTGCTCGGTGCCGCCGAGAACATCTCGCTCCCGCTGCCTTCGCTCCCGGTCGGCCTGCAGCTGACTGGCGGCCTGAACTCCTCATCCAACGGCATCACCGCCCACGTCTTCGCCAGGTCCCTAACCTTCGGTAGCTAGCCCCCGGTATTGCGGCACCGGATCTCGGCAGGCTCCACCCCCGAACCCCAGCTCCAGCCCCCTGCCCCTTGCCCCTGCGCAAGGCTCCCCGTCGGGCGCGAGCGCAGGACTATCCGGAGTTCAGGCGTCAAATATGACGCTTTTACTCCAGCTTAAGCATGCGCACCTCAGTTAGCTTTCGGCTACGATGGCCGTCGTCCCACGCCGGTGTAGCTCAGATGGCAGAGCAGCCGCCTTGTAAGCGGCAGGCCAGCGGTTCGATCCCGCTCACCGGCTCCGTACCCCAGTCTAGCTGCGCAAACCCAGCAGATGGCGTACCCTGACGACCGTCAGAACCCAAGCATGACGCATCCTGGCAGGCCGCCTATATGACAACCAAGCCGCGAGTGCGAGCCGACCGCACCGGCCTGGACGCCGGGCCGCTGCAACCGTTCATCGACAGCTTCGCCCTCCACCTCAGCGCCGAGCACAAGTCCCCCCGCACCCAGCGCACCTACCTGGAAGCGGCCAGGTGGATCGCCGCCGCGCACCTGCTCCCGGCCGGGATCACCGACTGGGATGACGTCACCCGGCAGGACATCCAGCGGTGGATGGCATGGCTCAACGGCACCTACTCCGCGTCCTACGCCTCCAACCAGTTCCGGGCGCTCCAGCAGTTCTTCCGCTGGCGGTCCGCCGAGGACGAGGACCGCCCGGCTCCAGCCGCCCAGCCGATCTTCGGCCCGAACGAGCACAGCAGCATCGGGATGAATGCGACCACCGCGACCAGCAGAGACTTCAGGCCAACAACGGCCACCATAAAGAAGAGCGTCGCGGCCAGGCTATAGGCGGGCGCGGTGGATGCTATTCCTATGGCCACGCTGGACACCAGGCCAAGAGCGCCCGTCTTCAGACCCTTACCCCTGGGTTCAGCTACTGGCCGCAGGTCAGGGTTAAAAGTGGCCATGGCCCGCCTTCTCTGCGTTCGCCCAAACCCGCTCGCCCCCGATCGCATCCCGCACGCTACCGGCGAGTGCGGTTGTGACATCCGGCAGACGCCGAGTACGCTGCCGGTCGCCTCACCACGTCCGAGCGGGTCGCAGAGTATATATCTCTACTATAAATATTGACATAGCAGTTTGCTGTTAATTCACTTGTCGTTCACGTGGCATACTTCCGGGCTGTCTTCTGATGTCATCTTTGGTCAAGAACGTGGAATTGTCGCAAAGCGCATTATCCAAACTTGCCAGGGAACAGAGAGGACCAGATGACAACGACGCTGTCTGAGGCGCTCGACGAGGCGCCCATCAGCAGGTTCCACTCGCGTGCCATTGTGACCGCGGGCTTGGGCTTCTTCACTGACGCCTACGACCTGTTCATCATCGGGACCGCTTCGGCGATGATCGCCAAGGAGTGGCACCTGTCCACTTCGACCACTAGCTTCGTCAATTCGGTTGGGCTGATCAACTCGATCACCTTGATCTCGGCCTTTATCGGCGCCTTCGTGTTCGGCCGGATAGCGGACGTGTTCGGCAGGAAGAAGATCTACGGACTCGAGGCGGCGCTGATGGTTATCGGCGCGCTCGCCTCGGCGTTCTCGCCCAACGTCATCTGGCTGGTGGTGTTCAGGTTCATCTTGGGCATCGGGGTCGGCGGTGACTACCCGGTCTCGGCAGTGATGATGAGCGAGTTCGCGAACCGCAAGTCGCGCGGCCGCCTGGTCGGCATGGTGTTCTCGATGCAGGCACTCGGCACCGTGTCCGGCTACGTAGCCGGACTCGCGCTGGTGTCGACGGGCATGAACATCGACTACGTCTGGCGCATCCTGCTCGCGCTTGGCGCCGTGCCCGCCGCAGCGGTGCTTTACCTGCGCCGTAAGATGCCCGAGTCGCCAAGGTACCTGGCCAGGGTCGAGGGCAAGACCAAGGAAGCCGTATCCGCCATCCGGGCATACTCAGAGGGCGTCATCTCGGTGGCCGAGACAGACGAGCGGCGCAGCAGGATCAGCCTGATGAAGTTCCTGACCACTCCTCGTTACCTGCTCTACCTGCTTGGCACGGCGGGTGCCTGGTTCGTCTTCGACTACGCCTACTACGGCAACTCGGTCTCCGCGCCGCTCATCTACGAGAGCGTGCTCGGCAAGAGCGGAGCGACCGTACTGCCTGAAGTGCTGGCCCTCGCGCTGATCGTCTTCACGGTCGCCGCGGTGCCCGGCTACTACCTGGCGGCGCACTTCGTCGACCGGATCGGGCACAAACGGCTGCAGATCATCGGCTTCATCTGCATGGGGCTGGCGTTCCTGCTGCTCGGCGTGATCCCGAACGTGACCACGACGGTGGCGCCCTTCTTGATCCTGTTCGGAGTCAGCTACTTCTTCGCCGAGTTCGGTCCGAACACGACCACGTTCATATTGCCCGCCGAGGTCTTCCCGACCAGTACCCGCACCACGGGCCACGGGATCGCCGCAGGCTTCGCCAAGGTGGGTGCGTTCATCGGGGTGTTCTTGTTCCCCGTCATCAAGACCGACCTAGGGATCGCAGGCGCCCTTCGGCTTACGGCGGCGTTCACTCTGGTCGGAGTCCTGCTGACGCTGCTGCTGCCGGAGACGGCCGGGCGGGGTCTAGACGAACTGTCCGATGAGCAGGCTGTGGTCAAGGAGGCGGAGGCGATCGTGCGAAGCGCCCCGGAGAGCCCAGACGTCGCGGTCTGACCAGCGGACACCAGCCGCCGCGGACACGGGCCGGGGCGGGCGGGCGCTACGGCGCCGTCATCCCCGGCCTGCCGTCGGCGGTGAGTTAAGCGATACTGCTGTCATGAGCGAGCGGAATGTGCTCGGCGGTGACCTTGAGCCGTGCGGTGACGACCCGGTGACCGGGTTCTATCGTGACGGCTGCTGCAACACCGGCCCTGAAGACCTTGGCAGCCATACCATCTGCGCGGTCGTGACCGCCGAATTTCTTGAGCATCAGCGAAGGATCGGCAATGACCTGATCTCGCCGATGCTGTTGCACGGGTTCCCTGGCCTGGCACCAGGTGACAGGTGGTGCGTTACCGCAGCGAACTGGCTGCGGGCGCACCGCGACGGATCGGCCGCATTCGTGGTCCTCAAGTCCACCCACGAACGAGCGCTCGAGATCGTCCCGCTTGAGGCGCTGCGGGAGCACGCGATCGACGTGCCCGCAAGCCCTGGCTCGCTCGCGGAATGAGCGGGCGCGCCAGGGGCCGCGCGGCGAGGCCAGATTAGGAGTTCGAGTAGCCAGGAATGCCCGCGTTCTGATGTACCGCGTCCACGTGCAGCGTTACGTTGTGCGGGCACACGGAAACGGCGAATGGCGTGGTCTCGGCCTTGTACTGGCCAGGAGCGTAGACCTTCAGTTCATTTGCGGTTACTGGGTGCGAGCAGACGGCTCCGGGGTCGATGACCCTGAGCACGACGTGCGCGGTGCCGCCGGCCGGGATGGTGACCACGGACTTGGGTCCGCTGTGCGAAGCAGGCAAGCCGACCTGCCCCTTGCTGTTGATGGCCGAGACTCCCGGGTAACCGTACAGCGTGCAGGCGTGCCTGCCGGTGTTGCTTATCTCAAGCTGGTAGTAGAAGCTGCCCGCAGTGCCGTCACCGGGGGAACCGGTCCAGACGGTCATGTTGGACGAGAGGCAGTGCGGGGTGGCCGGGGCGGCCGGGCTTGCGGGGGCGGCTGACGCGGCGGTGGCGGCCAGCGTCGCGCTGCCTGCCACAAGCGCGACGGCGGCGGCGCCGACGCTCAGCGTAAGGCGGCCCTTGGTCATGAGCTGGCTGAACTTCATCTGGTCGTACTCCTTTGCGCGGTGGTGTCTACGAGTGTGACGCTTGCGCGGGCCGATCGGTTGGGTCGAGAGTCGACCCAAGAACCCGGCCTGTCCGCTTTGACAGGCACGTCCCACACGGCACAATAGTGGCGATCTTGCGTTACGTGGCCGATCAGCCGAGATTAGAAAATGATCGAACTACCGCAACGTGGTGGTAGCTGATATGACACGGTGGTGGCTGATATGACACGGTGGTGGCTGATATGACGCAACGGTTGCGCAACTGGCTCATCGGGGCAGTGCTTGTCGTGGTTGGCGTGCTTGTTGGCTATGCGCTGCCGCAGCACACGGCATCACCTAAATCAGAAACCGGCACGATAACCCAGGTGCGCGGCGCCATGGGCGGCAAGGGCGCCACCTTGGTGTTCAAGGAGAAAGGGCAGCGCGGAACGGTCAGTTTCCCGATGCAGGACCCCATCCCCTGGCAGGCGAACTCTAGCGGCGGCTGGCACGGCAGCGGTCAGCCTTCCTGCCTGGCATCGGGCACGAAGGTCACGCTCGGCGTGATCACCGTCCACTCAAACGGGTCGACGCCTGGTGGCCCCATGATCGTCTGGGTGAAGTGTTACGGCTGAAGTCTCTCCGGCCAGATACCTTTGACAGGTGAAGCGGATCCGGGCCGGCGGCATGACAGGACTACTGCTCGGCCTTGCTGCGGCGGCGCTCGCCGTGGTCGGCGGGCCGGCCCTGGCCAAAGGCACAGGTGCCGCGCTGGCAGAAGGCGCGCGCGCCACCGGAAGGCCGGTCGTCCTGATCGGGCTTACCGGACTGCGCTGGCAAGACATCTCGCCCGCTGGCACGCCGGCTATCTGGCGACTGGCGGAAGCCGGCGCCACCGGTTCCCTGGTGACTACCTCGGTTCACACGGTCACCTGCCCCGATGATGCCTGGCTGACGGTCAACGCGGGGAATCGCGCCGCCGCCGGGCCGCAGAACCGCCACCATCGCTGCCTGTCGCTCGAGGTTCAGCCGGTGCCAGGCGAGCCGGGCCGTGCCCGGGTCCTTGGCATGGCGGGCGTGCTGAAATACAACGGCACCACCGGCTACGAGCCCAGCTTCGGGGTACTGGCCAAGGCCGCCGGGCCCGGCAAGTGCGCGATGGCGATCGGCAGCGGCGCCGCCGTTGCTCTCGCAGGCAACGCGGGCAAAGTCGCGGCCTACCGGCCAGATCTTCCCGCGAGTGGCGCGGCGCTTCGCTCGGCGCTGGCAAGCTGCCCGCTCACCGCAATCGATCTTGGCGTCCTTCCGGTCAACGCCGCCAGGGCCGCTCGACTCGCGGCCGCCGACCGTGCGATCGCCGCCATCACCGCCGCGGCCCCGCCCGACGCGGTGATCGCCGTAGCCGGGATGGGTGACAACTACAGCCCGCACCTGCGAGCTATCATCGTCTCCGGCCCCGGCTATCACCACGGCCAGCTCACCTCGGCCTCGACCAGGCAGCCCGCTCTGGTCGCGATCACCGACCTGACGCCGAGCATCTTCGCCTGGCGCGGCCAGCCTGTGCCAGCCGGCCTCACCGGATCAGGCATACTCGCTGACCCGCGCGGGTCGCTGCCGGGCGCTGTCAAGGCGATGGTCGGACAAGACGTCGCCAATCAGGTTTACCGGTCCATCGTAGGCTGGTTCTTTTTGTACTACGCCGTCGCCGAGGTGGTTTTCTTTGCTGTAATCGCGCTTGTATTCAAAGGTGAGGGCGAACGAAGGCGACGCCGCATCGCCTGGTACACGGGGGCGGGCGTGGTAGGCGCTGCCGTGCCCGCAGGCACCTTCCTGGCCGGGCTCGTGCCCTGGGGGGAACTCGCGCATCCGGCCCTCTGGCTTTACCTGATCGGCTTCGGCCTGGCCGGATTGATCGGGGCGGCCGCGCTCGCGGGTCCCTGGCGCAAAGAGCCTTTTGGCCCGCCAGCATTCACCTGCGCGGTCACCCTGGCGGTAATCGGGCTCGACGTGATGACGGGGTCGAGGCTGCAGGTTGGAGCGCCCTTCGGGCTGTCGCTTGTCGAGGCGGGCAGGTATTACGGCGTCGGCAACAACGCACTCGGCGTCTACGCCGTAGCCGCGATGCTGACCGCCGCCTGGGCGGGCATGGCCGGGCGCGCTCGCCAGGACGGGACAGGACGGGCCAGGGGTGTCGCCGCCGCCGGCGCGGTCGCGGCCTGCGCCGTGGTCGCGTCTGGCTGGCCGGGATTCGGCGCCAAGGTCGGCGGCACGATCGCGATGGTGCCCGCCTTCCTGGTGCTGCTTGCAGCCATCGCGAAGATCAGGATTACGCCCCGCCGCGGCCTGCTCATCGCCGTGAGCGGACTCGTGCTTGTCGCGGCGTTCGCGGTGCTCGACTACCTGCTGCCCGCGATCGGGCCATCGCACCTGGGCGGTTTCGTCGGCCAGGTGGTGCACGGCCGGGCAGGCGGCACGCTCCAGCGCAAGATCAGCTCGAACCTGCACTCGCTGACCGAGACCTGGTTCACTCCGGTGATCCCGGTCGTTGTGCTCGTGACCGGGCTGATGCTCGGCTGGCCGCAGCGGTTGCGGCTGCGCACGTTCGCGGCCGCCAGCCGTCTTGAGCCACTCCTGCGGCCGGCGCTTTTCGCGGTCTGGCTGGCCGTCGTGCTCGGGTGGCTGGCTGATGACTCAGGGGTAAGCGTGGTGGCGGCGGCACTGCCGGTCGCCCTCCCGATCGCCATCGTGCTCGTGGTGCGGACCGCGAACTCGACGGCGGCGGAAAGTGTGCCGCCTTCGCGGGCTAATCTTTGCCCAAGCGGGGCACTAGGAGAGTGACTGTCCAGGTAGGGGCCGCCTCGCGAGGACCTTGGAGGATTGGGTGAAGTACCAGGCGTCTAGGGTGTTTCTTGGTCCCTGCCTGCGGTTGCTGGCCAGGACTACGCTGGTGGGAGCCGAGAACGTGCCGGCCGAGGGAGCGGGCATCCTGGCCTCGAACCACCTTTCCATCTTGGATTCTTTCTATCTGCCTTTCGTGCTCGAGCGCCCGGTGACGTTCGCGGCTAAGTCCGAGTACTTCACCGGCAAGCGCCCGCAGGAGCGACTGGTGGGCGCGTACCTGCGCGCCACCAAGCAGTTGTCCGTGGACCGGGCAGGCGCCCGGGCCGGGCAGGAGATGCTCGAGGCGGCGCTCAAACTGCTCAAGGACGGCTCGTTGTTCGGCATCTATCCGGAAGGCACCAGGTCACCTGACGGCAAGCTTTACCGTGGCCGGACCGGTGTCGGCTGGCTGGCGCTGCACTCGGGGGCGCCTGTCATCCCTGTGGCGATGATCGTCACCGAGCGGCTGATGCCGCCAGGAGCGAAAATTCCCACGCCCGGCCGCATAGAGATCAGGATCGGCAAGCCGCTGACCTTCGAGGAGTTCGCCGACGTCCCCGGGGGCGCCAAGCAGCGGCGTGCGGTCGCCGACCGGGTGATGGCGGCCATCGGCGAACTGTCCGGCCAGCAGGTGGAGCCGATTTACGCCTCGGCGCGCAAGGAGCAACTCGCCGCAGAGAAGCAAGCCGCCGACAAGGAAGCCGCTCAGAAGAGGGCGGCGGAGAAAAGGGCCGCCGCCTAGCGCTTGTTGTCGCCCGAGCCCATCGGACTCCACACGAAGATGGGTCCGCGTTCGCCGTCGGCTTTCCGCTCGGCTGGACGCCGCCGCCTCGCCTGCCGGGTCGGCTCAGACCCTGGCAGGTCCTGCCACGACGTCGGCTGCGGACCTACGTCTGCGGGCACCGGCGCCGCCGTTGACGCTGACCTGGGGGAACTGCCCGGTCCAGTGGGCGCCGCAGGTCCGCTGGACCGGTCCTGGCCGGGCTCGGGTGACGCGAACAACGAAGGCGGCGGGACTGAGGGGCGGGGGCGGGGCGCCTTAGGTGGCGGAGCCGAGTCCCACACGGAGTCCGGCGGCGGCGGAATCGCAGGCAGTTCCTGGCTGACGGGCCGGCTTGGCGCCTGCTGCGGCGGTACTACGGTCCAGGGCAGGTCCGAGGTCGGGCGCTTCGCTGGCTCCCACGGCGGTGCACCCGATACGTGAGCCTGGCGAACCGTGGGGCCGGCTCCGCCCGCCGGCGGCCCGGCCGCGATCAGGTCCTGGCCGGAAGCTGCGCCCTGGCCGGCGGCCACGCCGCGGCCGGCGCCGTTGAGCGGGGTGATACTGGTGCGCTGGCCGAACGGAGCACTGCCGGCGCCGCCCGCGTGGCCCTGGTCACCGGGTGGTCCCGCCGCCGACGATGGCGGGGCTTCAAAGGCCGGCCGCGCGGCGAGCGGCGCGGATATGGTGGAGCGGCCGGTCAGCCCTGCCCTCGGCTGGAACCTGGGTGCATGCGGCGTCCTCGATCCCTGGGCAGGCGCGGCCGGTCTCGCGTGCTGCGGCCCGAAGAACTCCAGCAGCGGGTCGGCCAGCATGGAACCGTGCCCTGACCTGGCTTGACCAGGCATGACGCGCTCGGCAGGCAGGTCGGCGACTTCGCGCCGGTCGCGTCGCCTCAACGCCAGCCCGTACATGGTGATCGGTACCAGCAGCATCAGCAGCAACAGGCCGGAAAACTCGGCGTCGCCGGTGATCTCGTGCATGATGACTGCCCCGGAACCAGGCACGTACGGCGGAACCGGATGGCGCCGCGGCACCGCGCCTCGCGTCGCTGGCCTGGCATGCGGTACGGACGAGGCCACCGAGGCTGTTGCGGCGAACGCGGGCATGCTGAGAGCAGCGAACGGAGCCGACGCCAGGCTGACCACGGTCACGGCCTTGGCGAGTCGAAGGAACCTCAGCGGCAAGTTTCGTTGCCTTCCATGGGGAGCAATCCCCATTCTGCCATGTTCGTAACGCTTCGTCTGGTCAGTCTCACGAGGAGGCCAGGTTAGCCGCGATCCTGACCCTGGCCCCGGATGGCAGCGCCAGTTTCTCCGCCGCGCTGCCGTTTCTTACCGCCAGCGATATCAGCCCGGCGCTGTCGCTGAACGCGATTAGCTCGCCTGGTGACACCGAGCCGAAGGTCGTCACGTAGGGGACGACTATCTTCTGCCTGCTGTAGCGAATCATCATAGACGAGCCGAATATGATGCCCAGTTCCGCCGCGGCTACCGAGGGAATCGATAGCTGCACGTTACCGAACCGGTCGACAGACAGGACCTCTCCTTCTGCCTCGCCGTCGAGCATGCGGTTGGCTGGCGCGGAGAGCGTCACCAACTCACTGGCGTCGATCTCGGTTCCCGCCTCCGCCAGCGCGGTGCCGGTTAGCAGCCTGGCCGCCACCGGCGTGAAGATGTCCCGGCCGTGGAAGGTCTGTGAGACCGGTTGGTTCCACAGCTTCTCGTTACTGAGCACGTACGCGGCGTCGATGCCGCCGAGAGCATCGCCGGCCCAGGAAAGCAGGCCGTTATCAGGACCGATCAGGATGCCGGTCCCGGCGCGCAGTCCGATGGCGCGGCGATTCGTGCCGACGCCAGGATCAACCACGGCGACGTGCACGGCGGGCGGCATCGAGGTGACGGTCTGGGCAAGCACGGCCGCGCCCCGGCGCACGTCGCCAGGCGGCACCAGGTGCGTTATGTCGATGATCCTGGCGTGGGGCGCGATCTGGGCGGCGACCCCGTGGCAGGCCGCGACGAATCCGTCCTCAAGGCCGAAGTCCGTGAGGAAGGTCAGGCACCTAGGCGAGGTCACAAATCGTGAGCGTACGTGGTCGCCCCTCCGTGCGCTAGCTCTGGCCTACCATGAGCGCGGGGGAGAAAGGCAACGGCCTGACATGCCTTCGCTTACTGAGCTTCAGATGCGGATCCTGGCGTTCGAGCGCAGCCTCTGGCTGTCGCCGGGAGCTAAGGACCGCGAGATCACCGATGCCATCGGCCTCTCGCCGACCAGGTATTACCAGGTGCTCAACGAACTCATTGACCGGCAGGAGGCCGCCGAGTTCGACCCGGAACTCGTGGCCAGGCTTCGCCGCAGGCGGGTTGCGCGCGGCCGGCTACGCTCGGCCGACTGAGGGTATCCACCTAAGCATGGTCACCATCGCACTGCCAGGCTTCACCCCGGCTACGCGAGCCGGCGTCGCCGGCCTGGTCGCCATGCTCGAGCGGCCGGCCCAGGCGCTGATCGCGCTGGACTTCGATGGCACCCTTTCGCCGATCGTGCCTGACCCGGCGTCGGCACGGGTGCTGCCTGAAGCGATCTCCGGGCTGCGCGCGCTTGCGCCGCTGGTAGGCACCATAGCGGTGGTCACCGGCCGGCCGGCCCAGGTGGCCGTCGAGTACGGCTCGCTCGACCAGGTTCCCGGCATTATCGTGCTCGGTCAGTACGGCCGCCAGCGCTGGCAGGACGGCACGCTCACGGCGCCGCCGGCGCCGCCTGGCCTGGCCGAAGCCAGGGCAAGGCTGCCTGCCTTGCTCGCCGAGCTCAGAGCCCCGGTAGGCATCTGGATCGAGGACAAGACCGACGCACTGGCCGTCCACACTCGTCGCGCCGCTGACCCTGCGGGTGCGCTCGAACGGTTGCGCGGGCCCTTGCTTGCGCTCGCCGCGCAGACCGGCCTGCGCGGCGAGCCAGGCCGGATGGTCATGGAGCTTCGTCCGCACGGGGCGGACAAGGGGAAAACGCTGAAAGAACTTGCCGCAATTAAGCACCGGTCAGCGGTGATGTACTGCGGAGACGACCTCGGCGACCGTCCCGCGTTTGCCGCGTTGCGCGAACTGAGAGACGCCGGCGTGCCAGGTCTTTCCGTGCTCAGCGGTTCGTCTGAGGTCACCGAGCTAGCCGGGGAAGCTGATCTCGTGGTAGACGGGCCGCACGGAGTGGCGGCGCTGCTCGGCGCCCTCGCCGAGGCGATCAGCGCTCAGCGGCAGGAAGGTACCTGAGCATCGAGGGCGTCAAGCTGGCTCTGGAACCATGCCGTCGGTGGCACGGCGGACGCGGCGGCGGCAAGCGAACTGCGGCGGCGCGCGCGCTCGGTGCCTGACATGAGCAACGCCTCGTGCAGTGCCTCCGCCGTGGCGCTGATGTCGAAGGGGTTGATCATGAGCGCGTCGCCGGCCAGTTCGTCGGCTGCGCCCGCCTCGCGGGAAAGTACCAGCACACAGTTGCGGTCGGAGAGTATCGGGCCTTCTTTCGCGACCAGGTTCATGCCGTCCCTGATCGGGTTGACGAGGAGCACATCGGCGAGCCGGTAACCGGCCAGCGAGCGTGCGTAGTCGTCCTGGGTCTGAAGCAGGACAGGCGTCCAGTCCGCCGAGCCGAACTCATCGTCGATCGCGCTGGCCAGCCGCTGCACTCCGGCCGTGTATTCGCGGTACTCGGGCAGGTCGTGCCTGGACGGATAGGCGAAGGAGAGCAACATGACCTTGCCGCGCCACTGCGGGCGGCTCAGCAGGAGCTCGCGATAGGCGTTCAGGCCGCGCAGGATGTTCTTGGACAGCTCGGTGCGGTCGACCCTGACGATCAGCTTGCGATCACCGATCACCTCGCGCAGTGCGGCCATCCGCATTTCCACGTCGGCCTGAGCCGCCCGCTCGGTCAGTTCCGCGGCGTCGACACCGAGCGGGTGCACCCCGATGCCGGTGGAATGACCCTGGTAGCTGACAAGCTGCCGGTCCTTGTCCGCGGCCGCGCCAAGTACCTGCTCGCAGCAATCCATGAAGGCGTTCGCCCAGCGCTGGCTGAGAAAGCCGGCGTGGTCGGCGCCGAGTATGCCGGTGAGTACTTCCTCGGCGATCGAGTCGGGCAGCAGCCTGAAGTAATCCGTCGGCGCCCAGGGAGTATGGGAGAAGTGGGCGATCCTGACCTGAGGCTTGACCTCAGCGAGCAGCCGCGGTGCCAAGGTCAGGTGGTAATCCTGCACGACGGCGCGTGGCGCCGCCGCGCCTGCCGCGGTGCTAGCCGCGGCGAGTGCCTCGGCGAAGGCCAGATTGTACTCACGGTAGGCGGCCCAGTCCCGGCGGAAGGCGAGGCCGAACTGCGGGCGGCTCGGGGTGTCGTAGAGCATGTGGTGCACGAACCACAGGACCGAGTTGGCGATTGTGTTGTAAGCCCGGTGAAACGTGGTCGGCGGAATGCCGAGCATCTGAACCGCGCTGCCGCCAGGATTGCCGTCAAGATCGAGCATGCCGTTCGGCGCACGCCGCGCCGCCGTACGGTCCGCCTCGCTCAAAGCGGCGCACACCCAGAGCAGGTTCGCATTACTGGCCACAGAAGACAGGCCAGACACCACGCCGCCGGCGCCCCGCTTCGCGGTCAGTTCGCCGTCCTCGCCGCGGCTGAAGGAAACCGGCCCCCGGTTGGAGGCGACGAGTACCAGGCGCCGCTCGTTCGTCTCGCCTGCCGGTTTATCGCCCACTGGTTCATCGCCCACTGGTTCATCGCCCACTGGCACATCAGCCACCGACTCATCACCCACCGAGTGAGGTTAACAGGGCTGGCTTTGAGTGCGCCCCTTCAGGACCGGCGTGCCGGCGCGCCCGACCGGGCGGCTCGTACCTCGATCGCCTCGTCTTCTTGGCCGTGTTACTGTGTCCGTGAGCGGGGGGATTGGCACTCGCTCGATACAACTTCATATTGCTCATCCAGAGGGGATGAGCTGTTGGGTGAAATAGCACCTGACCTGGGCAGACTCCGAACGGAGCGCCCGTAAATGGGTCAAGTTCACTCAAACCAGAACGGCCAGTACACTGGCAAACGAGCGAGTTATCCCCACGGAGGTTTCCGACTAGCGGAAAACCGTGGTGCTGTGTACGAACTGCTTCCCGCCTGGGAAGAGAGCTTTCAGGATTTTGCCCTGACCGCGAATGCCGCTGGTCATGATCTCAAGTCGATTGCCAATCGCCGCTCAGCGGTGCGTGCCCTGTCGGAGTGGCTAGCTGAGCACGAGGGCATCGAGTCCCCCGCCGAAGTGACCTCCGTGCACATGAAGCGTTACTTCATGCACGTCTACCAGGTCCGGAAGGGCTCGGGGCCGCGCACGCACTACAACGACCTCAAGGTCTTCTGGCAGTGCGCGTGCGCGGAAACCGGCCAGGCTAGCCCGCTCGCCTCGATCCCGAGGCCACCCGACATAGTGACGCCCCCGCCCGTCCTGACCGCCGCTCAGCTCAAGTCAGTGCTCGCCGCGTGCGACGGCAGCGGCTTCCTGGCCCTGCGTGACCGCGCTATCGTCCTGATGTTCATGGACTCGGGCATGCGGCGCTCCGAGCTGGTCGCCCTGAACATCGCGGATGTCATGCCCCTCAAGGCCAATCAGGTGGTCATCCAGCGCGGGAAGGGCGGCAAGCCGAGGATCACGACCTTCGGCCCGGACACCGCCGTGGCGGTGAACAAGATGCTGCGAAAGCGCCCGGCCGCCGGGCCGGACGAGCCGCTGTTCACTACCGGCAACGGAAGGCGGCTCACGGCGTCGGCCATCGGGTACATGCTCAAGCGACGCGGGAAGCAGGCGGGAGTACCGGGGCTGCGGCCTCACATCATGCGGCACGCCTGGGCGCACTCCAATCTCGCTGACGGGGTGGCCGAGCACGACCTGATGACGCTGGCCGGGTGGACGACGACTGCCCAGATCAGCCGCTACGGAGCTGCGCTGGCCACCGAGCGGGCACTAGCCGCAGGAAAGGCCCGGTCAGCCGTGCGGCTGGTGATGTCGTCATGACCGCCCGCAGGCTGTGCGCGCACGCTGATCTTGACGGCCAGGGGATGCACTGGCTGGAGCCGGGCGAGTCGTGCCCGCTGGGCAGCGGCCCTTACGAGACCCGCGAGCAAGCCCGCGACAGCGACAGGGCGCGGGCGGCCTGGAAGGCGTGGCGTGCCGATCCTGGCCCCGGCAAGATGGCCCCGCACCTGCACCGGATGCTCGATGAAGCGTGCTCGGCCGCCGGGGTCGAGCTGGGCGCTTACGATCACCGCATCATTCAGTGGATGTCCGGGTGGGAGCCCGAGGTCTGCGCGGTCCTTGCCGGGCTGATCACCCGCGCGGCGGCGGGTGCCAGGTGAGCGGCCACGGGCGGCAGTTCCGTGCCTGGCCGTTGTTCCTGATTGCCGCGCCCGCAGCGGTCGCGGTCTGGTCGGGGTGGGTCGGGCTCGGGGAGCTGTGCGGCTTCGGCGTCATCCACCCGCTTCCGGGCATCGCGGGCTCGTTCAGGCTGAACACCGCGATCACGCTGCCGGTCGGCGTCGAGGCATACGGGGCCTACGCGCTCGGTGCCTGGCTGGTGCCCGGCGTGCCTGCGCGAGCGAAGTGCTTCGCCCGCCGGTCGGCCATCGGGGCGCTGTCGCTCGGGATGACCGGGCAGGTCATCTATCACCTGCTGGCGGCGGCGCACGCGAGCCGGGCACCGTGGCCGGTCGTCGTGCTCGTGTCGTGCCTGCCGGTCGCGACCCTCGGGCTAGCTACCGGACTGACTCACCTACTGCGGGCATCGGACGCGCCATCGGACACGACATCTGAACCAGTCACCGAGACCATCGCGATGTCGGTCACGGCGAACGCGGTGCCGGTCAGCGCGATCACTGCTGAGCCGGTCATTGCCCATGGCCCGGCCCGGTCACCGCAACGGCCTGGACGGCGGCACGCGAGCCGGTCACGGCGCGGCGGCTCGCTGCCGCAGCGGCAGGCGGCGCGGGCAGCGCGGGAGGCCGAGGCGCTGACCATACTCAGCGCTGAGCCAGAAATCGGGACCACCGAGCTGGCGCGTCGGCTGGACTGCTCGGTCAGCACAGCTCAGCGGCTCAGGGGCGGAATCAGGACCGTCCAGCCGGTGAGCTAGCCAAGGTAGCCTCTCTCCGCGCGCACCAGCGCGATGCACCCCGCTAGCCTTCCGGGCTGCGGGGTGCATCTTTGGCGGGCTGTGCCTTCCGCCGAGCCATGATCGCCTCGCGGAGAATGTGAGAGCCCTCAGGGTCGCTGGGCTCCACGGCAGCGATGACCTCGTCAGCCCGCCAATAGTTCGACGGGACGAGGTACGGCGACGTGATCGCCTCAAGGGTGATCCCGGCGGCCTCGTCGGGCTTTCCGGCCCCGGCGAGCGCAAGGGCGAGGTCGATCCGGGCGGCCACGGCCCGTCTCGGCCGGGGGTCGGCCGGTGATTCCATCGTGGCGAGGACTGACCGGGCGATATCTACTGCGGCCGGATCGCCGAGCCATGAGAGCGTGGTCGCGACGTATGCCTCTGCCTTGGCGGGGTCGTACCTGTAGTGATGCTCCGGATGGTCGGGCACAGGGAGAGGCGACACGAGCGCCTCGACGCGGGCCAGGGCGTCGTAGGTGTCGCTGGCAGCGCCCAGCCGCGCCCAGGCCCGGCCTTCCTGCGCGGTGGACTGGATCAGCGCGCTAGAGTCGCGCGGGCGAGTGACTGCGCGCCGCGAGCAAGGGAGGCCGCCCGCGCGTAGTCGCCATCGCTGAGTGCCTTCCATGCGCGGGTCTCCAGGCACCAGGCGCCCAGTTCCGGGTGCCCGGCCTCGCCCGCCATCTGCATGGCCGTCTGGAGGTGGGCGTCAGCAGCCTCATAACGGCGAACGTCAATCAGGCTGGTAGCCGCCAGCAGTGACAGCCAGCCCGAGGTCACGAGCAGCCTGCGGTGCTCCGAGAGCGTCATCTTCCGGCCCAGGAGCCCGGTCGCATACGCGAGGTAAGCGCCCGTCCGGCTCAGCAGCTTGGCCGGGGGCGACGATGGATAAGCCATCGCGAGGGTGTCAACCGCATGCTCCAGGCGCTCCACGACCTTCGCGCCGACCTCGGTAGCTCCCGCCCTCCGGGCCGCCTCGATGGCACCCAGTTCGTCATCGAAGGCCGGGCCGGGGTCAGGAGCCAGCGAGGCCAGATCAGCCAGTTCGCCGCCAGCGCCGAGGACTTCATCGAGCCTGCGGGCAATCTGCGCTGAGGGCGGACAGCAGCGAGCCGAAGTCCATTCCGCGTGCACCAATCGCGAAGGTTGACCAGTGTTGATAGGCGGTTAATCAACAGTCCCACGGTAACGGGTGCGAGCGCACAGTGACGCACATGGTGCACGACGGAAATGCGGCAGACGCGGCGACGGAGCTTGCTGACTGCCTGCAAGAGCGCGGCTACAGAACCAAGCTGATAGAGCCGCTAACCGGGCCGCCACGGCTGAAGGTCACTAACCCGGCCGCGTCGGTACTGACTGAAACGATCATCAGCCATGCGGGGGCCTTCTGGTGGCCGTGGCTCGACCAGATCGGCCCGCAGGCCGACGTGCCAGGGGCAGCCGACATCATCGCCCGTGTCCTAGCGGTCGCTGATGAGACCATAACGGCGGCCGGGTGCCGGGCGAGAACTGGCCGGAATCCGGTACCGAGGGAAGGCCATACGATCCGGCCAAACGGCGTGCCGCCGAGGTTCTTGAGGTCCGCAATCCCGGCTGGTTAGTGATGTACGGAAGCTACTCGCGGCTGCTCTGGGCCTGGAGCCGGTTCGCCACCCGTGACGGGCGGTCAATCCTGATCGCCTCCCGCGATCCCGCCGAACTCGATGAGCGGATGCGAGCCCTGGAGCTTGAGCGCCGCGCCTAGCAGGCCCGGTACAGACCTAGATCAGGCGCTGACGAGCGGGCGCACTTCGACGCTCTCGTCGGCGTCTATCTGGTAGATGACCACACCTTCGCCAAGAGCGGCCTTGTCGTCCCAGTCAGGCGTTGCCGCGCCGGTCGCGTGGATCGCGGACCTGATGCAGCTAAGGCCGGTCCTCAGCGCGTCCTCAAGGCCGGACGCCTCGACGGTTACCCCGAACTCGGCGGTGTCATCGGTAGCGTCGGACTCAGCCGAGTAATCCAGCAGCGCGTCGTTGCACGCGTCCAGCTTGGCGAGTTGCTCGACCACGAGGTCGATGTTATCGCCCAGATCACCCTGGTATCCAACCACCTGGACCGGGATGTTCACCCAGTACTTCATCGTCGCGCCTCCCTTACCAGCATCCCGTGCCCTGAAGCTTCTGCCGCTTCTCTTGCTCGTACCTTGGGTTCGATGGCGTGAGGTGTACCCAGGTCATGTGCTTGCCGCACGGACAGCGCATGCGGTAATACGCTGCCTTCTTGTCAACTCGCCAGCCCTTGCCTTCCGCCTCCGTGAGGAGGGCCTCTAGCTCCTTGACTTGGTGTCTCGGTCTGCTCATAAATAGCGTTCCGTCATCTGAGTGTACGCACACGTCCTCGCATGCGCCTAGATCACTGCGGTGCACGACTGTACACGCCGTGTAAGCCCATGAGCATGGCTGTGCCGTTGCCTGGGACTCGGCAGTCTAATCTCGCCTCCCGTGCCGCGCAAAATCGCCGCAGCAGCATGCCGAACTGCCCGCATAGGGCAACGAATCCCGCGCGTAGGCAACCGGCTTCCGTCTCCGCTAAAGCCCCAGGTAAGGGCTGTAAGCGCTGGCGCTGAGACCGGGCGGCGCGGACGGGATGCTCATCGCGGCCAGCACGCTGCTGCCGCAGGCGGGGCTGACCTTGCTGCGGCTGCGGACCTTGGGCGTGATCTTGCGATTGCCGGTCCGGGGATGCTCGCCGCCGAAGATCTGGCCGAGCGGGCCGCCGTTGTGGTCGGCCATGAGACGGGCGACCTCGGGGTGCACGTCGCCGCCGCGCGAGGGATTGTCGGTTGCTGTGGGGTCGTCCTGGTCGCTGAAATCGTGCGTGACGGTCTGGCCCTTGACCCGGCCGGGCTTCCTGCCGAAGTAGCCGGTACGGGCCTGGCGCTGGGCGATGCGGGCGGCCTCGTTCACGTCGGCCTGGCTGGTCCAGTCCGGCACGTAGGGCGAGGCGTCGCCACCCGCCGCTCCGGCCAGCCTCAGATCGGCCGGGCTGCTCAGGGACCGCCGGGGCACGGGCTGGCCGGTCATGGCGAGGTAGCGGTCAACCTCGTCGGCGGCTGAGGACAAGGGCATCTGCGCGAAGCTCGCGGCGACGGCGGGCGTGCCATCCGGGCCGGGGCTGCCGGTGGTGGAGTCGTCCAGGGCGAACCCGAACCAGGCCGCCGCGTCGAGCAGCCCGGCCCTGGCGTCGGCAAAGTCGGCCGCCGACAGCCGGTGCTTGTAGTACCGGTGCAGCGCGGTCCAGCTCGACCGCACCAGTTCGGGCGAGTCGCACGGGAGCTTGGGCTTGTCGCCGTAGTCCGGCAGCGCGTAGCCGCCCGCGAGCGCGAGGTCATCGGCTTCGTTCATGGCCATCTTCAGCTCGTCACCGAGGTCCAGGGGCAGGGTCGCGGCCTTGGCGTTGATCAGCTCGTCCAGCGCGCGGCTGAGGCCGAACGCGCTGCGGTCGTAGCCGCGCCGGTCGGCCAGTTCCTCGACGGCGTTGCGGATGTCGGCAACAGGCGAGGCGGGGCGCAGGTCGGCCACCCGCGCGGGCTGGCCGCACATCGCGAGGTAGCGGGCTACGTCGGTGTCCGTGCTGGTCAGGCCGGTTGCTTCGCCTGCGTAGCCGGTCAGCCCGGCGAGCCGCGCGATCCGGGCATCCAGGTCGTCCCAGGTAATCTCTGCTGTCTGGCTCATCCGGGTGTACTCCCTGCGTGCGGCGGCGGCCGGTGCGGCGGCGGTAAGCATCAGCACCTCGCGGCCGGGCGAGGCGCTGGCGGCAATCTCCTGGTACGGCTCCAGGTCGGTGAGGTACGGCCTGTTGGTCCCCGCCACATGGAGCAAGGTGGGGCCGACCTTCCGGCCATCCTTGGTGTTGGTGTAGTTAAGGTTGAGGAACGCTGACGCGCCGAGGATCGTGCCGTTCCGCAGGCCCTCGATGACCTCGGGCTTGCGTGCCTCGATCACCGCGTAGACCTTGGTCCCCCGGCGCTCAAGGTCAACGACTTGGCCCCCGTTCCGCAGCGGGTCCTCGGTGTGCTGATTGCGGGCGTCGGCCATCGGAAACTGCACCAGATCGCACACCTTGTCACGGAAATTGCGCTCAAGCTGCGCGTACCAGTCGTCATCCAGCGTCAGGCGCTGGCCGGTCTTGGGATGTATCAGGGTCTGGCCGGGGCCGACCGACAGAATCTGCTTCCTGAACCGCACCCCGCTGGCGGCCCGGCCCAGCTCGACGTAATCGCTCGACGTGCTCGGGATGATCACAGCCTGGCCTGCATCGGGTGCCGATGTCAGGCCGAGCCGACCCGCGATCCCGGCGATAGCCCCGGCCTGGCACTCGGGACAGCAGCGGCCGACCTCGGCCCAGATATCCGACTCGGGCATGGCCGACGCTGCCGACAGCTCGGCAACAGCTTCCGCGATGTCGCCGCTGGTGATCGTGGTCATACCTGCGCCCTTCCTCGCTGTCAAGATCGGAGCCGGGCGGCCGGGCCATGTCCATCTCGGGATGCCGCGCCCGGAACCCGGCGGCCCCGGCACCGAGCTGGCCGCGCTGGGCAATCTCGGTGCTGTAGCGCCGTTCCTCGGCCAGCGCCGTGGCGCGTTTGCGGAGGTCGTCGGCGCTGAAGTTCACCGACCGGCTGACCGGCCTGGGACCGCTGTTGTCCAGCTCGCCGGGACGCCGGTAGCCGAACTGCTCGCGGTACTCGCGGATGCCCGGCAGCGGCGGCGCGGGCGCGTCCTGGCAATGGTGGAGGCCATCGCCGCGAAGTCGGCCACGTTCTCCCGCGCCTGCGCCTCAGCGCGGGCCTTGGCGTCGTCGGCCTGTTCCGTGGTCGTCAACTTGCTGCTGCCTCCATCCTCAGGCGGCGGGTGATCGCACCAGCCGCCGCGTTCCGCCGCTGGCGGGCCGCGAAGCGCACATGACGCCGCTGCGCTATCTCGGTAGTCAGCGCCTCCACGACCGGGGTCAGCTCAGGAGGCACGGCCACGAGCACCCCCAGCGGCCTGACCTCGCCCCTGGTCTCGTAGATCACCACGACCGCGCCGCCTCGCGCCTCGGCCAGCCGGTCAGCGCAGTGCTCGCGCAGGTCGCTGACGCTGACCGCCGCCAGGGTCAGACCGACCGGGATCTGCGCGGCCATCATGCGGGCACCAGCCGGGCGCGGACCTTGCCGCGCTGCATGACCTCGACCACGCGGCCCGTGTCCACGATCTTGAGCATCAGCCCGACCTGATCATGGAAGTCCTTGCCTGGCACCCGCAACGGCTCGGTCAGCCCGGCGGGATCGGCATGCGCATCAGGCTGCACGGGCAGCTACCCTCCTGATCCTGTGCTCCCCTCGGCGTAGCGCGACCTGCGCTGTCTGGCGGCCCACCTCGGCAGGTCCGGCCCGCAGACGGGGCACGGGTCAGCGGCCACGGCACGCACCGCGCCGCACTCCTGGCACCGCTGGCCGACCAGCCCGAACCGCTCCACGACCGGTACATCGGCAAGTGCTCACCTGCCCGGCTGAAGTGCTCACTTAGTCGTGCAGCTGGCCGTCCCCGGCCTGGCCCGGCGGTGCCTGCGGCGCTGGTGCTTCGATGATCCGGCGGACGCTTCCCCACGGGATGAACTGGTTCGGCTCGGCTCCCGGCTGGGTGACGATCAGGCCGAACTCGCACATCATCACCGTGGAGTTGTCCGCGAGCGTGACCGGCGGGCCGGGGTTCATCTCGATTTCGACGTGCCCGAACATCCCGCCGAGCACATTCGCGTAACTGCTGACGGCCGACACCATGACGCTCATGCCGCATTCAATCGGGCAGCCGGGCTCGACGTTGCCTATCCCAAGAGGAAAGCAGCCCGGCCGCCCGCCGGTCAGATCGGCAGGTGCCTACCGCCGGTTGAGCCCCGCGCGGCTGATCACACAGGAATAACAGGTGGGCGCGCTATCTGCGCTGAGCCGCACCAGCGTGCCGCCGCACTCCGGGCACATTGACGACGGGTCAGGCGGCGGCGCTGGCGTCCTGGTCTTGCGCCTGGGGGTCGTCGTGGTCCTGGTGCTCACGTCCATCTACATCGGAACGCGGCTAGCGCAGGAACGACTCAAAAGACAGATCAGGCTCCGGGCCTGCCTCGGGCCACGCCAGCCGGGCAGGCGGCAGCTCCGTGACCGGGGGCAGCTCGGCGCCCGGCGGCGGCTGGGCAGGCGGGCGAGGCTCAGCGCCGAGGCCGGACAGCGCGAGCGCCACCCACATCCCGTCACGAGCCGTCAGCGCCGAACCGGTGAAGGCGACCTCATCGAAATCCGGGTCCAGGCCGCCGTCAGAACCGAGCGGATCATACAGGGCAGCCCTCGGGAACCGGACGACGACCGTGTTCTTCCCCGGCCGCCGCACCAGCTCCGCAAGGCGCTCAAGAGCAGGCTGAGAGGGCCGCTCCGGGAGCGCGATAACGACGGCACCGGACGGGCCACGCGACACGCTACGGCGTCCTGAGCGCTTTTCAGCGACACGGTAAGCGTGGTTCCGCGCCCGGCCCTTAGCCCGGCACTCGGGGCTGCAATATCTCCGTGGCGACCACAGACGGCCCGTGGCCGCGAACAGGCGGTCCTGGGCGTCCTTGCTCAGGGCGCCGATCCCGTCAGGCCCGTAGACATCATTGCCGCAAATCCAGCACGCGAGCGGATTGCGTTCTTGCTTGCGCCGGACGCGCTTCGCTCGCTGCTTGCAGGCTTCCGAGCAGTAGAGCCGGGTTGACCTCTCAGCGATCATGGGCTCGCGGCAATGCCGACAGAACGCCTCAGTGGCCGCCACACCGTCGATCGTATGGCTTAGATGGCTGGCCGCGCTCCGATCAGGTGCGAGGGCCGCTCGCCGTTGCTGAGCATCCGGTGCGCGCCCGCGTTATGCAGCAGGTGAGCCCGGTTACCGGGGTGGCGCAGCGTCCCCGACCACGGATCAGGCGTGACCGGCGGCTCTATCTCCTGGCCGCGGTGCTCCATCTGCTCGGCCTGCCATCTGCGCAAGACATCCCTGGCTGTCTCCGCCCGCGCGACCACGGTCCTGGCCTCATCCACCGCGCTAAGGACGAGGCAGGCGCGCGCGGCGCGGGCATCGCACCGGGCGTCGTCGTCGCAGACCGGCCGATCCGCGAAGCCAGCCTTCGGCCAGTTGTAGACGAGCTGCTGATCCGTAGCCCCGCACAGATGGCAGGTCGAAGACTCCATGCCGGACGTGATCTGGTACTGCCCGGCCTCGGCAAGGATCGCCCTGGCATCGGAGAGCTGGTCCGCGACCAGGCGCAGCTCACCGAGCACCGGAACCGGATCAGCCGACAGCGCAAGGTACAGCTCATCCGCCGGGGACGGCCTCGGCTCGATCCCGACAAGCTCGCAGACCGCCAGGGTCAGGGCGTTGCTCGCGCCCGGATGATCGGCGGGCTCAGCCGCCTCTGAGCAGGCTGTAGTTGGCCCAAGTCCCGTAGCGCTGCGCTTCCAGCGGGGGGACTCCCGAGGGCTGGAGACCGACGAGCCCGGCAGATGTGGACGCGGTGCCGCCGTATGAGGCGTCCCCGGCGTACAGCGTCGGATCGGACGGTTCCGGGTGGGGCAGCTCATCATGTCGGCCGGGCGTCATGACGCTGTACGGCGACGTGACAGGGCTCAGGTACGGGACCGCGCTCACTACGACCGGGTAAGCCGCGCTCGCGGCAGCCGGGACGGCCAGTCCCGTCAGCCCTGCTGCGAGGCCGACGCCAACAGCAGCGGAAGCCGCCGCTGCACCCAGCCTGGCCCGCCTGGCTCGGCTAAGCCGGTCCTGACGGTCGCGGAGCCGCACGGCCTCGGCGCGCTTGCGCTCGGTCAGCGTGTGCACGGGCAGGCGGCCCGTCTTCCGCAGGCGCTTGATCCGCCGCAGCCGCGCAGCGTGGCGGCGCTTGAGCCTGGCTGTCTTGCTGCTCACGGGTAGATCCTAATCTCAGCCGGTATATCAAGGCCGGGGCTATCTTGACCTGATATTACTAGCCGCTGCTCAGCATGATCTTGCTCGGCTTCATCAGGCTTGACTGCCTCGGCTCCTGATGAGACTTGAATAGCCTGGCTAGTCTTGCTGGTACTTACCCCGCCTGCCGGGGTAGTCATGCCCGTCTGCCGGGGTAGTGCTTGCCCGGCTGGCGGGGTAGACAGCCCGTCCGGCTCAACCGCAACTACCCCGCCAGCCGGGGTAGCTATCTCCTGGGGAACGCTGAGCTGCCATCTCGATTTGGTGCGCGGCGGATTGAGATTGCGGAGCCATCCGGCTGACGCCAGTCGCTTTATGGCGTCATCTACCGCGCTGGCGGCGAAGCCGCTGCGACTCGCTAGCTCGCTGCGAGACGGCGAGAATTTCTGAGGCAGTGTCAGGCTGTCGTTAACCTCATCAGCTATGAGCTGGAGAATGGCGCGACTGATGCCATCAAGGCTGGACTGCGTAATTGCTCTTTTCAGCGGCCAGCGTGCGCTACTTGAATTGCCGTCGCTACCGGATGCGGAACTGGTCACGCGGACTCCTGGGCGGTCTGGTGCAGGCGGCCGGTAGACCGCCCAAGGCCGTAGACCCGGCCGCCTGCACGCGCTCTCCGGGGTGATCAGCCCCGGCTCTGTCTCTAATACGCAGTTAGGCGAACTCGCCCGGTCAGCGCAGCTCGGCCAGTCCGGTAATCTCAAGCAGCTCCCCGGCGTCCGCGAGCGCACGGCCCATATCGAGGTCGCCGCCGGGCTGGCCTAGCATTGCGTGACGCAGAATCCAGCGGTCCAGGTTCATCGGGCTCTCGTCCGCGAACGTCTCGGGGTGCACGCCTTCGGCATCGAGCCAGCGGCCATCCGGTACGCGCACGTAAGCGTGCTCATACTGGCCGAGGCCGGGGTAATGAAAGGTGCGCTCAAACGCGGGCCAGCCCGTCCGGGCGGTCAACGCCATCGCGAGCAGCCAGCACTGACCGCGCGTGTATCGCTCGATGCGGGCGGCATCGGGGAAGCCGTCAGACATCGCTGCCTGCGAGCTGCCGGTAACCGCCGAGCATGACCCAGCCAATCGCCGCCTGGCCGTCCGTGAACATGGGCATCACCCGGTGGCAGCGCAGGCACAGCGGTACCAGGTTCTGCGGCCCGTCGAGCCCGCCCCGGCACCTGTCCACGAGGTGCGCGCGGTCCAGGCAGGCCGAGGACTTGTCCCACCGCGCGGCCGGGGCGTCGGCCGGATCGTACAGCTTGGCCGGGACCAGGCGGCAGCAGCCGAAGCAGTGCGGCGAGCGGAGGTCGTCGTCGTCAAGCGGGAAGGGGTCGCCGCGCTCGTGCCAGTACCTCACGATGACGGCGAGTCTCGGCTCGCGACGGCACGGCCTAGACCATGCCGGTGTCCAGGGCGCGCTGCCGCTCTCCATGCCCCCCTAGTACGGACTGCGCTCCACCGGCCGCTGGTTGAGTGAGTCGCTGCCCCGGTATGTCCGGTGAAAATTCACTCCATCTAACGCGGCTTCATGGGGTATGGTGGTTGACAAGTATCAACCTTTCCGCAGCTCAGGGGAAGGTGCGTACTCACTCAACTAACTGAATATTGCTCATCCAGAGGGGTGGAGGGAACGGCCCTGTGAAGCCCCGGCAACCATCACGCTGATCCGAACTTGACCGCATAGGTCCTGTGAGGCCGCACTGTCGCAACAGCGTGACTGGTGCCAACTCCGGCCTGCTGCTAACCGGTAGCAGGACAGATGAGGAGAGGCCTCACTATGACATCTGTCGTTAATACATCGTCGCTCGACTTCGACCAGCCTGGTTCGCCTGATCGCGCCAGGTTCGGCAACGCTACTGCGCTGACCTGCCGTGAGTGCGGTGCCCGATTCGAACTCGGTGGCCAGCACGCGTGCACCGAGTGTTTCGGGCCGCTGGAAGTCAGCTATCACGTGCCACAGGTCAGCCGGGCTTCCATCGCTGCCGGGCCGCGCAATATCTGGCGGTATGCGAGCATGCTGCCTGTCCCCGCTGACATAGCCACGAGGCGGACCACGGAGCCAGGGTGTACCCCGCTGGTGCTGGCCGACAATCTGGCCAGGGAACTCGGCATGCGGCGGCTATGGGTCAAGGACGAGCGGGCCAATCCGACCCACTCATTCAAGGACCGAGTGGTCGCCGTGGCGCTCGCCGCCGCGATCGAACTCGGTTACAAGGTGCTCGCCTGTCCGTCCACGGGGAACCTGGCGAACGCGGTCGCCGCGGCGGCGGCACGGGCCGGGATCGAGGCCGTGGTTCTGGTCCCCGCGAACCTGGAGCCGGAGAAGATACTCGCCTCCGCCGCTTACGGATGCAAGCTGATCAAGGTCGATGGCGGCTACGACGAAGTCAACCGGCTGGCCTGCGAACTGGCCGAGGAGCGCGACGACTGGGCGTTCGTCAACGTCAACGTGCGCCCCTACTACGCGGAGGGCTCCAAGACGATCGGCTTCGAGATCGCCGAGGACCTCGGCTGGCGACTGCCGCGCCAGATTGTCGTACCTGTCGCCTCTGGCGCGCAGCTCGTCAAGATTGACAAAGCGTTCCGCGAGGTCAGGAAGCTGGGACTGGTCGACGTTGACGTGCCAGAGCCAGTGCGCGTGTTCGGCGCGCAGGCCAGCGGTTGCGCGCCTGTGGTTGCTGCCTATGCCGCCGGGCAGGACGTGGTGCAACCGGTCAAGCCTGACACGATCGCCAAGTCGCTCGCCATCGGCAACCCCGCCGACGGCCCCTTCGTGCTTGACGTCGTGCGCAGGACAGGCGGAAGCGTTGCGGCCGCTCCCGACGACGAGATCGTCGATGCCATCAGGCTGCTCGCCGCGACCGAGGGCATTTTCGGCGAGACCGCTGTCGGCGTGACTCTCGCGGTGCTGCGCAGGCTGCTAGCCGCCGGCGAACTTGACCCGGAAGCAGAGACCGTGCTCATCAACTCGGGCGATGGGCTGAAGACGCTGAATGCGGTGTCAGGAGCGGTGGTCGTGCCAGAGCCGATCAAGCCGAGCCTGCGCGAGTTCGCCGCGCTCTATGCGTCCTCGCCCGATAACAGGTAACGCTGAGTAGCCGAGCCGACCAGGTCCCGTGAACTCGCGGCCTGGCCGGCTCGCTTTATTACTAATGAGTAGGCCGGGTCTCGCCGCCAGTCGATATAAGTTCCCCGATTAGCTGCCTCGAGCTCGCCGCCGATTTTCCGCAAAGCGTTCTCCGGCGCAGCGTAGTAGTGCCTGCGCCGATCCGCCGCGCGAGTGCTGAGGCTTGCGGCCTGGGCTACCGGTGCAAGGGTCAGAGCGGCTCTTAGTGCTATCGTCACTGGTAGCGGGCCGGTCGGCCAGCCGTCCGGTTCGCAGTGATCGTGGTCAAATGCCCGCACCGGTCAGCATTCGGCCAAAGTTGGCAACTTGAAAACGGGTTAAATGGCATCAGAACTCTCCGGGAAGTACTCGAAGAGGCGTGCCGGCGGTCCGCTGCGACGTCGCGGGACCTTGGATCGGATCACACTACGCATCGCCTCGCGAGCATGTAGGGTAATGTCCGGTCGCTGTCGGTACGGCGAGGACGGCAGGCAGAGCTTGCGCGGCACGTCATGCCCGTTCCGCGATCAACGGGTTTCGCGTAGCAAGGGCGTGACCCGAAGCCCGAGCAAAAGTTAGGGAGTTGTTGTTTCATGGCTCAGGGCACCGTCAAATGGTTCAACGCGGATAAGGGCTACGGCTTCATCGCGGTCGACGGTGGTAGGGACGTCTTCGTCCACTTCTCAGCAATTCAGGCGGACGGTTACCGTACGCTTGAAGAAGGCCAGCGTGTCGAATTCGAGATTACGCAGAGCGACCGAGGCCCGCAGGCTGAGGCAGTCCGCATGGTATAAGTTCCGCGGTTTAGCGCGGCAGGCCCGGTACCTGAGGGTCCTCAGGTACCGGGCCTGTGCGCGTCGGCGGATCCTCCCTCCAGGTAGCCGACTAACTACGCAAAGTGCCGAAAGATCGCTCCTGCGGACTACGGATGCCGAGGTGAGGGCATGGTCAGGTTGCACTCTCGGCATGAGAGTGCTAAACAGGTCGTTGGCACTCTCGGGGTGAGAGTGACAACTTCAGGTAGCGTGATCGGGGCGACGAGGCATCTGCCGTCCGTCGCGGGCGTCGGCTCGGTCGGCCACAGGTAAGGCAATAGAAGACAAGGCAGTAAGTTCCGGGAGGACTGGAGCCTTATGGCAGCGAAGATGATCGCGTACGACGAGGACGCCAGGCGCGGCCTTGAGCGCGGCATGAACCAGCTGGCCGACGTCGTCAAGGTAACCCTCGGCCCCAAGGGCCGGAACGTGGTGCTCGAGAAGAAGTGGGGAGCCCCCACGATCACCAACGATGGCGTGTCCATCGCCAAGGAGATCGAGCTCGAGGACCCGTGGGAGAAGATCGGCGCTGAGCTAGTCAAGGAAGTAGCGAAGAAGACCGACGACGTCGCCGGTGACGGCACGACCACGGCGACCGTCCTCGCGCAGGCGCTGGTCCGTGAGGGCCTGCGTAACGTGGCGGCGGGCGCCAACCCGATGTCGCTCAAGCGAGGCATCGAGGCGGCAGTAGAGCGGGTGAGCGAGGAGCTTTCCAAGCTGTCCAAGGATGTGGAGACCAAGGAGCAGATCGCTTCGACCGCCTCCATCTCCGCCGGCGACACCGCGATCGGCGAGATGATCGCCGAGGCGATGGACAAGGTCGGCAAGGAAGGCGTCATCACCGTCGAGGAGAGCAACACCTTCGGCCTCGAGCTTGAGCTCACCGAGGGCATGCGCTTCGACAAGGGCTACATCTCGCACTACTTCGCCACCGACCCAGAGCGGATGGAAGCGGTTCTCGAGGACCCGTACATCCTGGTTGTCAACAGCAAGATCTCGGCCAACAAGGACCTCCTGCCGCTGCTCGACAAGGTGGTCCAGTCGAACAAGCCGCTGGTGATCATCGCCGAGGACGTGGAGGGCGAAGCCCTCGCGACCCTGGTCGTGAACAAGATCCGCGGGCTGTTCAAGTCGGTCGCGGTCAAGGCACCGGGCTTCGGCGACCGCCGCAAGGCCATGCTCGGTGACATCGCCATCCTGACCGGTGGCCAGGTCATCAGCGAGGAAGTCGGCCTGAAGCTGGACAGCGCCGAGCTTGACATGCTCGGCCGGGCTCGCAAGGTCACCGTCACCAAAGACGAGACCACGATCGTTGATGGTGCTGGCGACCCCGAGCAGATCTCTGGCCGGGTGAACCAGATCCGCGCCGAGATCGAGAACACCGACTCGGACTACGACCGTGAGAAGCTTCAGGAGCGGCTCGCTAAGCTGGCAGGCGGCGTTGCCGTCATCAAGGCTGGCGCGGCCACCGAGGTCGAGCTCAAGGAGCGCAAGCACCGCATCGAGGACGCGGTGCGCAACGCCAAGGCCGCGGTCGAGGAGGGTGTCGTCGCCGGTGGCGGCGTCGCGCTGCTCCAGGCGGGCAAGAACGCGTTCAAGAAGCTCGAACTGCTAGGCGACGAGGCAACCGGCGCGAACATCGTGCGCCGCGCTCTTGAGGAGCCGCTGAAGCAGATCGCGGTCAACGCCGGCCTAGAGGGCGGCGTGGTGGCCGAGAAGGTGCGCGGACTCGAGGCTGGCCACGGACTGAACGCGGCGACCGGAGAGTACGTCGACATGTTCAAGGCCGGGATCCTCGACCCCGCGAAGGTCACGCGCTCTGCCCTGCAGAACGCGGCGTCCATCGCGGCGCTGTTCCTGACCACCGAGGCGGTCATCGTGGAGAAGCCGGAGAAGGAGAAGGCTCCGGCCGCTCCTGGCGGCGGTGACATGGACTTCTAGTAAGTCCGGCTCTGCGAGTGTGGCCCTGGCCTTAGGCCAGGGCCACACTTATTATCCGGTCTCGACTTATTGCCTGGTATCGGCAGGCCCACGGTCGGCTTCGTCCCGGCGTTCCTGATCGTTCGCGTGCGCGTTGCTACGCTTAACGGTCGGTAAAGGTGGATGATCTAGGCATGAATCCGCCCACAGAGCAGCTAATCCGGGACTTCCTCAACAGGTTGTCCCTTGCTGCCCGCGGTCGCCTTGGTCTATCAGAACGGAAGTCGCTGCTTGACCGGACGCGCACCCGCATTGAAGCTGATTGTGGAGACCTACACACGGCGACCTCAGTGCAGGTCAGGAAGGTACTGGCGAACCTAGGCGATCCGATTGCCATCGTCGAGCGAGCGCGGATTGTCGACAAGAGCGAGAGTCGAGGTGAATCGGTAACCGCCGTGGACGCGACAGAACCAGCTCAGCCCCTGGCTACTCCTGCGGTGCCTCCCGTCCAGGTGCCTGCCCCCCGCCCCGGATTGCCGTCCTCGGCGCGCCTAGTCGTCAAAGGCGGGAAAAAGATGCCGCTTGAAAAAGACGTCGAACTCGGGGAACCTGCGCTCTTCGCGGCACCGGACGACGCGGCACCTGACGACGCGGCACCTGACGACGCGGTACCTGACGACGCGGTACCTGACGACGGCGCACCGGGAGACGGCGCACCGGGAGAATCTGCGCCGAGGCTAGCGGCGCCGCAAGACCAGGTACAGGGACAGCCAGGCAGGTTGCAGGCTCCGTCGCGGAAGGCAGATCCGCAGCGCCGGCGACTTGCTGGCGCTGCGGCGGCCTGGGCAGGTGCGCTGGCAAGGCTCGCCTCAGCCGCGTGGACGCTGGCGCGCGGTAATCCCGTTGAGATGCTCGCGGTTCTGCTGCTCGGCGTCGGGGGAGCGGTGTACCCGCCGATCTGGATGATCGGCGTACTGGTGGCGCTGCCGTCTAAGAAATGGGATGTAAAGGACAAATGTCTCGGTATTGTCCTGCCCGTGCTGCTGGTGATCTTTGGCACGGTGCTCGTGCTCGCCTTCGGCGGGCAGCATAGCTCCCTGTTGTCCTATGGTCATGAAGCGTGGCTGGGAGCGGAGCGGATCGGCAGGCTCACCGCACTGGCCGGTGCCGGCTACCTTCTGTGGGCGCTGCGCCGGAGCCGGCGCAAGCCACCGAAGCAGCCTCCGTGGCGGCTATCGCCCCGCTTCGGCTGAGCAGAGCGATAACCCGGTGTTCTGATCGTGCGGACAGGGTATCTTTCAGTTCGCGACTCGGTCGGCTAGCTCGGCAGATTCAGTCCTGGCCGCGACAACCCGATCCGGACGTGGACGGACGCCCGGCCATGACCGATAGCCTGGATACACCGCAAGTTCGTAGCCCACTAGTTTCTTCTCGCGCAAAGGGTCTGCACGTGCCTACAGGCAAGGTCAAGTGGTATGACGCCGACAAGGGATTCGGCTTCCTCACCCGAGATGACGGCGGTGAGGTCTTCGTGCACTCGACTGCCTTGGCAACGGCAGGAACTGTACTGCGGCCAGGCCAGCGGGTCGAGTTCGGCGTGGCAGAGGGTCGCCGCGGCGCCCAGGCGCTTCAGGTGCGGGTTCTCGAGCCACCGCCTACCGTCGCCAAGGCGAGCCGCAAGGGCACTGACGAGATGACGGTCCTGGTAGAGGACCTCATCAAGCTGCTCGACAGCCTGTCGAACACTTATCACCGCGGCAAGCACCCAGACAACAAGGATTCAAAGAAGATCGCCGCCCTGTTGCGTGCGGTGGCCGACGACATAGACGTCTGACCGGCCGGGGGGCCAGGACCCGCCTGGGCCTAGACCGCAGCGGTGTCCTTGCGCCTGATTCGCAGGATCCGGTTCCTTCTCGTGGTGACGAGCAAGCCCAGTGACAGCGTCAGGCCGGCCGCAGCGACGGCAAGGCCGGTGATTCCGCTGTTAGTCAGGGAGAGCAACAGACCGAGCAGGCCGCCGATGACCCAGGACAGTTGATGCAGGGTCTCTGAGACGGCAAAGGTCGAAGACCTTACCTCGGTGCTGACCTCGCGCTGCACGATCGAGTCGAGCGCGAGCTTGACCAGGGTTTGCCCGACGGCGGCGCTGAAGGAGACGATGATGGCGGCCCAGAGCCCGAAGAACACCGCGCAGAGCGTGGTTACGATCGCCGAGAACGTCAGCATCGCGTAGACGACGATCTGAGGGGATCTGGACCTGAGCGCGGCTCCGATCGCGGTCCCGCTGAAGCCGCCGATCGCCACTGCGGCGATCATCTCGGTGAGCGCCAGCTTGTCAGAGATCGATCCGAAATGAACGGTGCGTAGCAGGAAGGCTAGAAAAAAAATCATAAAGCCTGAATAAGCACGCAAGGTTATGTTTGCCTTGATCGCCTCGGTAACGATCGGCCCGATTGGCTGCGGGAACAGATGCCAGCCCTTCCGCTTGGCACTCGCCGCGCCTTCCCCTGTGCCGCCTTGCGAGCCGGGGGCCGCCTTCGGTGACTCGCCGCTCTCCGATGCCACCTGCCCGTTCGCGGGCGCGGCAGGACTGCCGGCGGCCTCATCGACCGGTTCGTCGACACCGTCAGGTATGCGGAAACCAGGCACCATGGCGAGCAGGTAGACGACCGTGCCGATTCGCAGTACCCAGGCGGCACCGGTCGCATGGCCGCCGGCAATCGCGTCTATGCCCGCTGCTACCGGCACCCCGAGCGTCGTCGCTATCAGCGAGGCCAGCGCGACCCGTGAGTTGGCCGTGACTAGCGTGATCTCCTCGGGCAGCAATCGTGGTGTGACTGATGCCCTGGTGACGCCGTACGCCTTTTGCAGCAGGAGCACGCCGAACGCGGCCGGCAGCAGCGTCACCGCGTCATTGTGCTGTACCGCGCCTGACATTCCCCAGCAAAGCAGCCCCCTGGCAAACACGGTCCCGATCAGCAAGTACCTGCGGCCGTGCTGCACTCGGTCGAGCATGGGGCCGATGAACGGCGCGACGAGGGCGAAGGGCGCCATGGTGATGAGCAGTGCGAGCGCGACCCGGCCGCGGGCCTGCGTCACCGAGGCGCTGAAGAACAAAGTGCCTGCCAGTGCCACCGCCACGAAGCCATCGCCCACGCTGCCGCCTGCGGTGAGCTCGATGAGGTGGGCGAGGCCGGTCCTGGCGGCTCCCGAGGCGCCTGTGATCTTGTGCACGGTCCTGGTGGCACCGCCGGCGACGTTGGCGCTTGCCTTCGCCGCCGACTGTGACGCGGAGACGAAGGTCTTGGTCGCGCGCCGCGTCCGAGCTCCGACTCCGGAATCTCCCATGCCATCAAGTATTGGGCCTACCAGCGCGGAATGCCGCCCTGCGGGCGACGATCGCCGTGTCGTTTCGCGGTATTCGCTAGCAAACGGCCGGGAATTCCAGTGCCCGCTGCGGCGCGCAGGTCGCTTTTCGGTTGCGGTGCACGCTGTCTTGGTGCAGGTAGTGGGCCACATGCGGGAGAATAGGTAACCGTGAGCCCTACTACTGCCAGGCACGCGGAGCCAGATCAAGCCTGCGTCGAAGCTGTCGGCCTTGCCAGGCAGGCGGCTGTTGACGATGCGGGCGCCGGCAATGTCGGCGACCACGTCGGCGTCGAGGTCGAAGCCGACCGTACCGTCACGCATCTGTTCGAATCACTCGATCCCGCATATGCGGGCTGGCGGTGGGCAGTCACGGTTACCCGTGCGTCCAGGTCGCGCGTGGTGACCGTCAGTGAGAGCCTGCTGCTCCCAGGGCCAGACTCGCTGCTCGCGCCCGACTGGGTGCCGTGGACAGAACGGGTCAGGCCTGGCGATCTCAAGGCCGGTGACCTCATGCCCGCGCCTAGCGATGACGAGCGTCTCGTCCCTGTGGTCGCACTGGCCGGTGAACCAGGACTGCTTGACTGGGAAGACGGCGAAGGGATCGTGTCAGAGGCGAGTCAGCCGGAGGGCCTTGCCAGGCAGCGGCGAGTGCTGTCGGCCATCGGCCGTGACGAGGCTGCGGAACGCTGGCATGCTGGCGATCACGGGCCTTCGTCCGCGCTGGCCAGCGCCGCACCCGCGTGCTGCGCTACCTGCGGGTTCATGATCAGGCTCAGCGGCCCGCTTGGCCGGGTGTTCGGCGTCTGCGCGAACGAGTTCGCTCCTGACGACGGCGGCGTGGTGTCGGTCGATCATGGTTGCGGCGCGCACTCTGAGGGCGATACGCCCGAGGATGCGGCCGGCGAGGTCATCCCGGCCATCGGCGAGATCGGGTACGACATGCTCAACGCTGGGTCCGCGCTTCCTGACAGCGTGCTAGAAAACCTCGATCACGAACCGGGCTGATCGCTGCTGACCTCTTCTGCGCCTGCCCTGTGCTCTGCCGCCCTGGCACGGGAGCGCTTGAGATGCGGCACAAAGAGCAGTCCGAAGAGCCCGAATCCGACTCCGGCTGCGCACGTCCAGATCCACCACCGGTCGCTGGCCGGAAGGTGATCGCGCAGCACGACGAGCACGATCAGAGCCACAGCCCAGGCGATCGTGCCGGCCGAGGTGATGAAGAGGTCGTTGCCCTCTAGCGGCGGTGGCGCCGCACGCAACTGCGGTGCCTTGCGTGCCATATGAGTCAGGCTAGCCGAGCAGGTTCGGCCAAGCATGCGGCGGGCTGAGCCATCTGTGCCTTACCTTGTTCCTGCCCGCGTCGCGGGCCGTAGCTGGCGGAATCTCTGGCCGTCGGATACGGTTAGCAAGAGTAATGAGCAAAGCTAACGAATATGACGACACCCCAGTCCAGGTCGGACGCGGGCCTGGCGACCTCTCTCCGGATATCGGTCAGCCGGCTAGCGCGTCGGATGCGGGCAGAACGCGTAGCACAGGGTCTGCAGCCGGAGCTGTCAGATACCCAGCTCGCCGCGCTGGCGGCGATGGAGAAGCACACCGCGATGACGCCGAGCGAACTGGCCGAGCACGAGAAGGTTCAGCCGCCGTCGATCACCAGGGTTATCGCTTCGCTAGAAGAACGCGGCCTGATTCAGCGGATGCCGCACCCGACCGACCGCCGGCAGGTCCTGCTGACCGCCACCGACCAGGGTCGCGACGTCGTGCGGAAGGTAAGGCAATTGCGCGAAGCTTGGCTCGCGCGGCGGCTGCGGGACCTGACGCCAGCGGAGCGAGCCGTCCTGCGGGAAGCGCTGCCGATCCTGGAGAAACTCAGCCAGTCCTAGCCGGGCAGCGCTCGCCCGCTGTCAGGGAGCAGTCCGTGATCGGACGGCGGGGGCGGATGTTCAGCTCGCTGCGGGTGCGCAACTTCCGGTTGTTCGCGACCGGCCAGGTGATCTCCAACACCGGCACCTGGATGCAGCGCGTCGCCCAGGACTGGCTGATTCTCGAACTCACGCATGGCAGCGGCACTGCGGTCGGCATCGCCACTGGTCTTCAGTTCCTGCCGCTGCTGCTGTTCAGCCTCTGGGGCGGCATGATCGCCGACCGCTACCCCAAGCGCAACATCTTGCTGGTCACGCAGGGTTCGATGGGAGCGCTCGCCGCGATACTCGGTACGCTCACGATCACAGGCGTGGTCCAGCCCTGGCATGTGTACCTGCTCGCGTTCGGGCTCGGCCTCGCCACGGTCGTGGACAACCCGACCAGGCAGTCGTTCGCGATCGAGATGGTCGGCAAGAAGGACCTGACCAACGCGATCGGGCTGAACAGCGCCGTGTTCAACCTGGCCAGGATCGGCGGCCCGGCGGTCGCTGGCCTGGTGATCAGCCTGGTAGGTACCCCGGCGGCCTTCTATCTCAACGCGGCGTCCTATCTGGCGGTGATCATCAGCCTGAAGATGATGCGCCCGGCCGAACTCCGGCCTGCCGAGCGGGTAGAACGGGCCAGGGGCCAGTTGCGCGAGGGTCTCGCCTACGTGACGTCGCGGCCTGACCTGCTGATGACGATGGTGCTGGTTTTCTTCATCGCGACATTCGGCATGAACTTTCAGGTGACCACGGCCTTGATGTCGCGCGTCGTGTTCCACACCGGGCCAGGCAAATTCGGGGTAGCGTCCGCAGTCTTCGCTCTTGGCGCCCTTATCGGCGCCCTGGTCGCCGCTCGCCGCGTCAGGCAGGGCCTCCGGATGCTCGTGGTCACCGCGCTGGCGTTCAGCGTGCTGGAGATCGGCACTGCCTTCATGCCGGGCTACTGGCTGTTCCTCGTGCTGCTCGTGCCCACGGGCCTGACCGTTATCAGCTTGTCCACGGCGGCCAACGCCGCGGTGCAACTGAACACCCCTGCCGAGATGCGCGGCCGGGTGATGGGCATCTACATGCTCGTCTTCTTCGGCGGAACTCCGATAGGCTCGCCGCTTACCGGCTGGGTGGCTCAGGAATTCGGCACCCGGATGGCCATGGCCGCGGGTGGCATCATCTCGGTCTGCGCCACGATCGTGGTCGGCCTGCTCGTGGCCAGGCACCGTGGCGTGCCTGTCCGCACCTACCTGAAGCAGGCCCGTCCCCAGTTCGCCCGCTGACCCGCGCTCGTGACGGCCTGGCGAGCCCGGACGCGCGGAGCGTGTCATGGTTGGGTAAGAGACCTTCAGGGGGTGGGCGTTGCGACTGTTCGTGGCGATCAGCCCGCCGTCGAACGCGCTCGATGAGCTTGCAGCCGCTGTCGCTCACGCTCGCCGAGACTGGCCTGGCTTGCGCTGGGTCGGTCAGGAGCGCTGGCATGTCACCCTGGCCTTCCTCGGCGAAGTTGACCCGGCCAGGCTGGACGAGCTCACGGTCAGGCTCGAACGCGCCGCGGCGCGTCATCACGCTCAGCGGCTGAGAATCGGGCCGGGTGGGGCGTTTCCTTCCCCGGCGCGGGCACGGGTGCTTATCGCGCGCGTGGAGAGCGCGGACGCCGATCTGAGCGGGCTGGTCGCGCTGGCTCGCTCGGTTGCGGCCGGGGCGCGCCGGGCAGGTGCCCCGCCGCCGGGCGAGGGCAGGCGCTACCGGCCGCATCTGACCCTGGCGCGGGCAATGCAGCCCACCGACTTGGCGGCACTCCTTGGGTCGCTCAGCAGCCGGCGCGGCCACGCCTCTACCTGGCCAGCGACGCAGATCCACCTCGTCGAGAGCCGTCTTGGCCCCGACCCTGGCTACCGTACGCTGGCCAGCTGGCCGCTCCGCCGCACTCCCTAGACGTCGTGATCTACTACCTCGGAGGCTCCTGGCACCTCCCGGACGGAGCGAGCGGACGGGCCAACGTACCTGGCGCTCGGCCGTACCAGCCTGGCCGTCTTCTTCTGCTCGAGTATGTGGGCCGCCCAGCCGGCCGTGCGGGCGCAGGTGAACATCGAGGTGAACATGTGAGAAGGCACCTCGGCGAAGTCAAGTATGATCGCCGCCCAGAACTCCACGTTGGTCGCGAGAACCCGGTCGGGGCGGCGGGCGTGCAGTTCGTCGAGTGCCGCCTTCTCCAGTGCCGCCGCGACCTCGTAGCGCGGGGCGCCGAGATCCCTGGCGGTGCGCCTGAGTACCCGAGCCCGCGGGTCCTCGGCACGGTATACGCGGTGCCCGAATCCCATCAGCCGCTCACCCTTGTCAAGCGCGTCCTTGACATAGGACACCGCGTCGCCGGTCCGCTCGACCTCTTCGATCATGTGCAGCACCCGCGCGGGCGCACCGCCATGCAGGGGGCCGGACATGGCGCCGACCGCGCCCGAGAGCGCCGCCGCCACGTCCGCGCCGGTGGAGGCGATGACCCGGGCGGTAAACGTAGAGGCGTTCATGCCGTGCTCCGCGGCTGAAACCCAGTATGCGTCGATCGCCTTCACGTGCCTCGGGTCAGGCTCGCCGCGCCAGCGGATCATGAAACGCTCGGTGATCGTCTTGGCTTCGTCCACCCGCTTCTGCGGCACCATCGGCAAGCCGAGGCCGCGGGCGGACTGCGCCACGAAGGACAGCGCCATGACCGAGGCCCTCGCCAGGTCATCACGCGCCTGCTCGTCGCTGATGTCGAGCAGCTGGTGCATGCCCCAGGCCGGTGCCAGCATCGCCAGTGCGCTCTGCACATCGACCCTGATGTCGCCAGAATGCACGGGGATCGGATAAGGCTCGGCGGGCGGCAGGCCGGGAAAGAACGCGTTGTCCACCAGGAGACCCCAGACATGTCCGTACGTGACATGCCCGACGAGATCCTCGATGTCGACGCCGCGGTACCGCAGAGCACCGCCCTCTTTGTCGGGTTCGGCGATCTCGGTCTCGAACGCGACAACGCCCTCGAGGCCAGGTGTGAAGTCGGACATCTTTGTCTCCTTTTTCTGGCGCGTCGAAACCGCGTCGGCAAGCCGGTCAAACGCCGTTTAGCTTACGACCTCGTTACCTGGGTGCGCGAAGACCGGGTGTGTGAAGATCAGTACCCATGGGTGTGGTGACAGACGCGGCTAGCTGGCCGGCCAGCGGCCTGGACGAGTCTATGCTCGCCGCGGAGCCTGATGCTCAGTTCGATAGCTGGATGGCCGACGCCGTCGACGCCGGACTGCCAGAGCCTACTGCCGTGGTGCTCGCCACTGTCTCGGCCGCCGGGCAGCCGCGGGCCAGGACCGTGCTGCTTAAAGGGCACGATTCGGCCGGTTTCGTGTTCTTCACCAACCGGACCTCACGCAAGGGAACCGACCTCGACGAGGTGCCGCGGGCCTGCCTGCTTTTCGGCTGGCATGCCATCCACCGTCAGATCATCATCGAGGGGACAGTGAGCAGGCTGGGCGAGGATGAGAGCGCGGCCTACTTCCATAGCAGGCCGCACGCCTCTCAGATCGCCGCCTGGGCGAGCAGGCAGTCGACCGTGGTAGGTTCTCGGGCCGAACTCGACGAGCGTTACGCCGAACTTGCGCAGCGCTGGCCGGAAGGTGCCGAGGTGCCCGCCCCCGGTTTCTGGGGCGGTTACCTGGTCACGCCGCAGACCTTTGAGTTCTGGCATGGCCGGGCCAACCGGATGCATGACAGGCTCAGGTACCGCCGGTCAGGTGACACCTGGATCGTCGAGCGGCTCGCCCCGTGAGCATGCTGCCTGGCTAGAGGTCCGCTACCCGGCCAGCCAGGTGCCTGGCTGGTCCGTGCTTGGCCAGGACCGCGAAGATTACGCGATGGTGCGCTGACCCCTTAGCATCGAATTCGCGAGGGGAGGTAGCCAGGTGGCGGCGCACGGCCTGATCGACACGACCGAGATGTATCTTCGCACGGTTTTCGAGCTCACCGAGGAGGGCGTGGTTCCGCTGCGCGCCAGGATCGCCGAGCGGCTGTCGCAGAGTGGCCCGACGGTCAGCGAGACCGTGGCGAGGATGGAGCGGGACGGTCTCCTGCTCGTCGAGCGCGACCGGCGGCTGGCCCTGACCAGCGAGGGCGAGACCCTCGCCATGCGCGTGATGCGCAAGCACCGGCTGGCGGAGTGCCTGCTAGTTGACGTGATCGGGCTGCCGTGGGAAGACGTGCACATCGAGGCGTGCCGCTGGGAGCACGTCATTTCCGACAACGTAGAACGGCGGCTGGCCGAGTTGCTGAAATACCCGGTTCGCTGCCCGCACGGAAATGTCATTCCTGGCCTCGCCGAGCTTGGCGTTCCTCCCTGGGCCGTAGATGACGCCCAGGTGGCCGCTGACCAGCCCGATGTGGCAATGACGGCCATAACGGAGGCTGTGCCCGCGCAGGCCGTGGTACAGCGGATCAGTGAACAACTCCAAAGCGATGCCGCGCTAATGCTTAAACTCAAGAACATCGGGATACAACCCGGCCGCGAGGTTACGCTTGTGGTCGGCAGCGAGGATGTGCGGGTGACAGGTGCGGACAGAGTCGATGGCTTCAGCGCGGCATTGCCGCTGGAAGTGGCATCGCACATTTTTGTCACAACTTGTACCCAATCTCCGAAATCATCGTGAATGCCTGGTTGGTCAATGAACGCAGAAGGTAACGCTGCCACGCGGGCCGTGAGCGACAGGCTCCGGCCAGAAGCCGGTGCCGTGAACGCCGGTGCCCAGATTCCGGCGGGCACCGCTCAGGTCAGATCGCGCGAGATGCTCGGCACCGAGCTTATCCTGCATCAGGTAGAGACCGCCGTGATCGTCGTTGACCACGATGGCTGCCTGCGCTACGCCAATGACTTCGCCGCCGGGCTGTTTGGCTTCGACGACCCCGCGCAGCTAACTGACGTGCCATTTCGTGCGCTCGGCTTCGACGAGGACGACCTGAGCAAGGTAGCCAACCTGGAACGGCAGTCCTGCCGCGGCAAGGACTGGGAAGGCACCCTGTCGATCAAGCGCAAGGACGGCGCGAACTTCTTCATCAGGATGAACGCGACGCCGATGCGCGGCCAGGCCGGCGAGGTCGCCGGCACGGTGATCATGGCCAAGGAGGCGCTCCAGGTCGGGGACGAGTCCGCGACCGACCGGATAGGCCTGCTCGACCGCATCGGGCAGCGGCTCAACAAGTCACTCGAGCTCGACCAGACCCTGCGCGAGGTCGCCGACGCGCTCGTGCCGCAGTTCGCTGACCACTGCTTCATTGACCTGCGCACGAGCGAGGTCAGAAAACCTGAGACGCTGGTCCGCCGGGTGCGCATCAGCGCATGGAAGTGGGAACCGCCGCCGGGAACCTGGGCCAGCGTAGGCGAACCGGTTCACTACCCTAAAGGCCATTTCAGCAAAAAGGCCATGGACCAGGATGAAGTGGTACTGGTCGAGGATGTCGACGACCAGGCGTACCCGGCGCCGAACAATGAGAGCATGACCGCGAGCCGTGACGTCGGGATCACGTCCGTGATCTCCGCCCCGCTCACTGCCCGCGGCCAGCGACTCGGCGTCATGAGCCTGGCGTTGTCTAGCCTGACCGTAAGGGACGCCAAGCATTACGTGGCCGACGACCGTGATCTGGTCGCCGCGATCGCGAGCCGGGTCGCGATCGCGATCGATAACGCGATGCTGTTCGAAGAAGAGCGGAACACCGCTCTCGCGTTCCAGAACAGCCTGCTGCCGAGTACGCCGCCAATGCTAGACGGTCTGCAGGTCGCTTACCGTTACGTGCCAGCCAAGCCGCTTGAGAGCCATGGGCAAGGCATTCAGACCCAGGTCGGCGGCGACTGGTACGACATCATCCAGCTTTCCGCCGGGCGAGTCGGCATCGTGATCGGGGACGTGCAGGGCCGCGGCGCTCGTGCGGCGGCGTTCATGGGACAGCTCAGGTCCGCGCTTCGCGCGTTCGCTCAAGATGACCGGGCGCCGGCCGACATACTCCGCAGGCTGGACGAGTGGTGCCAGACCATGGCCGACGAAAGCTATGAGCAGGTAGCCGACGCGCCAACCGCGAGCTGCACCTACCTGACCTACGATCCGTGGTCGCGTAACCTCACCGTCGCCAACGCCGGGCACATGTCGCCCTTGATGGTGACAAAGGAAGATGTCAGGCCGCTTGAGCTGAAGTACCAGGGCGTGCTGCTCGGCGTGCGCGGCAGTGGCATTTCCGCGCTGCCGACCTACCGCGAGGAAACCCGCCTGCTGCCGCCAGGTGCGACCCTTATCTTTTACACCGACGGCCTGGTCGACCGGCGGGCACGGGCCGACGGGCCTGGCCACTACGGCGATGCCGAGGTCATGGGCATGCTGAGGGAAGCTGTCAAGGCCGTCGCCGGCGAGGATGTCGACCGGATCGCCGAAGCGGCTGAGCACGCGGTGCCTGGCAACATCGACGACGACATGGCCATCTTGGTAGTCAGGACCTCGCCTGCTGACCTCCAGGCTTGGGAACGGCCGTTCAAGGCCGAGCCGATCAAGGTCTCAGAAGCCAGGAAGATGGCCTTTGAGATGTTCATTCAATTCGGCATGGACGAGGATCAGGCCGATCTGGCCTGCCTGCTGGTCTCAGAGGTCGTCACCAACGTGGTTCTGCACACCGCCGCGGCGCCCGCGCCCAGGCACGAGTTCGCTCAGCCAGGACGGCGGTCTGGCTGGACGGACAGCCTGGACGAATCGGTGGACTCGCCGCTTACCGAGGACTTCGTGAGTGCCGAGGGCCAGGAGTTCGTCTTGAGCATCCGCAAGGGCGCCGAGTCGGTGTGGGTTGAGGTCTTCGACTACGACCTGCGGCTGCCAAGAATCCGGGTGGCGGGCGAGAACGACGAAGGCGGACGCGGCCTGTATCTGGTAGATCAGCTTGCCGAACGGTGGGGATCCCGGCCCACGGAGGAGGGTAAGACGGTCTGGTTCCAGATGCCCATCAGGGCAGCCTCAACCAGCCTGTTAGCTGCTGCGCCAAGTTAGCTGCGGGATCTTAGCCGCCGGTTCGGCCTACCGGCCGCTGCTCGCCACCCAGTAGACGAGGATGGCGATCGCGATGCCGACGATGGCAGTACCCAAGAAGCCCTGCCTGACCGGGAAACCCATCCGGCGCCTGATTCGTGCCACGGTGACCGCGATGAGGATCGCGATGAACACAAGCAGGATAAGGCCGTCCGTCATGGCCGCCTCCGGTCAGTTATGCCTGCTATTGAGCATAACGCCGCGACAGGTGCCCTATTGCCGCTCGGCTACCGGGGGGTAACCTCGATAGCGAATCGCAGGTTGGCGTGGGGCAACAGTGGAGGTTAGCGTGTCGGAGGCATACATCGTCGGAGCGGTCAGGACTCCGGTTGGCCGCAGGAACGGAGGTCTGGCCAGCGCTCATCCGGTTGACCTTGGCGCGCATGTGCTGACCGAACTAGTGACCCGTACCGGGATAGACCCGGCCGCCGTAGAAGACGTGATCATGGGTTGCGTCTCGCAGATCGGTCCCCAGGCGGTCGACATCGCGCGCAACGCGTGGCTGTCCGCCGGGCTGCCAGAGTCGGTGCCCGGAGTGACGATCGACCGGCAGTGCGGCTCTTCGCAGCAGGCAGTGCACTTCGCCGCCCAGGGCGTGCTGTCGGGCACCCAGGACCTTGTCGTCGCCGCGGGCGTGGAAAGCATGAGTCAGGTCCCGATGGGCACGACCGTGTCGCTGCCACTTGAGAAAGGCATGGCGTTCCCGTTCGGGGAAGGCTGGCAGAAGCGGTACGGGAAGCAGGAGATCTCGCAGTTCCGCGGCGCTCAGCTGATGTGCGAGAAGTGGGGCATCAAGCGGCTGCAACTTGAGGAGTTCGCGCTCCAGAGCCACCGGCGGGCGATCCAGGCGATCGACGAGGGCAGGTTCGAGCGCGAAATCACGCCGGTCAACGGGCTAAGCGCGGATGAGGGCCCGCGTCGTGACACCACTTTGGAGAAGATGGCCGAACTCAAGCCGCTGCGCGATGGCTGGGAGCTCACCGCGGCCACGGCGTCCCAGATCTCAGACGGCGCGGCCGCGCTGCTGATCGCCTCCGAGGATGCCGTGAAGCGCCACGGGCTGACCCCTCGCGCCCGCATCCACGCGCTCGCGGTGATCGGTGCTGATCCGGTTTTCATGCTGACCGGACCGATCCCGGCAACCGAACTGGCCCTGGCCAAGGGCAAGCTGGCCGTCGACGACATAGACGTCTTCGAGGTGAACGAGGCATTCGCGCCGGTGCTGATCGCCTGGTCGGCCGAGACTGGCGCCTCGCTCGAGAAGACCAATCCCAACGGCGGCGCCATTGCACTCGGTCACCCGCTCGGTGCGACCGGTGCGATCTTGATGACCAAGCTGGTGCATGAGCTTGAGCACAGCGGCGGCAGGTACGGGCTGCAGACCATGTGCGAAGGCGGTGGCCAGGCTAACGCGACGATCATCGAACGAGTGTGAGCTAACGGTACGGTTCCAGTGAACCTCTATCTTGACTTGTAGGTTTGCCTACGGTAGAAATGTAGGTAACCGAGGTTCAGAGTTGAATCTCGGATTCACTGGAGGTGGATCACCGTGCTGCTGACGTCATTTGACCCGTTCGTCACCGACTTCGACCGCATCGTTCAGCGAACCTTTGGCTGGGCTGACGGCGTTTCCGCAGGCCGTGCCGCGCTGCCGATGGATGTCATCCGCCGCGACGATGATGTCGTGCTGCGGATTGACCTGCCAGGCGCCGACCCGGACAGCATCGAGGTCACGACCGATCGCCGGCTGCTGACCGTTTCCGCCAAGCGGGACGATCAGTACGGCGAGCAGGAGAAGCCAGTTGTGCGCGAGCGCGTGATGGGCACGTTCACTCGGAAGATCAGGCTGACCGAGGCGATCGACGCGGAGAAGGTCAATGCTCAGTACGAGAATGGCGTGCTGACCATCGTCCTGCCGGTCGCCGAGCAGGCCAAACCGCACAAGATCGAGATCACCCGGCCCGGAGCCCCTCAGCTCACGGCCTGATCAGATGTGAAGAAGATGCCGGGCCGGGCCAGGCGGTAACTTACCGCTTGCCCCGGCTTTCGGCGCTAAGGCCGGCCGCGACTTGCCTGGCTGGCCTTCGATGCTGGAGTGTTGAACTGTGCTGCCGTTTGACGATGACAACCTTCCGCTGTTCACGGTCGGCCAGGTCGCCCAGATGCTCGAGGTACAGCAGGCGTTCTTGCGCAGGCTCGACGAGTTCGGCGTCGTCAGGCCGTCCCGTTCCGATGGAGGGCAGCGACGGTATTCACGTACCGAGGTCACGATTGTCCAGTACGTCGCGCGCCTCGCCGACGAAGGGATGACGCTGGCCGCGATCCGCCGGGTACTCGAACTCGAAGAGCAGGTGAAGGCACTCGAAGCTGAGCGCAATGCCCTGCTTGCCGCCCTCGCCGAGCGCGACCAGCTAATAGCGGCACTAGGCCGTAACGCGCTCCCCCGCGGCCGGTTGAGGTAGGTGTTCCCGTCCCTGGCCGGCCCTCATGGCGCCGCGAGTGGCCCCGCGATGTCACAACGTGGGTGCCTGGGTGCCTGCTCCGCCGCAACGTGGGGGCGGAGGCGGTGAGGCGGGGCGCGGTTAGCGGGAGTGCCGGTGATGGCGGTTACCCTGAAGTCGGGCATATTTCGCAGAAGGGCGGGTAGTCGGCGGAGATGCGGATCCCGGCCAGCTGGCTGCTTGCGCTGCTCGGCGTCGTCGGGATCGGGATCGCGTTCTGGCTGCGACCGGACTACGCGGCGGCTAGCGCGGGTCAGGATTATCCGGCTTTTGTGCTGGTTGCAGGTCTGCTGCTGATCGGCCTTGTCGCTGACGACGAAGGATTGTTCGGTGCTGCGGGAGACTGGCTCGGGCGGGTCTCGCCGAACGGGATCGTGCTCTTCGCCGGAGCGGTTGTCATGATCGGCCTGGTCACCGCCACGCTGAACCTGGATACCTCGGTCGCCTTTCTTACCCCGGTGCTTGTCTATGCCGGGCGGAACAGGGGCACTGGCGAGGCATTGCTCTATGCCTGCCTGCTGCTGTCGAACGCCGGGTCGCTGTTGCTACCAGGAGCGAACCTTACGAATCTGATCGTTCTCGGGCACTTGCGGCTGTCTGGCGGGCAGTTCCTGTCCAGGGTGTGGCTGGCCGCGATCGCGGCGTTGGTCGTGACCGCGGTCGCGGTGGGGATACTCGAGCGCGGCTCATGGCGTGCTGGCCGGCTCGGCGAGATTCCGGCGAGCAAGTTCCGGTTTGGCGGCTGGCAACTGGTCGCGCTTGGCGCGATCGGGGCAGGAACGTTGCTGGTCCTGACGCTTGGCGCCCCGGCGATTCCGGTGCTCGCGGTCGGCGTGCTTGTCGCGGCGGTACACCTTGTCAGGGGGCGAGCGAACCTGCGCGAGGTGGCCGGCGTACTCGGGCTGCCTTTGCTGATCGGGTTGTTCGGGATCGCGGTGGCGCTTGGCACGGTCGGGCGGGCCTGGTCCGGCCCTGCGGCGTTGCTTGCGAGGCTTGATCCGGCTGGAGCCGCCGGGCTAGCCGCCGGCGCAGCCGTGGTGTTTAACAATCTCCCCGCGGCATCACTGCTGGCGGCGCGGACGCCGCATGGTGATTTCTGGCCGATCCTGGTGGGGTTGAACCTCGGACCCAACTTGTGCGTCACTGGTTCGCTGGCGTGGCTGCTCTGGCTCCGCGCCGCGCGCCGGGCTGGCGCTGCACCGTCGCTGGCCAGAGCCAGCATGATCGGCGCGGTGGCGGTGCCGTTGGCCATCGCCGCCGCGCTCGCCGGCCTGGCGGTGACCGGCGCGCGGTAGCGGCAACCTCGCCACCTGCGACCGCGAAAGTCTAGCCCGTCACGATTAGACCTTGGCCCGGTAGAAGTTGCGGTAGGACCTGGACGGGGTCGGGCCGCGCTGATCTTGGTAGCGAGAACCATAGATGGCCGAGCCGTAAGGGTGCTCTGCTGGGCTACTGGTCTGGAACAGGCAGAGCTGCCCGATCTTCATGCCTGGCCAGAGCTTGATCGGGAGAGTGGCCACGTTGGAGAGCTCGAGCGTGACGTGGCCGGTGAAGCCAGGGTCGATCCAGCCCGCAGTCGAGTGGGTGAGCAGGCCGAGGCGGCCAAGGCTCGACTTGCCTTCCAGCCGCCCGGCGATGTCGTCGGGCAGTGTTACCACCTCATAGGTTGAGCCGAGCACGAACTCCCCTGGGTGGAGCACAAAAGGCTCGTCACCTTCGGTTTCCACCAGGCGAGTGAGGTCTGGTTGCTCGATCGCCGGGTCGATATGGGGGTATTTGTGGTTCTCGAACACCCGGAACAACCGGTCAAGCCGCACGTCGACGCTCGACGGCTGAACCAGTTCAGGCGCGAACGGATCGATCACGACCCGGCCGGATTCGATCTGGGCGCGGATGTCCCTATCGGAGAGCAGCACGACGGCAACCTACAGGTTCCGGTACTATGTCGTCGCGGCAGTCGGTAAGGCTGGCGCGAACGCGGGTGTAGTTCAATGGCAGAACATCAGCTTCCCAAGCTGACAGTGCGGGTTCGATTCCCGTCACCCGCTCCAGTGCGAAGGCCCAGGTGGGAGATGGTCTCCCAGTCCTGGGCCTTGTGCGCTTCTGGGCCAGTCGAAGCCCTTCGGGCCATTAACGGGCCATTAGCTCGCTGGCTCCGATGCCTTGAGCAGCTCGTCCAGGCCGTCAGCGATCTGGCGGTCGGCAGCGTTGGACTTGTGCTGGTAGATCAGTGCGGCTCGTTCGTTGTCGTGCCCCATGCGGGCCATCAGGTTGCGTAGCGAGATACCCATGTCGGCGGC
>DAHVDE010000112.1 GCA_027313705.1 Actinomycetota bacterium | reverse complement strand
GAGGACGCCAATTGACCAGCCATCGGCCGCGATGTGATGCAGGACCACAAGCAGCACGTGTTCCTTCGCCGACACCTCAAACAGCCAGGCGCGCACCGGCAGCTCCGCGGTCAGGTCGAACAGGTACCCGGCCGCCGCCGCTACTTCCTCCTGACCCGCCTTCCTGACCTCCAGTACCGGGCTGACCTGAGCGGCGTCGAGAACATGCTGATAGGGCGTACCGTCCGCGTGCGGGAACACGGTACGCAAGGCCTCGTGCCTGCCCACCACATCGGCCAGCGCCGCTCGCAACGCCTGGGCGTTCAGCATGCCGGTCAGCCTGACCGCCACGGGAATGTTGTAGGTAGGCGACGGGCCTTCCAGCTGAGCGATGAACCAGAGCCGCTGCTGCGCGACGGACAGCGGTATCCGCTCAGGCCGCACGGCGACCGCGGTGAGCGCCTGGCGCACCCGGCCGCTGCCGGTCAGCAGGCCGGCCATCCCGGCCACCGTGGGCGCGGCGAACAAATCCCTGATCGATACCTCGGTGCCAAGCACGGCTCGCACCCTGGAGATCAGCCGCACCGCGAGCAGCGAATGACCGCCCAGATCGAAGAAGTTGTCGTCCGCCCCGATCCGCTCGACGCTCAGTACGTCAGCCCAGATTCTTGCCACCGCCCGCTCGGCGCCCGTTCGCGGCGGCACGTATCGTTCCTGCACGTCCGTGCCATATCGCGGAGCCGCGAGCGCGGCCCTGTCCAGCTTGCCGCTCGGCGTCACCGGCAGGTCGTCAAGCAGCATGAACGCCGTCGGCACCAGGTAGCCGGGCAGCCGTGCCGCCGCGTAGGCTCGCAGGCTAGCGACCTCGGGGCACTGCCCGGCGGCCGGTACCACATACCCGACGAGACGCCGGTCGCCTGGCTGGTACTCCCTGGTCACCACCGCTACCTTGGCCACGCCTGGATGGGCGGTAAGTACCGTCTCGACCTCGCCTGGCTCGATCCTGAACCCGCGCACCTTGACCTGGTCATCGGCCCGGCCGACGAAGACAAGCTGGCCGTCTGCTCGCCAGCGGACCAGATCACCGGTCAGGTACATCCGTTCTCCCGGCGCTCCGAACGGGCAGGGGACGAACCTCGACGCGGTCAGCCCAGGCTGCCGCAGGTAGCCGCGGGCCAAGCCCTGCCCGGCGATATAGAGCTGCCCTACCACGCCAGGCGGTACCAGGCCGAGGGCGTTGTCGAGCACGTAGACCCGCGTATTCCAGCCCGGACCGCCGATCAGGTCCTGGCTATGGCCCGCCGCAGAGAGCGGCAGCGGGCAGGCCGTCGCGGTCACGGTCGCCTCGGTCGGGCCGTACGCGTTGATCAGCCGGACCGAATCGCCGAACCTCGCCCGCCAAAGATCAACCGAGCCAGGCGGCAGGTGCTCGCTGCCGACGACCATCAGGCGCAGCGCCGCTGGCCAGCGGACGGCCTTATCCGCCAGCAGCAGCTCGTGCCAGTACGAGGGGGGAAGGTTCAAGATAGTGACCGACTGGAAGACCGGACTATGCGGCAGTTCGGGCAGCGTTACCGTGCCTTCAGGCACCATCACAACCGTGGCCCCGGCGGCGAGCGTCGGGAAAATCTCCTCTACGTGCACGTCGAAGCTGACCGACGCGAACTGAAGCACGCGGTCGCCGATGCCAAGCTCGTACAGGCTGGCCAGCCAGGCGACTCGCTCCGCCAAGGCGCCGTGTGTCGCGATCACGCCCTTGGGAGTGCCGGTCGACCCTGAGGTGTAGATCACGTAGGCGGGATGCTCGGGCCGCGGCATCGCGACCTGGCCGGCGGCGGCAATTCCTGACCGCCCGGCGATCGGGTCCTGGCTGCCCTGGTCGTCAAGCAGCACAAGCGGAACGTCGCTCGCGGGCAGCCTGCCTGCGGCGACACTGTCGGTGATAAGCAATTCCGGTGCCGTGTCGGCGAGCATGAAGGCGATCCGCCCGGCCGGGTACTCAAGATCGACGGGGAGGTATGCCGCACCGGCCGTCAGTACCGCGAGCAGCGCGGCCGCCATCGCCGCGCCGCGGGGAAGCGCGATCGCCACTACGCACTCCGGGCCGGTACCTGTGGCAGCGAGGTGGCTGGCTAGCCGGTTCGCGCGCTCCGCCAGTGCCGCGTAGCTCAGCGACACCTCGCCGCAAACCAGCGCGACCGCGTCTGGCGCCGCGGCGGCGCGCGCGGCGAACAGACCTGGCAAGGTCATGGCAGGGCTGTCGACCGCTGTGTTGTTCCAGTCTGCGAGAAGCCTGGTCCGTTCCTCCTCGGACAACACACCGGCCGCGCTGATCCGCCCGTGCGGGTCGGTCACGACCGAGTTGAGCAACCCGGCTAGCCGGCGGCCGATCATTGTCGCCGTCGACTCCTCAAACAGGTCCCTGGCATAGTCGACACGACATCGCAGGCCCGCGCCGTGGTTGTCGGAAAGCTCGCGGAACGCGAACGCCAGGTCGAACTGCGTGAATCCGGATTCCGCGCGTTCCGGCCTGGTCAGCAGGCCATCAAACGGCACCGAGCCGACGTCGTGGTCCTCGATAGACAGCGCGACCTGGAAAAGTGGGTTGCGCGCGGCTGTTCGCTCCGGATTGACCATCTCCACGACCCGCTCGAACGGCAGGTCCTGGTTGGCGAACGCGGCCAGGTCGGTCTCCTTGACCCTGGCGAGCAAGGTGGCAAAGGAGGGATCGCCTGACACATTGGCGCGCAACACCAAGGTGTTCACGAAGAAGCCGACGAGTCCGTCGAGCGCCTCGTCTGAGCGGCCGGCAACCGGCACGCCGACCGGGATGTCGGTGCCCGCGCCAAGCCTGGTCAACAGCGCGGAAAGTGCCGCGTGCAGGACCATGAAGACAGTGACGCCGCGGTCGGCGGCGAGTGCTCGCAGTGCCCCGTGCAGGTCCGCGCCGAATTCCAGCTCCGCGGAGCCGCTCAGGTAGCTAGGTATGGCCGGACGGGAGCGGTCGGCGGGCAGGTCTAGCTGATCTGGCAGCCCGGCCAGTGCCTGCCGCCAGTAGCCAAGCTGACCGGCCGCCAGGCTGTCTGGATCTTCCTGGTCGCCAAGCAGTTCCTGCTGCCACAGCGTGTAATCCGCGTACTGAACGGGCAGCGGATCCCAGGCCGGGTCCTCGCCCCGGTGGCGGGCCAGGTAAGCCGCCGCCAGGTCCTTGGCGAGCGGCCCCATCGACCAGCCGTCGGCCGCGATGTGATGCACCACGAGAACGAGCACGTGCTCGTCAGCCGCCGCCTCGAACAGCCAGGCGCGGACCGGGGGTTCAATGGCAAGGTCGAAGACGTGCCGGCAAGCCGAGGAGACCGCCTGCGGGCTGACCTTCCCGCATTCCACGAGGATGCCGGTCCTGTCGTGGTCGAGAACGCGCTGGTAAGGGACTCCGTCTTCTTCAGGGAAGACGGTACGCAGCGACTCATGCCTGGCAACAACGTCGGCCAGCGCGTCCCTTAGCGCGTCACGATCTACCCGGCCGGTGAGCCGCCAGCCGACTGGGATGTTATATGTCGCCGATGGGCCTTCCAGCTGACCGATGAACCATAGCCGCTGCTGGGCGTAGGAAAGCGGAATCCGTTCCGGCCGAGCTGAGCTGGCGGTCAGCATCGGCCTTACCTGGGTGGCGCCGCTCAGCAGCCTGGCCAGTTCCGCCACGGTTGGCGCGGCGAACAGGTCCCTGATCGACACCTCGGCGTCAAGCACCGCCCGAACCCGCGAGATGAGACGCACGGCCAGCAGTGAGTGGCCGCCTAGGTCGAGGAAGCTGTCGTGCAGCCCGACTCGCCCGGCTCCAAGCACCTCCGCCCAGACGCGGGCCAGCTTGCGCTCGGTTTCTGTCCTCGGCGGCAGGTACCTGGTGCCCGGCTGATACCTGGGGACTGGAAGCGCGGCGCGGTCCAGCTTCCCGTTCGGACTTACCGGCAGTTCTCCGAGCAGCACCATCGCCGCTGGCACCAGGTACTCTGGCAGCCGCGCCGCAAGGTGCGAGCGCAAGTCAGCGACGTCAGGTGCGGATGACCCAAGGCCATCGGCGAGCACCACGTACCCGACGAGCCGCCGGTCCCCCGGCCTGTCCTCCCGCACGACCACCGCGGCGCGCCGCACCGCGGGATGCGCGGTCAGCGCCGCCTCGACCTCGCCGAGCTCGATCCTGAACCCGCGCACCTTCACCTGGTCGTCGCTGCGTCCAGCGAAGTCAAGCTGACCGTCCGGTCGCCACCGAGCCAGGTCGCCGGTACGGTACATCCGCTCCCCTGGCGGCCCGAACGGGCAGGCCAAGAACCGCCCCGCGGTCAGCGCCGGGCGCCTGAGGTAGCCCCGGCCGAGGCCGGGCCCTGTGATGTACAGCTCCCCCACGCCCCCTGGCGGGACAAGCCGAAGGGCCGCGTCGAGCACGTACAAGCGAACATTCTCGATCGGCGCGCCGATCGGCGGTAGCTGGTTTCCCGACATCGGCGTGCTCAAGGTCACGCACACCGTGGTCTCGGTGGGCCCGTACACGTTGATCATCCGGCGGCCTGGAGACCACTGCGCCACCAGCTCCCCGTGACATGTCTCACCGCCGACGATCAGGCACTTGAGCTCAGGGAGCCGCCGGAAGGGCACCGTGCTAAGCGCGGCAGGCGGAACGAGGGCGTGAGTGATCCGCAGCCGGTCCAGAGCGCTGGCCAGGTCCGCGCCGCCGAGCCCGGCCGACCAGGGGATCATCAGCGTGGCCCCGGTAGACAGCGCAAGCACCAGGTCCATCACGAACCCGTCGAAGCTCGGTGACGAGAACTGCATCACGCGCGAACCAAGGCCGGCCTCGAACGTCCTTGTGAACGCCCGCGACAGGCTCGCCAGGCCGGCATGGGCAACGATCACCCCCTTCGGCGTGCCGGTGGAGCCGGAGGTATAGATCAGGTAAGCCGCGTTGTCTGGCCGAAGCGGCGTGACCCTGTCCGCGTTGGTCACCTGGCTGCCTGGCTGGGCCGCGATCGCCAGGGCGGTGTCGGTCGCGTCTAGCCTGACCAGCGGAATGCTGCCCGCAGGCAGCCGGTCCGAGGTGGCCTCATCCGTGATCAGCAGCGCCGGGCTGGTATCGGCCAGCATGAAGGCGATCCGTCCTGGCGGGTAGTCGAGATCAAGGCAGAGGTAGGCAGAACCTGCCTTGAGCACAGCCAGGATCGCGATCACCATCGCCGCACCGCGTGGCAGCGCGATCGCCGCCAGCCGTTCCGGCCCCGCCCCGGCTGTGATGAGGTGCCTGGCAAGCCGGTTAGCACGGCGGTCGAGCTCGGCGTAGCTCAGCTCGACGTCACCGCTGACCAGCGCCGCCGCGTCCGGACTTGCGGTCACCTGTGCCTCGAACAGGCCGGGCAGCGTCGCGGCGGGTATGTTCGCCGCGGTGTCGGTTAAGGTGACGAGCACCCGAGTTCGCTCGGCCGGAGAAAGGACTTCCACCTGGCCGAGTAGCGTTTCCTGATCCGTGGCCAGCGTGCTGAGCATGCGGGTCAAGCGCTCGGCCAGGCTTTCTGCGTCGGACCTGGTGAACAGGTCAGGCCGGTAGTCAAGCCCGAGCGTCAGGCATTCACCCGGCACAGCCATGAGCACGAGCGGGTAGTGACTCGAGCTGCGCAGGTCCCCGGCGGTCACCTTGAGGCCGCCGGCCGCGAGCTCAGCACCGTCGTCTGGGTAGTTCTCGAACACGGCGGCGGTGTCGAAGAGCTCGCCGAGCCCGGCGAGCTCTTGCACCCTGGTGAGGCTCAGGTAGTGAAACGGGCCAAGGCCGGACTGCTGTTCTTGGAGCCGCTGGAGGAAAACTCTCAGTGATTCGCCCGGATCGAGCCTGGCCCGCACCGGGAGCGTGTTGATGAACAAGCCGACCATCGTCGCTACCCCGGACAGGTCAGGCGGGCGGCCGGCGACCGTGCCGCCGAACACCACGTCATTCCTGCCCGTCATCACGCCAAGCAGCCACGCCCAGGCACCCTGCAGCACGGTGCCGAGGGTGAGCTCACAGGACCGTGCCATCGTCGCGAGAGCCTCCGTCAGCTCACGCGACAGCGGCACGGTCAGCCGCTCCGGCATCATCGTCCGACGGTCAGGGTCGTGCGGGGCGACCAGAGTCGGCTCACCGAGCCCGGTCAGTGCCCGCGTCCAGGCAGCTTCGGCGGCGGCCTTGTCCTGCGCGGCCAGCCAGGCCAGGTAATCCCGGTAAGGGCGCACCGCGGGAAGGCTGCGGTCACTCCCTGCCGCGGCGTAGACCGCCATAAGCTCGCGGCTCAGGACCGGAACCGACCATCCGTCAAACAGGATGTGATGGCCGACTATCACCAGGCGGTAGCGTTCAGGTCCGAGCCTGAGCAGGGTAAAGCGCAGCAGCGGCGGAGCGGACAAGTCGAACCGGCGCCGACGTTCCTTGTCAAGCCACTGCTCGAAGTCCTCGCTCAGGTGCGGCAGGTCTACCTCGGTCCAGGACAACCGCGCCCGCGGTGGCAGGACTTGGACCGGCCCGGACGATGTCTGCTCGAAAGCGGCCCGCAGGTTCGGGTGCCGGTCAAGCAGGCGCTCGGCGGCGGCCTTCATCGCGACCGCGTCGACGCGTCCGTCGATATGCAGCGTCCACTGGATCGTGTAGACATCGTCACCGTCGGCATCAAGCAGGGCGTGGTAAAGCAGGCCCTCCTGCAACGGCGACAGCGGCAGGATCTCAACGCTTGATGTCATCGCCAGCCCTCCGGCACGACTATGTCCATTTGGCTTCGATCGCGGCTATTTCCTGCTGGCTGAGGGTGAGCGGGGCTGGTGAGTCGCACGGGCCGCCGGCCGTCCCTGGCTCTCGGTCAGCCTGCCGGGACGCCGCCGCGATCGCCGCGATGGTCTTGAGCCGGAAGATGTCCTGCACAGTGATGTGCAAGCCCGCTTCCCTGGCCCTGGCGACCGCCTGAATTGAGTCGATGCTGTCACCGGCCAGATCGAAGAAGTTGTCCTTGGTCCCGACTTGTTCGACTCCGAGCACGTCCGCCCACACCCGGGCGAGTATCCGCTCCGGCTCGGTGCGCGGTGCCACGTATCCTTGGGCAGCGGGGACTGTGTAGTCAGGCGCGGACAGGGCCGCGCGATCTACTCGTCCGTTCGCGGTCAGCGGCAGCGCGCCAGTCATCACGAGTTCAAGCGGAACCGAAGTTCCCGGCAGGCCGGCTGCGATGTGCGCTCGCAGCGCGGCGACGTCTAGCGTCTCGGGCACCACGTAGGCGACCGGCCTGTCGTCACGCAGCACGACAGCCACATGCCTGACACCCTCGGCTCGGCGCAGCACCGATTCGATCAGCTCAAGATCGCCGGCCGAACCGCCGCGCCTCGTCTCCTTGCCTAAAGCTTCCGCCATATCTGACCCCTTACGCCGGTCACGTCTGAACGGGCATGGCCTCAGCGTCGCGCGCTGCCGCCGGGCAGAGACTTTTGGCCGCTTTAGTCATGGCGGCAATGTCGCCTACCCTGCATCGCGTCCGGTTTGGAACTACCGCAAATATCCACTTAAGTATACACGGCGACCACGGGACCCGCATGAGTCAATCTGGCGGCCGGCCCGGCAGTCACCAGTGCGAGCCGCGCTACCGAGCGGGTCGCGTTAGCCGCCAGCGGACATCTGTGCCTGATTCACCTGGTGCGGCAGGCCACAGGCCCCTGGCTGGCTGTTCGCCGAGCCTGACGTAGCCGAGCTTGCACGGAACGCGCCCGCTGGCCGCGTTGGCGGCGTCGTGGTAGATCTCCACCCGGTCGATGCCGGGAAGGGCCAGGGCGGCATTGGTGAGCGCCCGCGCTGCGTCGGTCGCGATGCCGCGGTTGATCCTGGCCGCATGTACCCAGTAACCGATCTCGAGCCCACCCTGGCAGTTCCGATGGACTGGTCATCGGTCCAGGATGGCGGGCGGAGCCAGGCACGGCAACCAGTTAACCTCCGCCTAGCCTCGCGGCTGCAGGTTGAAGTCACTGCTCATCGTCGCCGACCTGGCGGCCAGCCCGAGCTTAGGCAAGCCGAGTAGCTGCTCGGCGGTCGCGAGCAGGGAGTAGTGACTGAACAACCCGGCCGACCTGGTCCCCGGCCTGGTGCTCGGGCTGATCACTAGCGTCGCGACATGGCAGCCGACGTCCGTCGTGTCGGCGGCGCATTGCTGCGCGGAACCACCCTCGCCCTCGTCCCAGGTGATGAAGATCACGGTAGACCCGTCGTGGTAAGGCCGGCTGTCCAAGATCGCGGGCAGATGACTAGCCAGCCAGCGGTCACCGTCGCGCACCGTGCCGTCATGCATGTCATCGATCAGGTTCGGGGTGATGAAAGAGAAAGCCGGCAGCGAGTTCCCGGCCAGCGCGGGTGCCAGCCTTGAATAGGGCACGTCGTGGGTGGCGCAGCCCGTCAGCGTGGTGTAGTAGGCGGGCGGGTTGTGACGGACCGCGTAGTCACCGGAATCGGAACGTGCGCAGTTCGCTGGCATCGACTCCTGGTATGCGCCCCAGGTCTCCCCCTGGCGAAAGATGCTAGCCGCTGCGGTGACGCAGCCGGCTACCGGATCGCAGTCCGGACCGAACCTGGCCAGGCCCTGGTAGGCCAGTCCTGAGGTCGCCGCGATGTAGTTCGGCAGGCTGGGATGAGTGACGTTGTGATAGTTCACGGCAAGCCCGCACTTGCGGGCAACCGAGTTCAGGTAGGGCGCCTGCGCCGAACCGATGATCGAGCCGTAGCTCTGGTTTTCCATCCAGATCCAGATGACATGCCGGTACCTGGCGGGTGCCGCAAGTACACCGCAGGGCCGGGCGGAGTCCGGCGCAGGCACGGCGGGTGAGGACGCAGTCGCCGCCGGCCTCGGGCTCTGACCAGAGACTGACGAGCTTCTCGCGCATCCGCCGATGGCTATCATCCCCGTCAGGGCGGCAACGACCGCGACCCTGACCTTTCCGGTCGCCGCACTGATCAGGTACGCGTGAGCTACGACCTCGTGCCCGTTTCTGCGCGGACTCAGAATCGACCGCCGCCCATCGCCATGACGACCACGGTTCCTGCTACCAGAAGGACCGCCGCGACCACGGCGATCCGGTCGTTTCTGGTCCAGGCCACCTCCCGGTACGTAGTACGCCACCTGTTCACGCCGAAAGCGCGGGAATCGGCCACCAATGCCATCTGCCCGCAGCCGCGCAACGATCCTACTAGGATCGGCACGGTGAGCAGCGGCAGTGCACGCGTCATCCGCCGTCCGTAATCCCAGAGTTGCCCGAGCCGCCACCACTTCTCCGGGCGAGAAAAATCGTAACCTCGCACCTCCGCGGCACGCATCACGATGTTGAGCCGCTCGAACACTTGCGGCAGGAAGCGAACTCCGACCGAAATGGCGAGCCCGAGCCGTTGCGGCGCGAACAGCCTGGTTGTCGCCCACACCACGTCGGAAGGTCCGGTAGTGAATACGAGCACGAGTGCCGCCGACGCGGTGACGAGCACCCGCCCGGCCTGGTGAGCACCGTAAATCAGGCCGGCGGTGGAAAGTCCTGCGGTGCCAACCCAGGCCATCGTGACAGGGAACACAAAGAGCAAGTGGTCGTTCGGCGTGGTGTAGTACAGGCCCTGGGACCAGACGGACAGCAGAGCAGGCGAGCCGACGATCACCGCCAGGACCCGCAGCCGGATGGCAGATGGCCGGAGCAATATCCAGGGCACCAGTGTCAGGCCGAAGAGCGCGTAGGTCCATGCCCATCCGAGCAGGACGGACAGCAGCGCGATGAGGATCGGGTAGCAGAGCTTTAGCCTGGGATCGAGACGGTGGATCGGGGTGTCCGCTGCCTCGTAGGAAAGGACATTGCGCAGGCCTTTCATGCCGACGAAACGCAGGAACAGCAGCGGGCCGATGAGCGGCACGAGGAAGGTGATCGCGTACGCGACCGCTGTCTCACCTGGCAGGGTGTGAAACAGCAGGTGGTCAAATGTCTTCAGCATGGCGGGTGTCTTCAGCATGACGGGCTTCCTGCCGCTGGCCTGCCGAGCAGGCCGACGAATTCGGCGACGCTGAGCGCCACCTCGGCTGGGTGCCCGGCCAGGCGGCTGTGGAGAGCCGAGATCGCGGGAGCGCGGATGCCGCAGGTCGCGAGCAGTTCAGGCTGGGCGAACGCCTGCCTCGGAGAGGTGTCAAGCACGATCCGCCCGGCCCGCAGCGCCACGACCCGGTCGGCGAAGCGGGCGACAAGGCGCATATCGTGGGTAATCAGCAGGCAAGTGAGCGAGCCGAGGTCGGTGCGTACCTTGGTGAGCAGGTCGAACAGGGCGGTGGTGTGAGCCTCGTCAAGGCCCGTGGTCGGCTCGTCCAAGATGAGTCCGGCTGGCGCCCTGGTCAGCAGGGCGCCGAGCGCGAGCCTTTGGCGCTCGCCGCCGCTGAGCGCGTAGGGATGGGCGTCCGTGCGGTCCGCCAGGCCGATCAGCGTGGCGACCTGCGCGGCCGACGGCGCGTTCGGACCTGTCGCCACTCCGTGGCGCCTGGTGAAATCGAGCTCGGCCGCCACGGTGTCGTTGAAGAGCATGTCATCGACGTTCTGGAAGAGATATCCGACCCGGTCGGCCTGCCTTGGCACGCGGCCGAACTCGACCGGTCGCCCGAAGCACCAGGCAGAACCATCGTCCGGTGCCGCGAATCCCATGAGCACGGAGCCGAGCGTGGTCTTGCCCGATCCGTTGGCGCCGATCAGCGCTACCCACTCGCCTTCTCGGACACGCAGCGACACCTCGCCGAGCGCCCGCTTTCCCTTGAACGAGACGGTGACGCCTGCGGCCTCCATGGCGGCAGGGAAGTTCTGGCCGCCCGCACGTGGCTGGCAGGTATCGCCGCCGACTCCGGCGGCGATACCGCTGGCCGCAAGCCTGCTGGCCGCTTCGTCAACGGTCAGCGGGACATCCCCGCAGAAACGCTCAGGCAACTGCTCGGCGAGCATGACAAGCTCTGGCGGTCGCACGCCCGCCTGTACCCAGGCGGACGTCGGCAGGAACGCCTTGCGCGGGTGATCATCCACGACCACCTGACCGTCCCGCATCAGCAACACGCGGTCGGCATATGGCGCGATCTCGTCCAGTTTGTGCTCGATCACGACAACGCCTCGGCCATGTGCGCGGCACAACTGGCGCAGCACCTTGAGCACCTCGTCAGTGCCGACCGGGTCCAGATCCGAGGTCGGCTCGTCAAGCACGAGCAGCGGCGGTGCCATGGCGAGGGCGGCCGCGATCGCCACCCGCTGTTTCTGACCGCCGGACAGCGAGTTGATTGCCGACTCTGCCAGCGAACGCGCTCCTACCATGTCCAGAGCGTCGCGGACCCTGGCGACGACCTCGTGATGCGGCAGCGCGAGGTTCTCAGGGCCGAATGCCACTTCGGCATCTACCCGGTACTGGATGAGCTGATACTCAGGGTTCTGGAAGGTGATGCCGACGTGCCTGGCCGCCTCATGCAGCGGCAGCTCGGTCAAGTCGACCGGCTCAGCACCGCCGGCCTGCCAGGTGACGCGGCCGCGGAACTCGCCCCAGATCCGGTGCGGTATGAGGCCGGCCAGGGCGAGCGCGAGGGTCGATTTCCCGCTGCCAGAGGGTCCGGCGACCACCACAAGCTCGCCAGTCGAGACCGTCAGGTCGATGCCGCGAAGCACCTGGCGGTCTCCTGGCTGGTAAGCGAACTCGTCGATGACCGCATGCAAGGCGGCCGAGGGCGGCGCGGCCCCGCCGATGCCGGGGCTCACACCGCCTGGCGTATCGCCGGGCAGCGCCCGTAGCACGCCGCTGGGACCGGCTCTCATGCCGGGCGCTGGTTCCCTGGTCCCGTGCGCGCCTGATCGCCTGACCCTGGCGTGGCCACGTCGCCCGCAGCGACGCCATCGCGTTCCCTGGCCCGCAGGGGACGGCCAAGCCACCACCATCCGGCGAAGGTGACCAAGGCAAGGAGCGCGCCCATGATGAGCAGGTTGGTGCCAGAGGACCGGTTGGCAGTGGCGAAACTGCCGCCAAGGAACAGGAAGACGGGGGTCGCGTCGCCATTGAGCCCACCGGTAAGGAAGAGCACGAACCCGTCGACGAGCAGGAATGCGGCGAGGACCGCGCCGACGATGGTCATCCGGCGAACAGTCTTGTAGCTGCCGGTCACTTGCCTTTTGCCGGTCATCCGACGTCCCCCTTATGGTCGAGATCGATGTGGTCGTCACCGCGCAGGCCCGGCGGACCGCTAGCAGCGAGCCCGGCGGTCACGCTGGCGGGGACTGGCCGCCTGGTGGCGCGTTGCCCGTAGAGGATGCCGACGGAGCGCGCTACCTGCACGGCAAGCGGCGCCATGATGGCGGCCTCGATCCCGTTGCCGATGCCGTTGCCGAGTACGCCGCCGCCACCCGCGATGTTCGTGCCGACAAAGCTGGCCCAGGTGTGGATCTGGCCGTTGAGGAACGGATCGAGGACGGCGTCTCCGATGATGACGTTAGGCACAGCCCGCAGGAAGCCGATGACGAAGCCGTCCCACAGCATCGCCCGCGAGGTTGCCAGCAGCGCGTCACCGCGCCACATGATGAACAGGTCGGTCAGTATCCCCTCGTCCAGGGCGTCTGGCCAGTTGGGCACGTTCACCCCGTGGGTGGCGTACATGATCTCGCCGAGTACTCGCTTGACGAAGATCAGTGCCGTGACCGTGCCAGGCTTCCTGATAGTCGCCACCGCGACCATGATGATGAACATGTAAGGCAGATCGGGCAGCTGGATCCAGTTCAGGAAGTTACCTGCGACAGGGATAGCCGACACGATCGGTCCGAAAAGCTGGTCGTTGAGGAAGGTATCCCACGCCAGCAGCAGCACGGACAAGATCGCCAGGACGAAGATGTCCTGGGTGGTCCACCGCCGCTCCTTCTTGCGCCGTGACCAGATGAACAGCACGTACACCCCGGCGAGCACGGCCACCCAGGTGATGGCGTAGAGCAGGGCCTTGACCCAGTTGGGCGGGTTGAACGTGCCGTAGAGCCAACCGTGCAGCGTGGCCGGCGAGGCCAGCAGGTGAGCGGACGCGAAAAGCATGATGATCCCTTTCATGCGGTCAGGGTCGCGGGGTCCGCGGTTCCCTCGGACAGTCCGGCGAGCGCCAGCACGTGATCGAGCCCGCGGACCGAGCCGACCCGGGCAGGCGGGAGGATCAGGCAGGGGCAGCCGACGCCGGCTGCGGCGCCGCCGTCGGCTGGTGCGTCGTTGCCGACCATCAGCGTGGCGGCGGGCTCGACGCCCAGGTCATCGCAGGCAAGCTGGATCAGTACCGAATCCGGCTTCGCAGTGCCGTGCTCGTGCGACAAGATGAACACGTCGATCAGGTGGGCAAGGCCCGCCCTGAGGTAGCCCTCCCTGATGTTCCAGCCGGTGTTGGAAACCACACCAGTGGCCACCCCTGCGTCGTGCAGGCGCTGCAAGGTGCCTGGCGTGTCCGCGTAGGGAATCATGGTGTCCGGACTGGTCTTGTATTGCACGTACATCGCCTCGGCCAGCCCGTCGCAGATCTCGTCAAGTGGCCGGTACCAGGCCAGGTACGAGGTGCGATGAGCCTGCGGTGAACGATTGCGGGCCAGTCGCGCGGCTGGTGTCTTAGATTTGCCGACCTTTAGCTCGCGCCACCGGCTCCTGGCATCCTCAAGCGTGATCTCGATGCCGCGCTCGGCGGCCAGGCGGACGATTGTCTCCGGTGCCGGAGACCGCTCGAACAGCGTGCCTCCGTTATCGAACAGGACCGCCTGGAATCGCGCCCGAGCGGGCGGCCGGACGGCCAGCGCCGACCCCAAGGTGCTCTTTAGCCCGTATGTCACCTCGCCAGGATGATCCGCGGAGGTTAAGCACAGCGGGCTTGCGACGTTGCGGCCAGGGAAATCATCGCGCCAGTACCGGTCAAGGTTGCCGCGAAATACGAAAGAAACGAACGAACTAATGACCCTCGCGCAGGCGGGATACCCTGGCCGGCCTGCCGCGCCCGTTCGCCGTAGCCCTGACCACGGTCTCGATCAGGCCGCGTTCCTCCAGGAGCCCCCTGGCGGCAGCGATCCGCGCCGCGGTTATGTTCCTGCCGAACGCCGCCGACTGAGCCGTCAGGGACATCCCCGCTGGTCCCGCAAGACTTATCGCCTCGAGCAGCTGCTGCTCAAGTGAGTTCCCCGCGCGGCCGCCAAGTGCCCAGGCGGCCGAGTCACGGCAGTAACGCCACAGCGAAAGCGCCGCCTCCACATGCCGGCGCCTGATCTCGCTGTCCCCTTCGGCCACGGCGTAGACCAGGCTCAGGCGGGTCACGAACCAGGCGGCCCTGGCCACGACGATCCCCAGCAGCCCGCTGGGGTCATCAGCAGCGATCTCGCCGTATTTGAGGTGCCAGAACGACATGCTCTCGCTGCCGCGGCGCATCATCCCGCCGCGGCGGGCTACCTCGAGCCTCGGCGCAAGCAAGGCGGCGATCCTGGCCGTGACACCGGCCGGCACGGACCCCTCGTCCATCACCGGGGCCGGGCGCCTCACTCGCACGAAGAGAAAACGGCCGAGAAATCCGGCCGAGGCATCGGTGAGTGACGCCTGCGCCCTGAGTTGCTCGAGCGTCACGTGAGCGACGAGTCCCACGTGATGATGTACCGAGGGATGCCTGAGCGGATCGAGCGGCAGGCCGTCCCATGCGTTCCTCAATAGCCAGGGCAGCGGCGAGGAGGGCCTGCGCGACAGGGCGAGCAGGCGGGCGAAGGTCGGCTCGTGCACGAGAAGGCTGCGTACGTCAGGCCCACCGCTACCGGTCCTGGGCGCCTGGCGATAACGCAGGCCCAGTGTCCCGGCCAGGCCCGCCTGGCTGGAGAGCCCCTGGACGACCTGGCCCCAGTCGGGTGGCGCCGCCGCGTCGAGCAACTGCCTGGCGAGCCGCCAGCTCACGCCGCGGTTGGCTTTCGGCGTCTCGGCCACCAGAAGGGCGAACAGTACTGGCGGCTGGACGGTGTCACCGGTGCGCACATGCGGTCTGGCGCCGATCACTGCCGCCACCGCGACCAGCGTGGTCACCAGCACTGCATACGGATCAGCCTCGGTAAGCGACGATGCGATCTGCGCGTATTCGCCGAGCGGGCCGATGAACGCTCGATCGGCCTCGGAGCCGGATGGCTCCCATCCGATAGCTGGCGTCAATTCGGGCACTGTCACCGCTGAATCCGTTTCGATTTCGATGCTACCAGCAGCATCAGCGCCTCAGCAGCCAGACAGGTGATTAGGCCAGCCGATGGCTGGCTCGCCGACGCCGAAGCCGGCTGCGGTACCCTCGCAGCGTCTTTGGTCCAAATACCTGGAGGCTGGCCGCGGTGATGACCAGTTCTTCTTCGGGATGATCACTAACTTGTACGTCGTGATCCCCGCTGATCACCCGGGCGCAGGCGCGCATGACTACTTCTCCGGCGTGGTGAGCAGCGTTGGCTGGGCATTGTCTGCCGGACCGAGTGGGTGGCTTTCCCTCCATGCCGCGCTCGGCTTGCTGCTCGCGCTTGGCGCACTCGAATTTGTCGGCGCGGCGGCTCGTGCCCGCGCGGCCTGCGCGCCAGGTCAGATGTGCGCTCGTCCGCATTACGCAAGTCGATGACGGTGACGACGCCGTAGTCCCAGGCGGCGGCCCATCCGGCGTCGCTCAGGCGGTACCTCCTGCCGGGATGGTGAGCTTTCAGCCGGCTCGCGTCATGGCCTGGCATGCTGATCCAATGCAGAGCATTCCGGCTATGGCAGGCACGAGGAGATGGACCAGCGGGCGATCGAATGTTTCGATCAGGCCATGA
>DAHVDE010000069.1 GCA_027313705.1 Actinomycetota bacterium | reverse complement strand
GAGCAGGCGGCCGACCAGGGGATCCGCGAGGGTAGTGTCCATCGGGGCTAATTGTACGAGCGGGTCAACGGTGCTGGGCTGGATTACCGCTTTACGGTCCGGCTCCTCGCCGGTCAGTTCGCCGGAGGGGAGGAGGCGCGGGCGTAACGCCGCTGCGGGACCCGGCCGGCCAGCCGGGCCCATCGCCCGGCGATTACGGCGTGCCGCATCGCTCCGGCCATCAGCTCGGGGTCGCGGGCCCGGGTGACCGAGGTGGCCAGGAGCACCGCGTCGCAGCCAAGCTCCATCGCGATCGCCGCGTCGCTCGCGGTCCCGACGCCGGCGTCCAGGACGACGGGCACGCCGGCCTCGGCCACGATCAGCTCGATGTTGTGCGGGTTCCGCACGCCGAGCCCGGAGCCGATCGGCGCGCCGAGCGGCATGACCGCGGCGCAGCCCGCCTGCTCGAGGCGTCGTGCCAGCACCGGGTCGTCGCTGGTGTAAGGCAGCACGGTAAAACCGAGGGCGACAAGCTGCTCGGCCGCGTCCAGCAACTCGAGCGGGTCGGGCAGCAGCGTTACCTCATCGGCAATCACCTCGAGCTTCACCCACATCGTGCCGAGCGCTTCCGCCGCGAGCCGCGCCGTCCGCACCGCGTCGGCCGCGGTGAAACAGCCGGCCGTGTTCGGCAGTGCCCTGATCCCGCGCTCGGCGAGTACTTCGAGCACCGAGCCGCCGGCACCTGGCTCGAGCCGCCGCATCGCGACCGTGGTCAGCTCCGTGCCCGATGCGGTCAGCGCCCGTCCGAGCACGTCCAGGCTCGGCGCGCCGCCGGTTCCCATGATCAGCCTTGAACCGAACTTCTCGCCCGCGATCTCCAGCGGATCCTCGGTAAGCTCGCTCACGTCAACCTCCCTGTACCGCGGTGAGCACTTCGACTTCGTCGCCTGCCGCGAGTGTCAGCGACGGCCAGGAAGCGCGGCGCACTACCTCGCCGTTGACGGCCACCGCTATGCCGGCGACCGCGGTCGTGAACGCCATGACGACCACCTCGAGCGACGCCGCTTCGCTGACCTCCAGCCGGTCACCGTTGACCACTATCCACATGGCGACCTGGTCTCCTTCACCGCGAAGCGCCCGGGTCCGAACGGGGCGGCACTATCTGGCATTTCGCCATCCGCAAGGAAACCCGCGATCAGTCTGGCCGTTACCGGTGCCAGCAGCACGCCGCTGCGGAAATGCCCGGTCGCGAGCACGAGTCCGGCGAGGGCGGATGGCCCGAGTACCGGAGCATTATCCGGAGTTCCCGGGCGCAGGCCCGCAGCGGTTTCCGCCAGCTCGAGCTCGGTAATCCCTGGCACAATCGCCCGTGCGTCGCGCAAGAGCTGCCATATCCCGCCCGCGGTGACCGTGGTGTCGGCACCCATTTCCTCCTGGGTGGCGCCGATGACAAGTTCGCCATCCTCGCGCGGTACCAGGTACACAGATGAACCCTGCACAAGCCCTCGCACTGTACGGCCGATCAGGGCACCTGGCAGACCGGCCGCGACAGTCGCCGCTGCCGGCCTGAGCCGCACGATCTGGCCCTTTACCGGCCGGACCGGCGGCGCGGCCCATGGCGGCAGTCCTGGCAGCGCGGCCGATGCCCAGCCTGCCGCGAGCACGACCTGGCCGGCCTTGACCTGGGTGCCGTCAGTAAGCTCGGCACCTGCCGCGCGCTCCGCTCCCGACATCTGGTCGTGGCTGGTCGCCAGCCTGGCGACGGCCGCCCTGCGATGCAAGACGCCCGCCTCGCCTGCTGCGGCGAGCAGCGCCGAGGTAAGCAGCCTTGGGTCGACAGAGGCATCGCCGCTGACCAGGAGGCCGCCGCTGATCGCCGGGCCGAGGAGAGGCTCGGCGCGCCGGCAGTCCCGGCCTGACATCGGCTCGCCTGGCATGCCGAATGACTCGCTCAGCGCGGCGTGCTCCCTGATGAGAGCCAGGTCGTCGGCGTCGTATCCGACGAGCAGCGTGCCTGTCTGCCGGTACCCGGTCGGCAACCCTGTCGCCTCGGTAAGTTCGGCGACGAAGCCGGGGTAGCTTTGCAGCGAGGCGCTGCTGAGCTCGAACAGTGCCCGCTCGGCGTAGGCCGCCTCGGCCACCGGGGTCAGCATGCCGGCCGCGGCGCGTGAAGCACCGCGGCCAGGGTCGGCGTCCGCCACCACGACCCGCAAGCCGCGCTGCGCAGCGCGCCAGGCGATGGCCAGCCCGATCACCCCGCCGCCGACGACCAGAACGTCGCTGTCTATGGCACTGGGCTTTTCCATGGCACTGGGCTTTTCCATGGCACTGCGCTCCCTTCGCCGGCATGATCCGGATCAGGTTCTGCGGTCGGCGACTCAGCAGCCGCCCTCTCAGCCCGGTCGGCACCGGGCTCCCGCGCGTCTCCTAACTAGCTTAGCCGTACAAACCGCGCCAGGGTTTCGCTGGTGTTCACCTGGCGGCCTCCCGGCCGGCCTCACGGCCGGGCAGGTACGATGCTCCGATCTGTCCCAGGTAAGACGGCAAGGGGAAGGCGGCGAGTGAGCGCCGAGCAGATCGTGGTCGCCGGGGCGGGCCTTGCTGGCCTTCGCACGGTTGAGGAACTCCGGGCGGCCGGCTACCAGGGCACGCTTACCTTGATCGGGGCAGAGAACCGGCCGCCATACGACCGGCCGCCGCTGTCCAAGCAGCTGATGGCGGGAACGGTCGACGATACGTCGCTACGTCCAGAACTCGACTCGCTTGACGTGACGCTGAGGCTGGGGGAGCGGGCGGCCGGGCTCGATGATGGCGTACTGCACACCGATGGCGAAGATTACTCATTCGATCACCTGGTGATCGCGACCGGCGCCCGGCCGGTCGCGCTGCCTGGACCTGGTCGTCAGCGGTTCCTGCGCACCGCTGACGACGCGCTCGAGCTCAGGGCGAAGCTGCGGCCAGGCACCAGGCTGGTGATCATCGGCGCCGGCTGGATAGGTGCCGAACTGGCGACGGCGGCGGCGGCCAGGAGTTGCCAGGTCACCGTGGTCGAAGCCGCGGCAACGCCGCTCGCCGGCGCGCTCGGCACCGAAATCGGCGCGGCGACGATTCCCTGGTACGAAGAGGCCGACATCGAACTGAGGCTAGGCACGGCCGTTGAGTCGGTCGAGGAGGGCGGCCTGCGGCTCGCCGGAGGCGACTGGCTGCCTGCCGACGAGATCGTCACGGCGGTGGGGGTCAGGCCCGATGTGGGCTGGCTGGCCGCCTCGCCGGTGCGGATCGAGAACGGCGTCGCTGTAGACGAGTACCTGCGGTCCTCTGTTCCCGGTGTCTGCGCGGTCGGCGATTGCGCGGCGTTCTGGTCTCGCAGGTTCGGTCGCCGGCTGCGCACCGAGCACTGGGACGGCGCCTTGCGGGCGCCGGCCGTGCTTGCCGCCAACCTCACCGGCGGCAGCGAGCGCTATGACCCGGTGCCGTACTTCTGGTCGGAGCAGTTCGGCCGCATGGTCCAGTATGTCGGGCACCATGCGGGCGCGAGCGAGTTGATCTGGCGCGGTGACCCGGCGTCGCCCAAGTGGGCGGCGTGCTGGCTGGCCGGCGATCGCCTGCTCGCCGTGCTGACTGTTGACTTGCCCAAGGACCTGATGCAAGGGCGGCGGCTGATCGAGTCGGGTGCGCAGGTCGATGCCGGCAAGCTTGGCGACCAGGCGGTACCGTTGCGCGCCGCCGCGTGCTGACGTGGTCAGGGTGCCGCGACGCCCCTTTCGCCTGGTTCGCGGAACATAGTCCTGCTTGTCACGGGTAATTTGCCTGAGCAAACTCGTTTGGCGGCCTGCTTAGGCGGGGAAAGGATGTGGACGTGGCGCAGATCGACCCCCGTGCCGACGCCATGGTCGGCGAATGGCTTACCCTCCCTGAGGTCGCCGAGCGACTCTCCCTGCCGGTTAGCAGGGTCAAGCAGTTGCTCAGGGACCGCAAGCTCCTCGGTGTGCAGCGCCCGGACGGCGCGTTCGGCGTGCCGGCCGCGTTCCTTGACGGCGGTCAGGTCGTGCGCGGCCTGCACGGGACTCTCACGTTGGTCTTTGACTGCGGGTTTACCGACGTCGAGGCGCTGCGTTGGCTGTTCACCGCTGACGACTCGCTGCCCGGCAGCCCGATCGAGGCGATCGCGGCGCACCGCTGCAGCGAGGTCAACCGGCGGGCGCAGGCGCTCGCGTTCTGACCGCGCCAGGTACCTCCTGCGCCCGGCATGCGGGCGCAGGGTGGCAGGATGACACCGTGAGCGAATCTGTCACCAGGCAGCGCGACCAGGTGCTGCGTGAAAGACTTAACGCGGCCAGGCTCTACCTGTGCACCGACAGCCGGGAGCGGCAAGGCGACCTGCCGCGCTTCCTTGACGAGGTGCTCGACGCCGGCGTCGACATCGTGCAACTTCGGCAGAAAGGCCTGGAGGCCGGGGCGGAGATGCGGTTGCTTGACGTCTTCCGCGCCGCCTGTGACAGGCACGGCGCGCTGCTTGCCGTCAACGACCGCGCCGATATTGCCCGGGCGGTAGGCGCCGACGTGCTCCATCTCGGCCAGGACGACTTGCCGCTTGACATTGCCCGCCAGATCGTTGGTCCAGAGCCGGTCATCGGCCTGTCCACGCACTCGCCTGAGCAGGCAGGCGCGGCAGTGGCCGTGGCTGGCGCAGATTACTTTTGCGCTGGCCCTGTCTGGGCCACGCCGACCAAACCTGGCCGGCCAGCGACCGGACTCGGCCTGGTCAGTTATGCCGCCGGACTGACCGCCACCAGGCCATGGTTCGCTATCGGCGGGATCGGCGAAGAGCGCCTTGATGACGTGCTCGAGGCCGGGGCAACCCGAGTCGTCGTCGTGCGGGCCATCACGCAGGCAGGCGATCCGGCAGCCGCCGCGGCCAGGCTGGCCGCGAGGCTGCGCGCCTGAGTATCAGGCGGCTGGTTCCGGCCCCTGCGGCCGGCCGGGCCGGCCCGTCGGTGATGGCGCCGCCGCCGGTGCCTGCTGGCAGATGATGATCTTGATTTTAAAGCGCTAGCTGAAACGTGCTGTGGTTGCGACGGCCAGGTCGGCCAGTGCGTCTTTGGACTGAGTGGTGATCGGGGCGCCGGCCAGGGCGGTGAGCGCCTCCTTGACGTTGACGGCGATCATCAGTTCGCACTCATCAAGTGCACCGGTCCTGGTGATCACGTCCTGAACCGCCCGGCCGGTTTCCTCGGTCATGCACGGGTCGCCTACGGCGCGGTCGAGCAGGTCGGCCTCGGCTGCTCCGGCGCGCTCCCTGGCGAGCGCGAGCAGGACAGTGCGCTTGCCTTCGCGCAGGTCATCAAGCACCGGCTTGCCTGTCTTGGCGGGATCGCCAAACACCCCGAGTATGTCATCGCGTAGCTGGAACGCTATGCCGAGCGGTATGCCGTAGCCGGAGAACGCCGCGCGTACCGCTTGGGTGGCGTCTGCCTGAAGCGCGGCGCCGAGCAGGAGCGGACGTTCTACGGTGTACTTGGCGGATTTATAAGTAATCACCTCAAGTGCGCTGGCCACCGACGTGTTCCCCGACGACTGGCCAACCAGGTCGAGGAACTGGCCGGCCAGGACCTCGGTGCGCATCGTGTCGAGCACGGCAAGGCCACGGCCTATCGCAGCCTGGTCAAGCCCGCTGGTGCGTAGCATCTCGTCTGACCAGGCCAGCAGCAGGTCGCCGGTCAAGATCGCGGCCCCGGTGCCGAAGTCCTCGGCGCAGCCGCGCCAGTTCGCCGCCAGGTGCCTCGCGGCGAACCGCTTGTGCACGGAAGGCTGGCCGCGCCTCGTGTCGCTTGCGTCCATCACGTCGTCGTGCACCAGGGCACTGGCATGGAGCAGTTCGAGTGCCGCGGCCGCGGTGAAGATCGCGGGATCGTCCTCGCCGCCGCAAGCGCGCCAGCCCCAGTAGCAGAAGGCGGGCCGCAGTCGCTTGCCAGAGGCGACCAGATCGGCGACGGCGTCGCAGCACGCGGCTAGTTCCTGGCTGATGCCGCAAAGCGCGGCTCGCTGGTCGGCGAGGAAACGGTCGAGTGCGATCGAAGTGGCTGACCTGACCTTGGAGAGGTTGGCCGCACCGTTGGTTGGCGCACCGTTGGTTGCCGCACCGTTGCCGGTCCCGCCAGCGCTGCTCGCCATGCAGGTGACCTTAGCGGCAGTCTGACAGTGATAGGGCGGCAACCCTGTCCCGCGGCCCGCTGACCGGTAACCTGGGCTGATGACTCAGTCGCGGCAAAGGCACGCACCGCCGATCAGGGACTTGCTTTCTGCTGGCGGCAGATCCTTCTCCTTCGAGTTCATGGCACCCAAGACGGACACGGATGAAGAGCAACTCTGGCGCGCGATCAGGAGGCTGGAGCCGCTGCGGCCCACCTTCGTTTCCGTGACCTACGGGGCCGGCGGCACGACGAGGGATCGTACCGTGCGGGTGACCGGCCGGATCGCGGAGGAGACGACGCTGACGCCGATGGGTCACCTGACCGCGGTCAACCATTCGGTCGCCGAACTCAGGCACGTGATCGGCTCCTATGCGGCCGTGGGCGTGCGCAACGTCCTCGCGCTGCGCGGTGATCCGCCGGGCGACCCGGCCGCCGAGTGGGTCGTGCATCCGGACGGCCTGTCTTATGCCAGCGAACTGGTCGAGCTTGTGCGTGACTCCGGCGAGTTCTGCGTCGGGGTCGCTGCCTTCCCTGAGGGCCACAGGCGGGGTGGTGACTGGGACCTTGACCTCGATTTCTTTATCAAGAAGTGCCGTGCAGGCGCGGACTTCGCGATCACGCAGATGTTCTTCTTCGCAGACGACTACCTGCGGTTCAGGGACGCCGTCGCGGCGCGCGGATGCGCGGTGCCCGTGATCGCCGGCATCATGCCGGTCATCAGCGTGCCGATGATCGACAGGGCGGCGCTGCTTTCCGGTGCCAGGTTCCCCGCCGATCTCGCCGGTCAACTGCACCAGCATGCCGACGACCGCGCCAGCGTGCGCAAGATCGGCGTCGAGTACGCGGCGGGGATGTGCCAGCGGCTGCTGGACGAAGGCGCGCCAGGGCTGCACTTCTTCACGCTCAACACCTCACGGGCGACGGGCGAGATCTATGAGATGCCCGGGCTGGCGGAAAAGCGCCGCGGCAACGATGCCCTCGCGTCGTTGAGCGGCAGCTCGGCGCCCATCAGCACATAGGGCGGGCTGCCTCCGGGGAAGTTGTAGCCAGTCAGCAGTTCGGTGAAGCCGAACCGCCGGTACAGCCTGCGCGCGGTCGTGTCCCGGTCAGGGGTGGACAGCACGGCCGTGCGCTCGGGCCGGCCCGAGGTCAAGGTCGTGAGCAACCGGGTCCCGATGCCCGCTCGCTGATGAGCCTTGTGCACATGGATCTCGGCGACCTCGATGCAGTTAACCAGCCAGTCTGCCGTCTGAGCGGCGCCGATCGCCCGCACTAGCGCGTTCCATACCGTGTCGTACCACCATTGACCGTGCTCGCCGTGGAATCCGTAGGCGAAACCGACGACCCGGCGGGTCGCGTCGTCGGTCACCTGTAGCGCGCGGAACCCGGGAAAACTCGCATGGCGGCGCATCAGGTCCCTGCGACCCGGCAGCATGGCAGGGTCGGCGTCCATCGCGTCCGCATAGATCGCCAGCGGGGTGTCTAGGTCGCCGAGGAACTGCCTGATCGTGAGTTCGCTCAGCATGGTGGCCGTTCCCATTCAGACCAGACTACGCGAGTGGCGTTCAGGGCACGCCTGACCGGGCACGCCCGACCGGGCACGCCTGGCTGCGGCCCTGGCTGCGGTGCAGCCAGCGGCGCAGGTTGCTCGCCATTCATTGTCAGACCCCTTCTGTATCTTCGAACGTAGCAGCAAACAGATGGACAGTAGACCGAATCTATGTTCGAATGTTGTTGCGGGAAGGCCCGGTAGCCACCCCCTTGACTACCGGGACGAGGCCAGGCGCGGTGTGGGGAAGCACCCTGCCTGGCCGGCCCGCAGCGGAACTGGAGGCCTGACATGAGCACGACCACGCAGCTTCGCCGAGAGCGACCGCGCTGCCGGATTGCCCCGTCGGTACTCGCCTTGCTCGAATCAGCGCGGCAGGGACTCGTCGCCGCGGAGTGCGACCCGTCGCCGGCCGGCCGGTATGTAGGCGCGCACCTCGCCGCGCTGCGCGCGGCAGCCGCGATCGTCGCGGCACGTGCTGAACCCGCCGCGCCACGCAAGAAGCGCCCGCAGAGCGTCTGGGAACTGCTGCCGCGGGTCGAGCCGACCCTGAGTGAGTGGGCCGCGTTCTTCGCGGCAGGCGCGGGCAAGCGGGCCGCGGCCGAAGCCGGATTGCCCCGTGCCGTGTCCGCGCGCGAAGCGGATGAACTGCTGCGCGACGCCGACACCTTCGTATCCCTGGCCGAGAGCGCTCTCGGCATGCCCGCCCAGTCGCCGCTGCCGCTCCGAGCCGCCATGTGACGTGCGGCTCGCCATCGCCTGGCGAGCCGCACGTACTGTCATTGCCCGGCCGGGGGCCGCCTGGCGTGGCCGGACTAGTGCGCACTCCCGTCAGGCGGACTCAATCGCGCCGCGCGCGGCCGAGTCGAGGATTCCCCAGCTGATGAACTCTTCAGTCAGGTCGGTCGGTGTCTTGTCGTAGATGACGGCGAGCGACCTGAGGTCCTCCTGGCGGATGGAAAGCACCCGGCCGTTGTAGTCGCCGCGCTGGCTCTGGATAGTGGCGATGTAGCGAGCAAGCGGTCCAGCCTGGTCGCGGGGAAGCTGCGCCATCCGTTCGAGGTCAATCACGAGCTTGGGCGCCGGGGTAAGCAATCCCGGAGCCGAGTCTCCGGGGAGCAGTTCCGACACGGGGACGCCGTAGAAATCGGCTAGCTCGGCGAGTTTCTGCACGGTTACCGACCTGTCGCCACGCTCGTAGGAACCTACGACGACAGCCTTCCACCGGCCGCGAGATTTTTCCTCCACGCCATGCAGGGAGAGACCTTGTTGCGTCCGGATGGCGCGCAGCCGGGCGCCGAGAGTCTTCGCGTAATCAGATGGCATGATCCGGTTCCTGGCCTTACACGTAGGAAAGTTCGGGGTGGTTACGGACAGTGACGGTAGGCCGAGAGTGCCACAAGGTCAAGCCGAACGGCAAAAACTGGGTTAACTTACGCGTGCTACCGCAACATGGGGACAGCCTACCGAGTAGATCACAGACCGCAGTGAATGCAAGTCTGGTCGTGTTTGTCGGCGTTCGCGGTGAACGATACCGACTGCGCCTGATTGTAGAAGTCGGGACTTGACCGGCGGATGTAACTAAAATCACACGTCTATTAGCGCGCAGTGCCGGCGTGTCGCGCAAGTGCTTCAGCCGCCGCCCTGTGCCCTTCCAGCCACGGGTCTTCCGGCTCCGGCCCCGGCCCAGGCCCCGGACGGCCCCCGGCCGGCGCGCGGCTGGCGTCCGGCCAGCGCCCCGGCCGTGCCCGGCTGAGAACGTGCTGGTAGATTGATCTGGTCCGACGTCCTTTAAGACCCGTCCAGTGAGGCGGGGAAGGGGGTCCTATCTTGTCTGGGTCCATTCAGCAGCCCGTTCCCGAGGTACCCGTTCCTGAGGCACAGGCACCGGGCGTCGTCCCGGCTGAGCCTGCGCCACCTCCGCCCGATACCTGGCAGCTGCCAGCAGGCAAGACCGTGCTCGGCGCCGACGAGATCAGGCGGGCATTGAGCCGGATCGGGCACGAGATCCTCGAGCGCACCGACGGCGGCACGGATGTGGTACTGCTCGGCATCCCGACCAGGGGCGTGCCGCTAGCCAGCAGGCTCGCCGCCAGGCTCGCGCAGACCGAGGGCATCGAGGTACCGGCAGGCTCGCTCGACATCACCTTGTACCGTGACGACCTGCGGTTGCGGCCCGCGCGCGCGCTCGGGCACACCGAGGTGCCTGACTGCGGGGTCGACGGCAAGGTCGTCATCCTGGTCGACGACGTGCTGTATTCGGGGCGAACGGTGCGGGCGGCGCTGGACGCGCTCGGGGACCTCGGGCGGCCAAGGGCCGTGCAGCTCGCGGTTCTCGTCGACAGAGGGCACAGGGAACTGCCGATCAGGGCGGATTACGTGGGCAAGAACCTGCCGACCTCCAAGCGGGAGGCGGTCAAGGTGCTGCTGGCGGAGACGGACGGACTGGATTCGGTGTTGCTGCAGGTCAGGCCGGAGGCGGGACAGTGAACAGGCATCTCATCTCGGCGGCAGACCTTAGCCTCGCCGACGCCATCTCGATACTTGACACGGCCGAGGAACTGGCCAGGCTGGCCGAGCGGCCGATTCCGAAGCTGCCCACGCTGCGCGGGCGCACGGTCGTGAACTTGTTCTACGAAGACTCGACCAGGACCAGGATTTCCTTCGAGGCGGCCGCCAAGCGGCTTTCCGCCGACGTGATCAACTTCTCGGCGAAAGGGTCGAGCGTGGCAAAGGGCGAAAGCCTGAAAGACACCGCGCTCACCCTGCAAGCCATGGGCGCCGACGCCGTAGTGATCAGGCATAACGCGTCAGGCGCACCGCACAGGCTGGCCGAGTGGGTCAGGGGCAGCGTGGTCAACGCCGGCGACGGCACGCACGAGCATCCAACCCAGGCGCTGCTCGACGCGTTCACGATGCGACGGCGGCTCGGCCGGCTGAGCGGGCTGCGCGTGACGATCGTGGGCGACATCTTGCACAGCCGGGTGGCGCGATCGAACGTCTGGCTGCTGCACACGCTCGGTGCGCAGGTGACGCTGGTCGCGCCGCCTACCTTGCTGCCGGTTGCGATAGGTACCTGGCCCTGCGCCGTCAGCTACGACTTTTCGTCCGTGCTGCCGGCCAGCGACGTGGTGATGATGCTGCGGGTGCAGCATGAGCGGATGGCGCAGGCGTATTTTCCCAGCGTGCGCGAGTACAGCCGGAGGTACGGGCTGGACGGAGACCGGATGGCGCTGCTTCCGCCGCACGCGATCGTCATGCACCCTGGCCCGATGAACCGTGGGGTGGAGATCACCGCCGACGTGGCCGACTCGGCGAGGTCCACGATCGTCGAGCAGGTCGCCAACGGCGTGGCGGTGCGGATGGCGGTGCTTTACCTGCTGCTCGGCGGCGGGCCTGGCGGGCCAGGCATGGCCGGCGGGCCGGCGGGCCAGGCGGCCATGCCTGAGCCTGCGGGGGTGGCGCTATGAACGCCTGGCTGATCAGGGGCGCACGGGTTCTCGGCGCCGATCCCACTGACATCACCATCGAAGACGGCTTGATCACCGAGCTGGCGCCCGCCGGGCGAGCCACTAAGGTGGCCGGCCAGGTCATCGACGCCGACGGCCTGATCGCCCTGCCCGGCCTCGTGGACCTGCACACGCACCTGCGCGAACCGGGCAGGGAAGACGCCGAGACCGTCGCGAGCGGCACCGCCGCCGCCGCCCTCGGCGGCTACACGGTCGTGCACGCCATGGCCAACACCGATCCGGTCGCCGACACTGCGGGAGTGGTCGAGCAGGTCTGGCGGCTTGGCCGCGAGGCCGGCTACGCCGACGTCCAGCCGGTCGGCGCGGTCACGGCCGGGCTGAAGGGCACGCAGCTAGCCGAGCTAGGCGCGATGGCCGAATCGGCCGCCCAGGTCAGGATGTTCTCCGATGACGGGCAGTGCGTGTCAGACGCGACGCTGATGCGCCGCGCGCTCGAATACGTCAAGGCGTTCGACGGCGTGATCGCCCAGCACGCCCAGGAGCCGAGGCTGACTCAGGGTGCACAGCTCAACGAGGGCGAGATGTCGGCGCGGCTTGGCCTGACCGGCTGGCCGGCCGTGGCCGAGGAGGCCATCGTCGCCAGGGACTGCCTGCTCGCCGACCACGTCGGCGCGGCGCTGCACATCTGTCATGTCTCCACGGCAGGCTCGGTCGAGATCATCCGCTGGGCCAAGTCCAAGGGCTGGCGGGTCACCGCCGAGGTGACGCCGCACCACCTGCTGCTCACCGACCAGCTAGCCGCTGGCTACGACCCGGTATACAAGGTCAACCCGCCACTTCGCACGGCAGCGGATGTCGCCGCGCTGCGGGAAGGCCTGGCCGACGGGACCATCGACTGCGTCGCCACCGACCACGCGCCGCATCCGGCCGAGTCGAAGGAGACCGAGTGGTCGATCGCGGCGTTCGGCATGACCGGCCTGGAGACCGCGCTCCGCGCGGTGCACGAGGCGATGGTGACGACCGGCCTGATCGACTGGGCAGAACTGGCCGACCGGATGTCACGCAGGCCGGCCGCCATCGGCAGGCTGGCCAGGACGCACGGCCGCCCCCTTGCCGCGGGCGAGCCCGCCAGCCTGGTGCTTTACGACCAGGCTCCGGTCACCGCCGTCGACCCGGCGGCGCACGCCTCGCGCAGCAGGAACACGCCGTTCGCCGGGATTAAGCTGCCCGGCCAGGTCATCGCGACCTTCCTGCGCGGCACTCCCACCGTTCTTCAGGGAAGGCTGTGCCGATGACAGGTGCCACTCGTGCGCTGCTCGTGCTCGAAGACGGCACGGCTTTTGAGGGCACTGGCTACGGTGCGGCGGGCGAGACGTTCGGTGAGGCCGTGTTCAACACGGGCATGACCGGCTACCAGGAAACCCTCACCGACCCCTCCTACTGCCGCCAGATCGTGGCCATGACCGCGCCGCACATCGGCAACACCGGCATCAACGACGAGGACGACGAATCCCGTGCCATCTGGGTCAGCGGCTTCGTGATCAGGGAAGCCTCCCCGGTCGCGTCGAACTGGCGGTCGGCTCGGACGCTCGACGACGAGCTCAAGCGGCAGGGCGTCACCGCCATCTCGATCAGGGGCACCCGCGCCCTGACCCTGCACCTGCGCGAGCGCGGCGCCATGCGGGCCGCGATCAGCACGAAGGCGACCGACCCTGCGGAGCTTGCCGAGCGGGTGCGATCTAGTCCCGCCATGATCGGCGCTGACCTGGCGAGCGTGGTCACCACCCGAGAGCCTTACACCATTGAGCCGCCAGAAAGCACCGGGATAAGGTTCAGCGTCGCCGCGGTCGACCTCGGCATCAAGGCGTCGACGCCGCGGGCGATGGCCAGGCTTGGATGCCGCGTCACGGTGCTGCCCGCCACTAGCACGGCGGAGGAGATCCTGGCGCTGGCCCCTGACGGCGTTTTCTACTCCAACGGCCCAGGCGACCCGGCCGCCTGCGGCTACGCCGTCGAGTCGATGCGCGAGGTGCTCGCCGCACGAGTACCGCTGTTCGGCATCTGCCTGGGCTCACAGGTACTCGGCCAGGCACTCGGCTTGCCCACGTACAAGCTCAGGTTCGGCCACCGCGGCGTCAACCAGCCGGTGCGCGACGAGCGCACCGGCCAGGTGCACATCACCAGTCACAATCACGGCTTCGCGATCAAAATGCCGGAAACGGGCACGGGAACCTTCGGCACCGATTTCGGTCCGGCGAAGGTCACTCACGTCAACCTCAACGACGGCGTCGTCGAGGGGCTCGCGCTGCAAGAGGCGCCTGCCTTCGCCGTCCAGTACCACCCGGAGGCGGCACCTGGCCCGCATGACGCCGCTGGCCTGTTCGCCGAGTTCTGCGAGCTGATGGGAGGACGGACCTGATGGGCAAGCGCGACGACCTTAACTCGGTCCTCGTCATCGGCTCTGGCCCGATCGTCATCGGCCAAGCCGCTGAATTCGATTACGCTGGCGTGCAAGCGTGCCGCGCCCTCCGGGAAGAGCGTCACCGTGTCGTTTTGGTGAACTCGAATCCGGCCACCATCATGACGGATCCAGACGTCGCGGATGCCGTGTATCTGGAGCCGCTGACGCTGTCGTCGCTTGAAGCGATCATCGCAAGAGAGCGCCCGGATGCCCTCCTGCCCACCTTAGGTGGGCAGACCGGTTTGAACCTCGCGGTCGAGCTTCAGGAAAGCGGCGTCCTTGAACGCTACGGCGTTGAGCTGCTCGGGACCCCGGTCGAAACGATTCGGCTCGCGGAAGATCGCGAGCTCTTTAAGGCCAAGATGCTGGAAATCGGCGAGCCGGTTCCCGAGAGCCGGGTGGTGAGGGCAGTGGAGGACGGCGTGCGCTTCGCTCACGTGGCGGGGTATCCGTTGGTCGTACGGCCTGCCTATACCCTTGGTGGAACCGGCGGCGGCGTCGTTTATGACGAAGCTGAGCTGCGCGAGCGGCTCGATGCGGGCCTCAATGCGTCGCTCATCCATCAAGCGCTGGTAGAAACCTCGTTGCTGGGG
>DAHVDE010000063.1 GCA_027313705.1 Actinomycetota bacterium | reverse complement strand
GTCACGCTGCCGTGCGTCACCGCCACCCCCTTCGGGTGGCCGGTCGAACCCGACGTGTAGATCACGTACGCCGGGTGCGCTGCCCGTACCCGTGCCAGCACCGCGTCCGGGCCAGGCTCGGGCTCCGCCGCGAGCACCTCGCCGCCTTCGTCTACTGCCAGCACAGGCACCCCGGCCAGGTCCGGCAGGTTCGCGGCGGTTTCCCTGGTCGTGATGACCACTGCGGGGACGGCGTCGGCCAGCATGTAGGCGATCCGTCCAGCCGGATAGCCGGGGTCGACCGGCAGGTAGGCGGCGCCCGCCCGCAGGACCCCGAGCAGGGCCGTGATCAGGCCCGCTGACCTGTCCATCGCGACGGCGACCACCGATTCAGGTCCGGCCCCAAGCCCGGCCAGTACCCCAGCCACCCGGTCCGCCCGCCGGCTCAGCTCCCCGTAGCTCACCCAGGCGCCTTCGCACGAGACCGCGACCGCGTCTGGTGCCCGCGCCACCACAGCAGCAAACAGCCCTGGCACTGTTCCTGCGGCTGTTCTGGCCGTTGCCACCTCGGTCGCCGCCGTACCGCCGTCACCCCACCGCGAGGTGATCTGCATCCGCTCGTCCGCTGTCAGAATCTGCACCTGGCGCAGCGTGGCTTGCGGGCGTGCTGCCGCGGCGGTCAGTACCCTGGTGAGCCGGTCGCTGATCGAGCGGGCGGTGGCCTGGTCGAACAGGGCTGCGGCGGCGGTGAGGAAGCCGAGCAGGCCGGCTGGCCGGCCGTGCCCGTCCCTCGTCTCGACCAGGCTTACTTCCAGGTCGAACCTGGCCGTTCCTGTCCCTGCCTGCATCGTGGTTGCCTGCAGTCCTGGCAGGGTCAGTGCGACAGGTGCGTTGTTCTGCACGGTCAAGCTGACCTGGAACAGCGGGTGCCTTGCCAGGGACCGTTCCGGTGCCAGCGCCTCGACCAGCCGCTCGAACGGCACATCCTGGTGATCAAGGGCACTGAGCCAGTACTGCCGCACCCGGCCGAGCAGCTCGCTGAATGCGGGGTCGCCAGACAGGTCGGTGCGCAGAACGAGAGTGTTGACGAAGAAGCCGACCAGGTCATCGAGCGCCTCGTCGGCGCGGCCCGCGACCGGCGTGCCGACAGGGATATCCTCCCCGGCGCCGAGCTTGCACAGCAGCAGCGCGAGCGCGGCCTGGATGACCATGAAGACGGTCACGCCCTGCGCGCGGGCCAGCGCGGCCAGTGCGGCATGAACCTGCGCAGGGACTGCCAGCGGCACGGTATGCCCGCGGTAGCCGGGCACCGGCGGGCGCGGCCGGTCGGCGGGCAGCGTCAGCTCGGGCGGCGATCCGGCGAGCGCATCCCGCCACCACGTCACCTGCGCGGAAAGCAGGCTGCCAGGATCGTCTTGCGCTCCGAGCAGTTCCCGCTGCCAGATCGCGTAGTCGGCGTACTGCACCGGCAGCGCCGCCCACCCCGGTGCCTGGCCGCGGCGCCGCGCCGCGTAGGCGACACTGAGGTCACGCGCCAGCACGCCGGCGGACCAGCCGTCGGTCGCGACATGGTGGATCACCACCACCAGGACATGGACGCCTGCCGCCAGGGCATGCAGCCTGGCACGGACCGGGACCTGCGCCCTCAGGTCAAATGGCTCACCTGCCGCCGCCGCGACCGCTCCCGCCAGGTCGCCGTCCGCGACCGCGGTGACCGGCAGCGTGAAGCCCAGTTCCGCCATCTCGATGACTTGCTGGCACGGTTCGCCGTCGATGACGGGGAAAATAGTGCGCAGTACCTCGTGCCTGCCGATGACATCTCCGAGCGCCGCTTCCAGCGCGACCGGGTCAAGGTCACCTTCCAGCCTGAGCGCTACCGGAGTGTTGTAGGCCGGGCTCGGACCCTCGAGCTGGGCGATGAACCACAGCCGCTGCTGCGCGAAAGACAGCGGTACCCGCCCGTGCCCGTGCCGCCGCCGTTCCAGTGGCAGCCTGGCCTGATCGGCCTGCGCCAGCCAGGCCGCGAGCAGGGCCGGGGTCGGCGCCTCGAACAGCGCCCTGACCGGCACCTCGACGCCGAGCACCGACCGGATCCTGCTGGCGAGGCGGACGGCGATTAGCGAGTGGCCGCCCAGGGTGAAGAAGTCGTCGGCCGGGCCGACCTGGTCAAGGCCAAGCACGTCGGCGAACAGGCCGCAGACGATTTCTTCGGCCGCTCCCTGTGGCCCGCGGCCGGCCTGACCCGCTGTGGTGTAGTCGGGGGCAGGCAGTGCCTTGCTGTCGAGCTTTCCGCTTGGGGTCAGGGGAAGCGCGTCGAGGACGACGAAGGCGGCGGGCACCAGGTAGTCAGGCAGCAGCCGCGCTGCGTGCTCGCGTACCCGCCCCGCGAGCCCGCCCGCCTCGTCCTCCGACGGGACTACATAGCCGACCAGGCGCCGGTCTCCGGCCGCGTCCTCGCGGACGATGACGGCGGCGTGGGCCACGCCGGGGTGGGCCGCGAGTACGGCTTGGGTTTCGCCTGGCTCGATCCGGAACCCCCGGATCTTCACCTGGTCATCGGCCCGTCCCGCGAACGCTAGCTCCCCGCCTGGCCCGCCAGCGCCAGGCACGGTCCACCTGGTCAGGTCCCCGGTGCGGTACATCCGCTCCCCGGAGCCGAACGGGCAGGCCACGAACCTGCCGGCGGTCAGCGCAGCCCGGCCCAGGTAGCCCCGTGCCAGGCCGGCGCCGGCGATGTACAGCTCGCCTGTGACCCCGGCAGGCACCGGGGACAGCCACTTGTCGAGTACGTATACCCGCGTGTTGGCGATCGGCGCCCCGATCGGCGGAGTTCCGGCGCCTGGCCCGCATGCGTGGAACGTGGAGTCCACGGTGGTCTCTGTCGGGCCGTACAGGTTGTGCAGCAGCCCGGTGCCGAACCGGTCAGCGAACCGCTCTGCCAGCCACCCGGCCAGCGCCTCGCCGCTAGTGAACACCCGCCGCAGGCTCGCGCACTGGCCGGGGTCGGCTTCGCTGACGAAGGCCTCGAGCATGGAGGGCACGAAGTGCGCCGTGGAGATGGCTTCGCGGCCGATCAGCCGGGACAGGTATTGCGGGTCGCGGTGCCCGCCGGGACGAGCCAGCACCAGGCCGGCGCCTGCTGCCAGCGGCCAGAACAGCTCCCACACCGACACGTCGAAGCTGACCGGGGTCTTCTGCAGTACCCGGTCACTGCCGTCTAGCTGGTAGGCGGCTTGCATCCAGGCCAGTCGGTTCACTATCCCGCGGTGCGGTACAGCGACTCCCTTGGGCACCCCTGTTGACCCTGAGGTGTAGATCACATACGCCAGGTCGCCGGCCAGCACCGCTCGCGCCCCGCCCGCCGCCGGCCCGGGCTCGGGCAGCGGACCGTCCGCCACGACCACGGGGACCTCGCACGCCGCCAGCAAGCCGGCCGCATGCTCCTTATCGGCAAGCACGCAAACCGGACCGGCGTCGGCCAGCATGAAGGCGACCCGCTCGGCTGGGTAACCTGGATCCACCGGCAGGTACGCTGCCCCTGCTTTCAGCACTCCGAGCAGCGCCGCCATCAGCTCCGCCGAGCGGTCCATCACCACCGCGACCACGCCGCCAGGGCCGGCCCCGAGCCCGGCAAGCACCGCGGCAACCTGGCCGGCCGCCGCGTCAAGGCCGGCGTAACTGAGCGCCACCCCCTCGCACGACACCGCCACCGCATCAGGGATCCGTGCCACCTGCTCCTCGAACAGGCCAGGCAACGTCACCGACGGCACCGGGACGGCCGTATCGTTCCACCCCGCGACTACCTGCGCCCGCTCCGCCTCACCGAGCACCTCCAGCCGCCGCAGCGAAATCCCGGCATCCCGCACCAGGGCGTCAAGCACCCGCGCGAACCGCTCGCCGATCACTCGAACCGTCACTGCGTCGAACAAGCTCGCGGCCCCCGTGACCGTGCCCCGCAAGCCGGCCGGCGTCCGCCGCCCGCCAGGCACCTCAGCCAGGGTTACCTGCAAGTCGAACCGGGACGCGGGATCGGCCGCAGGCAACTCCAAGACGCGCAGCCCTGGCAGCGTGATGGCAGCCTGCGCGTTATTCTGCACCGCGAGCATCACCTGGAACAGCGGATGCCGCGCCAGCGACCGCTCAGGCGCCAGCACCTCAACCAGCCGCTCGAACGGCACATCCTGATGATCAAGCGCACCCAGCCAGAACTCCCGCACCCGCCCCAGCAGCACCCCGAACACCGGGTCACCAGACACATCAGTCCGCAGCACCAGCGTGTTCACGAAAAACCCGACCAGATCATCAAGCGCCTCATCGAAGCGCCCCGCCACCGGCGTCCCGACCGGGATATCCTCACCCGCCCCCAGCCGCGACAACAACACCGCCAAAGCCGCCTGCACCACCATGAACACCGTCACGCCCTGACCACGCGCCAGCGCCACCAGCCCCGCATGCACCTGCGCAGGCACCTCAACCGGCACCGTATGACCC
>DAHVDE010000056.1 GCA_027313705.1 Actinomycetota bacterium | reverse complement strand
CCGCTCACCCGTCAGCCCGGCCCGCCCCGCATACCCGCGCGCCAGGCCCGCCCCCGCGATATACAACTCGCCCGCCACCCCGGCAGGCACCGGGCACAGCCACCGGTCAAGCACGAACACCCGCGTGTTCGCCACCGGGGCACCGATCGGGGGCTCACCGTTACCCTTCAGTGGTCCGGTCATCGTGCTGCACACCGTGGCCTCGGTCGCGCCGTACACGTTGATGAACCGCCGCCCGGCCGCCCACAGGCCAGCTAGCCGCCCGTCAAGTACCTCGCCAGCCGCTACCAGAGTCCGCACCGCCGCCAGGTCACCGGTCTCCAGCCCGGCGAGCACCGCCGGCGGCGTCGCCAGGTGCGTAACCTGATGCCTGCCCGCCACCCCGGCCAGCTCGCGGCCCGCCAGCAGCTGGCCGGGCGCGGCCACCACCAGCGTGGCACCGCTGCCCAGCGCCATCACCAGTTCCCACACCGAGGCGTCGAACCCGGGCGAGGCCCACTGGAGTACCCGGCAGCCAGGCCCGACCTCGAGCCGCTCGGTCAGCGCCGCGGCGAGGCTGCCAAGCCCGGCATGGGAGACCGTCACGCCCTTAGGCTGGCCAGTGGACCCGGAGGTGTAGATCACGTACGCCGGATGTGCCGGGCTGAGCACCGCGAGCTGACCGCGGCCGGCCTGGTCGTCATCACGCGGTGCGGATAGCCGCGTTAGCGTGGTCACCGGTCCGGACGCCTGCGCCAGGAACGCCAGGTTCCCGGCGGGTTCCTCGGCGGTGATGATCACCGCCGGGCGTGCGTCATCGAGCATGAAGGAGATCCGCCTGGCCGGGTAACCGGGATCTACCGGCAGGTAAGCCGCCCCTGCCTTGAGTACTGCCAGTTCCGCCACTACCAGTGCGGCGGAACGGTCCATCACCACTGCCACCACGGTCTCTGGTCCAGCCCCCGCCGCCGCCAGCCGCCTGGCCAGCCGGGTGGTCTCGGCGTCCAGGTGCGCGTAACTCACAGCGACCCCTTCACCGGCCACCGCCACCGCATCAGGCACCCGGGAAACCTGCGCATCGAGCAGGTCAGGCAGCGTCCTGGCCGGCACCATCGCGGCGGTGTCGTTCCAATCTCGCACGATCCGCGCGCGCTCGGCCGCGGCGAGCACAGCCACCTGCCGCAGCCGCTGCCCTGGGTCAGCGGCAAGCGCAGCAAGTACCCGCGCGAACCAGCCGCTGACCGATGCCGCGGTGCCCACGTCGAAAAGATCGGCGGCGACGCTCACCATGCCGTTCAGCCCGGCGGGCAGTCCCTGCCCATCACGAACCTCGGCAATGCTGAACTGAAGGTCGAATCTGGTCGCCGGGTCCTTCGCCGGCAACGCGACCGCAAGCAGGCCAGGCAACGCCAGCACCGCCTCGGCATTGTTCTGCACGGTCAGGTTGACCTGGAACAGCGGATGGCGGGCCAGGGACCGCTCAGGCGCCAGCACCTCGACCAGCCGCTCGAAAGGCACATCCTGGTGATCAAGCGCGCCGAGCCAGAACTCGCGCACCCGGCCGAGCAGTTCAGTGAACTCCGGGTCACCAGAGACGTTCGTGCGCAGCACGAGCGTGTTCACGAAGAACCCGACCAGGTCGTCAAGCGCCTCGTCGAAGCGCCCGGCCACGGCGGTGCCTACCGGGATGTCTTCGCCCGCGCCCAGCTTAGAGAGCAGCACCGCAAGCGCGCCCTGGATCACCATGAACAAGGTGACGCCCTGCTCACGGGCCAAGGCGACCAGCCGTCCGTGCACCTGCGCCGGCACTGTCAGCGGTACTGAATTGCCGCGATGGCTCGGTGCCTGCGGCCGTGGCCGGTCCGCGGGCAGCGCCAGCTCGGGCGGTGCCCCGGCTAGCGCGTCCCGCCACCAGGCCATTTGACAGGACAGCAGGCTGCCAGGGTCGTCTTGCGTTCCGAGCAGTTCCCGCTGCCACATCGCATAGTCGGCGTACTGCACCGGCAGCGCCGTCCATCCCGGTGCCTCGCCAGCCAGCCGTGCCGCGTACGCCACGCTCAGGTCCCTGGCCAGCACCCCTGTCGACCAGCCATCGGTCGCGATGTGGTGGATCACCACGACGAGCACATGCACGTCAGGCGCCACAGCAAGCAGCCGTGCCCGCACCGGCACGTCAGCCGTCAGGTCAAAAGGCTCATCCGCCGCCGCCGCGACCATCAGCTCAAGCTCACCGTCGGCCGGCACCGTCACTGGCAGCGTCAGGGCCAGCTCGGTGACCTGCTGACACGGCTCGCCGTCCACCGCGGGGAACACGGTCCGCAGCACCTCGTGCCTGCCGATCACGTCGGCTAGCGCGGCCTCGAGCGCCCCGGCGTCAAGCTCGCCTTCCAGCCGCACCGCCACCAGGGCGTTATCGACCAGGCCTGGTCCCTCGAGTTGCGCGAGGAACCACAGCCGCTGCTGTGCGAACGACAGGGGTACCTGGTCGCCGCGTGGTCGCGGCGTGAGCGGCATCCGGGCTTCACCCGCCTGCGCCAGCCAGGCGGCAAGCGCGGCGGGCGTCGGCGCGGCGAAAAGTGCCCGCACGGGCACCTCGGCACCGAGCGCGGCCCTGATCCTGCTGACCAGCCGTACGGCGAGCAGCGAGTGCCCGCCAAGTGCGAAGAAGTCGTCGCTCGGCCTGGCGACGGGCACTCCGAGCACGGCGGCGAACAGGCCGCAGATGATCTCACTGACCGCGGTCCGAGGTCCTGGCCCGTCGCCGTCCGCATCCGCCGTGTAGTCAGGTTCGGGCAGCGCGCTCCGGTCGGTTTTCCCGCTCGGCGTCAGCGGCATTGCGTCAAGCACTACCACGGCGGCCGGCACCATATAGTCAGGCAGCATTCCGGCCGCGTGCTTCCGCACCCGCCCGGCCAGCCCGCTACGATCACCGCCGCCTCCAGGGACTACATAGGCGGCCAGCCGCCTGTCCCCGGCGACGTCCTCGCGTGCCACAACGGCCGCCTGCACCACCCCAGGGCATCCGGCGATAACGGCCTCGACCTCGCCAGGCTCGATCCGGAACCCGCGGACCTTGACCTGCTCGTCAGCCCGCCCGCAGAACACCAGCTGCGCAGCCCCTGCCCCTGGCGCCGTCCACCTGGCGAGGTCGCCGGTGCGGTACATCCGCTGGCCGCTGCCGCCGAACGGGCATGCCACGAACCGTTCCCCTGTCGGGCCGGCCCGCCCGGTGTATCCGCGGGCCAGGCCCACGCCCGCCACGTACAGCTCCCCGGTCACCCCGGCAGGCACCGGGCACAGCCACCGGTCAAGCACATACACCCGCCAGCCAGGCACCGGCCGCCCAACCGCGCTGCCGCCCGCTGCCCCTGCCGCCTCCTGACCGGCTTGCACCGCAAGCGCGGTCACGTGCACCGTCGTCTCGGTTATTCCGTACATGTTCACCAGCGCCGGGCCACCCGGATGGCTCGCGCGCCACCTGGCCGCCATGCCGCTGTCGAGTGCCTCGCCGCCGAACACCACCCATCGCACTGCCCCTGTGCCTGCACTCGCCTCGGCCCACGCGTCCGCTAGCTGGTAAAACGCCGACGGTGTCTGCGACAGCACTGTCACGCCCTGCCGTGCGGCCAGTTCCGCGAACTCGCCAGGAGATCGCGACACCAGCCGAGGTACCACCACCACCCGGCCGCCGGCCAGCAGCGCCCCGAACAGCTCCCACACCGAGAAGTCGAACGCGAAGGAATGGAACCAGCTCCACACCTCGTCCTCGCCAAAACCGAACCACTCCTGCGTCCCGGCCAGCAACGCAGTCACGCTGCCGTGCGTCACCGCCACCCCCTTCGGGTGGCCGGTCGAACCCGACGTGTAGATCACGTACGCCGGGTGCGCTGCCCGTACCCGTGCCAGCACCGCGTCCGGGCCAGGCTCGGGCTCCGCCGCGAGCACCTCG
>DAHVDE010000033.1 GCA_027313705.1 Actinomycetota bacterium | reverse complement strand
CTGCGGTGGGTGGCTGGGGGGCGTGACGGGGTGGTGGCTGGGGGGGTGGGGCGCGGTTCTGCGGTGGGTGGCTGGGGGGCGTGACGGGGTGGTGGCTGGGGGGGGGTGGGGCGCGGTTTTGCGGCGACTTTCCCGGGGTTCCCGCGTTACGGTGGCTGGGGGGTGACGGTCGGTTAGGTGTTGCAGGTCTTCAACTTGGTGCCGGGTGGGGTCGCGGCGGACAGTATCGAGGGGCGCTGATTACGGTGCTCCGCGACGCGACCGTCCGTCGGCGTGTGGTCGCGGCCGGGTTCGACTCGGTCGGACTCGGCGGCCGTGCCCGCTAGCTGCCCGGTCAGCTGTCGGTGGGCAGCAGCAGCGCGTCGCGATCGGGCGGGCACTGGTCAAGTCACCCAGCGTGCTGCTGGCCGACGAGCCGACGGGCAACCTGGACGAAGACACCCGCGACCGCGAGGTCGGCGCCCGGGCACAGCGGGCCGTCGCCATGAGCGGCGGCTTCCTCACGCTGCGGTTCGGGCGGGGCGAGGCGGGAACGCCGCCGCGCTGACCGAGCCTGCGGGCGGCACCGCCCCATCACCTGCGGCTTGACCAGCGTCCCTGGCCGACTCTATCGTGGCCAGGTTGCTGAATATATTGTCGCCAATATGCGCTGACAAACACCTGGCCGGCTGCGGCTCAGGAAAACCCAACTTCTGATCCGCCAGAAAGCACCGGGGAGAGCTAGCAAGTGGCCGACGACAGCGCCGTGCTCGACGCCTTGCGGGACGCGATCTTGCGGGGAGAGTTCGTCGCGGGCCAGCGGCTCGTGGAGATCGACCTGTGCGAGCGGTTTTGCAGCAGCCGGTTCGCCGTCAGGGCGGCCATCCCTGTCCTGGCCAGCGAGGGACTCGTCGACGTGCAGCGGCACAGGGGCGCGCGGGTCAGGGCGATTTCGATCGAAGAGGCAATCGAGATCACCGAGGTTCGCCAGCTGCTCGAAGGGCTCACCGCCGCCCGCGCCGCCGAGCGCGCGACGCCCGCCGACATAGCGGACTTGCGCGAGATCATCACCCAGCTTCGGCACGCCGCAGGCTCAGGTGAGCTGGTCCGCTACAGCGAGGCCGACGCCAGGCTGCATGCGCTGGTCAGGCGGATCGCCGCACATGAGACCGCAGCCAGCATCATCGAGCGGCTGCGGGCCCAGATGGCACGCCAGGCGTTCATGCTCTCCCTGGTACCCGGCCGCCAGGCCATGTCGCTGGCCCAGGACGAGGCGATCGTCGACGCCATCGAGGCCAGGGACGCGCCAGCCGCCGAACGGGCCATGCGCCGCCATGTCGCCAGCGTGATCGAGTCGCTGCGCAGCGACTCGCAGGCGGATTTAGCCGCCGCTGTCCCGTGACTGTCACTGCCCCCAGGTAGCTTTCAGTTCCAGGGGAGCTGACCCGGAGGAATTGCGTGGCTGATGCTGAGGATGTGCGCCGACTCGCGCTTGCCCTGCCAGATGTCGAGGAGATCGACTGTGACGGTTTCGATTTCAGGGTAGGCGGGCACGGATTCGTCTGGTCCTATCCGGAGCGGGTCCCAGGCAAGCCGCGCGCCATCAGGACCGACGTCGCCGTGCTCTATGTGGGCGACGAGGCAGAGAAGCAGGCGCTGCTGCTCGGCGAGCCGAAGACATTCTTCACCGCCCCTGGCTACGGTGACTGGCCGGTTGTGCTGCTGCGGCTGGGCGAGGTAGCCGCGGGCCGGCTGGCCGAGCTCGTCACCGACGCGTGGCGGATGCGCTCGGGCCGCACCTGAGCGGGCGCGGATATTATGCGTGGCTTGTGACCAGCATTTACCCGCAGGGCAAGTTCCAGGTTCCGCCGGAAGCCGTTGATCTGTTCCTGGTCAGGCACGGCCAGTCCGCTCCTTATCGGGACGGCACCTTGTTCCCGCTCGTGTCCGGGCAGGGTGACCCTGAGTTGTCTCCGCTCGGCCAGCAACAGGCGCTTTCGGTCTGCGCGCGGCTGGCGACCGCCGGCGTCGACGCCATCTACGTCACGAACTTGCGCCGCACGGTACAGACGGCGGCGCCGCTCGCCGCTGCCCTTGGCCTTGAGCCGCAGGTCGTACCAGGTCTGCGCGAGGTCAACCTGGGGATATGGGAAGGCGGCAAGTACCGGAAAATGGTCGCCGAAGGTCATCCCGTCGCCAAGCGCGTCTTCGCGGAAGAACGCTGGGACGTGATACCTGACGCTGAGCCGGATTCGGAGTTCACCGACCGGGTCCGCGCCGCCATCGAGAACCTGGCAATCGGGCGCGAAGGGCAGCGGGTAGCCGCCTTCACCCACGGCGGCGTCATCGGCCGGGTGCTTTCGCTGGCCACCGGTGCCAGGCCGTTCGCCTTCACCAGGTCGGAGAACGCGTCCATTTCCAGGGTTGTCATTACCGGGGACGACTGGTTCGTCCGTACCTTCAACGACACCTCGCACCTGGCCTGAGCAGCAGAGTGCCGACTGGCCGATGTCATGTTCTTGGTGATTTTTAACGGACGCGATGCGCTCTATAGTAGTCAGGTGACAACCGAGCGTGCTGTGTCTCCGCGTGCTGCCCCCGTGCTCATGGTCCGCTCCAGTGGCTCGGACCGTACGCTGGCGCCAGGGCGCAGCTACAAGATCGGCCGTGATCCGCGGAGCGACATTGTCGTCGCCGATCCCAGGGTCTCCTGGGAGCACGCGCTGCTTCAGGTGAACGGCGGGCAGTGGGTGCTCGTGGACAAGGGCAGCACCAACGGCACGTTCGCGGGCTCGGAGCGGATTCGCCAGTTCGCGATCACAGGGGCCTGTCAGGTCTGGCTCGGCTCGGTCGGCGACGGTCCAGTCGTGCTGTTCTCGATTGCACCAGGACCGGCGGCCCAGGCCCCGCCGGGCGGCCTGCCAGGCTCTCGGCGCCCGGGCGCGGAGCGGGCGCCGAGCCAGGTCATGCGGCTGCCGGTCAAGGTGCTGAGGATCGGCCGCGCCGCAGATAACGACATCGTGGTCGCGGATCTGCTGGTTTCCCGGCATCACGCAGAGCTTCGCAAGCTGGCGGCCGGCGGTTACGAGATCGCGGATCTCGGCAGCTCCAACGGCACTTACGTGAACGGCCAGCGCGTGACCTCGGCGGTAGTCAGCGAGCGTGACGTGATCGGCGTCGGCAGCGCGAGCTATCACATGGTCGGCGACCAGTTGCAGGAGTTCATCGACTCAGGTGACGTGTCGCTCGACGCTCGCGGGCTCACCGTGCGGCTGCCGAACGGCAAGGTGATACTCGATGACGTCAGCTTCCCGCTCGGCGAGCGCTGCCTGCTCGGCGTCATCGGGCCGAGCGGCGCGGGCAAGTCGACCCTGCTCGGCGCGCTTACCGGCCTCCGGCCCGCGACCCAAGGCACCGTCTACTACGACGACCGCGACCTCTACGCCAACTATGACCAGCTCAGGCACCGCATCGGCCTGGTTCCGCAGGAGAACATCCTGCACACCCAGCTGTCGGCGCGCCGCGCGCTCAGGTACGCTGCGGAACTGCGGTTCCCCAAGGACACGAGCAAGGCCGAGCGGGAGCGGCGGATCGAGGAAGTGCTCGCCGAGCTTTCGCTGACCAAGCATGCCGACACCCGCGCCTCGTCACTGTCAGGCGGCCAGCAAAAGCGAGTCAACGTCGCACTCGAGTTGCTGACCAAGCCGTCATTGCTGTTCCTCGACGAGCCGACGTCCGGGCTCGATCCCGGTCTCGACATGTCGGTGATGGAGATGATGTCAGGGCTGGCCCGCGACGGGCGCACGGTCATCGTCGTCACCCACAGCGTGGCGAACCTGCACGTCTGCGACCGGCTCCTGGTGCTGGTGCCAGGCGGCAAGGTCGCCTACTTCGGGCCGCCGGCCGAAGGCCTCAAGCATTTCGGCCAGCCAAGCTGGGCGCACGTGTTCCGCGCTTTCGAGGACCAGCCAGACAGGGACTGGGCGGCGCAGTACCGCGCCTCTGCCTACTACCGGCAGTACATCAGCCAGGAGCCTGGTGACTTCACCCAGCGGGTGCTGCGCCGCCGAGGGCCCGCCACGCGGCAGGCCCCGCCGCCTTCTGACCGCCTGTCACAGCTATTCACGCTGGTAAGGCGCTACCTGGCGGTCATCGGCTCGGACCGCAACTACGCGGCGGTGATCGCGCTGCTCCCGATCATCCTCGGCATCGTGGTCCGGGTGATTCCCGACCCCCGCGGGCTGGTTGCCGTCCCCCGCGGTAACGGCAACGCGATCCAGGTACTGCTCATCTTGATCATGGCGGCCTGCCTGACCGGGGTGTCGAACGCGGTGCGGGAGATCGTCAAGGAACGGCCGATCTATACCAGGGAACGGGCCGCCGGCCTTTCTGCCGGCGCCTACCTGTGGTCCAAGCTGGTCGTGCTCGGCGTGATCAGCGCCGTGCAAGCCGTGGTGCTCGTCCTGATCAGCCTGGCTGGCCGGCCGCTGCCGCCGAACGGTGCGCTGGCGAGCGCGTTCCCGCTCGAAGAGATCATGCTGGCGATCGCGGTGCTCGCGGTCGCCTCGATGGCGGCCGGGCTGCTCATCTCCGCGGCCGTCAGCACCTCGGACAAGACCCTGCCGCTCATGGTAGTCGTGGTCCTTTTCGAGGTCGTGCTCAGCGGCGGCGTGTTCCGCCTGAACGGCAAGGCGGGACTGGAGCAGGTGGCGTGGCTGTCTCCATCGAGGTGGGGTTTCGGAGCGGCGGCGTCCACCACGAACCTGAACGTGGTCACACCGCCGCCGCCTGGCTCTGGTCCTGACCCGATCTGGAACCACAACGCCCAGACCTGGCTGCTGAACATCGTGCTCGCGGCCTTGCTCGGCGCCGCCTTCGCCGCGCTTACCTGGTTCCGCCTTGACCGTTCAGGGCCCGGCCGGCGCTAGCCCGGCCGCGGCCGGCCAGGCTGGCGATCAGTGCGGCGATGTCGAGTGCCGCCGCCGGCCTGCCGAGGCCGGCCGAGGCGGCCCGCATCGCGGCTAGCCTGGCCGGGTCCTGGCGCAAGGCGCTGATCTCGGCGACCAGCCCGCGCAGGGTCGGCTGATAGCACCCGGCGCCGGCCCTGGCCACGTAGTCCGCGTTGCCCCGCTCCTGGCCCGGCACGTACGAGGTCAGGATCAGCGGCGCCCCGCAGGCGGTGGCCTCGGCGATGGTCCCCGGCCCGGCCTTGCTGACCACGATGTCGGCCGCGTGCAGCCAGTCGGCCATGTTGTCGACGAAGCCCTTGACCACAAGCCTGCCGCCCGCCTTGCCTGCCAGCCTGGTGAGCCGCCGCCTGGCGCCTGCGTTGCGCCCGCACAAGGCCGCGACCTCGATGTCGTCGAGCCGGCCGACAAGCGCGGCGGCGCGCCTGGCCAGGTCGCCTGAGCCTTCAGCGCCGCCGAGTACCACCACGAAGAACCGGTCTTCGCTGACTCCGAGCGAGCGCCGCAGCGCGGCACGGTCGCGAGGCTCCGCAGGCCAGGCGCCGAACTCGGCCCTGACAGGGAGCCCGAGGTCGACGAGGCGTTCCGGCGCGATTCCGTCGAGCTGGCAGCGGGTCCGCACCGCGGCGGAAGGCACCACGATCATGTCGACCCCGCCGTAGCGCCACGCCTGGTGCGGGGTGACCAGGTCCGTGATCACGGTGATCACCAGCGCAGGCGGCAGGCTGGCGTTCCTGGCCCTGGCTCGCACCGCCGGGCGCGAAGTCATCGCGTGGAAGGACACGATAAGCGCCGGCCGGTGCCTGGCGACCGCTTCGCTGACCGTACGGTACACCGGCGCGAACAGCGCCTGCTCGTACAGGCGGAACGTCTGACGGGCATTGGACGAGTGCCAGAACGCGCCCCACAGCCACGGGGTGAGCCTGATCCCCGGCCCGTAGAGTGCCGTCACCCAGCGCAGCCGTGCCGGGGCGCCGCCCTGGCGGAGCGGATCCTCGATGACCGGGGCGAACCGGCCAGGGTAGCTGAGCTCCAGTGCCTGACTGACGGCGAACGCCGCGCTCCGGTGCCCGCCGCCGGTGTCGGAGACGAGGAACAGCAGCGGCACCTGAGAATCGGCATCCTGCTTCGTCATTGGCGCCTGGCCTTTATGCTGCCGCTCGAAGATATTTTCCGGCCATAAGAGCGTAAACCGATTCCCACTGCGCCAGCGTCGATTCCCGCCCATGGCTGGCGATGACGCGCAGGCTTTCCCTGCCCATTGCCAGGCGCAGGTTCTCGTCAACGAGCAGGTTGTCCAGGTACCCGGCCAGTTCCGCGCCCTGGCCGCTCGCGAACAAATAGCCGTTGGCGCCGTGAGTGACCAGTTCAGATAGCGCGTAGGCGTCGGCCGCCACGATGGGCAGACCGCAGGCCATCGCCTCCATGGTCGCCAGGCTCTGCAGTTCGGCCTGCGAGGAGATCGCGAATACGGTACCCAGCCGGTACACGCCGGGCAGGTCGGCGTCGGGAACGTGCCCGAGGAAAGTGACCAGGTCCGCGATTCCGGCCCTGGCGGCCGAGGCCCGCAGCGCCGTCTCCTGCGGTCCGGCCCCGACGACGACGAACTGAGCGGAGGCAACCAGCCGCCTGGCCGCATCGAGCAGGACATCAAGGCGCTTTTCCGGGCTCAGCCTGCCGACTGACAGCACTACGGGCCGGTGCAGGCTGAGCCCGTACCGCCTGGCCAGCGCAGGGTCAGGCGGGCCAGGACGGAACTTCTCGAGGTCGACGCCGTTGGAGATGACACCGGAAGGCGCCTGAAGACCGCGCTCGGCGAGCAGCCCTAGCGCGGTCTCGCTCGGCGCCGTGACATAGCCGCAGCGATTGGCGAAGCCAACTACCCACGAGTAGAACCAGGTCTTGAGCAGTGGCGAGCCGTCGCCCGCGGTACCGGCGAAATTTGCTGGCAAATAATGGTTTGTATATATGACAGGCACGCCGCTGCGCACGGCCCTCCTGCTGGCGAGCACGCCGAGCACGACCGGTGAATGGATGTGGACGACGTCAGGAGCCGCGGCCGAGATGTACCTGTGCACGGCCCGTACCGGGATCCGTGCGACCCGCATGCCCGGATACCAGGGCCAGGGGACAGAGCCGAGGTAGCGCACCCGCGTCGGGCCGTCCATGACGGCGGCGTTCCGCACCCCCGCGCTCGGCGCGAGTACGGTCACCGCATGCCCGCGCCTGGCCAGGCCGACCGCGAGCCCTCGGGTCACTGCGGGGACGCCACCCACCATCGGTGCGTACTGGTCGGTGACCACGATGATCCGCATTGCCGCGATCCGCGTGGTTGCGCGGTCAGCCACGGTCAGGCCGGCGAGGGTCCGTTTTCGCGGTAGTCGTCATGACAGCGAAGGTTAACGGTCTTGTTGAACAGATAGCTGAACAACAGCACGAATGGAAGCGGCGCCACGGTGACATGACGCCGTTGCGCGGGTGTCCTCGCCGGTCCGCTGGCCGGCCGTACAGGTACCTTGCCTGCATGAACGCTGATCGCCCCGCCGTGCTCATCGATGCGCGGGTGAACGGCATGCCCGGCGCGTACGGGCTGGCCAGATCGGCGATGATGCTCGCAGGGCATCTCAGCGGCGTACCCGCCGACCTGGCGGTGCGCGTCCTGGTCAACCCGGCCAGGACGCAGTTGTTCCCGCTGGCCGGGCTGGCGGCGAAGGCCGAGCTGATCGGCACGGACATCACGCTCGGCGCGGTGCACCGCGCCGCCGAGCTGGCCCGGCTGATCCGTGCCGCCCGTGCCGCCGTCCTGTGGGCGCCTTACCCCATGTTCGTCCCGCCGATTTGCCCCTGCCCGGTGGTGGTGACCGCCCACGACGCCACGATCGAAGCCGACCGTGCCTTCGCCGGCGGCCGCTACCGCCAGCTCGGCTTCAAGATCGTCACCGGAGCGGCGCTGCGTCGTGCCAGCGCCGTCACCACGCCGACGACTGCTAGTTCTTTTCAGGTCCGCCAGCATTATCCGGCGATTCGCCACGTCGCAGTGATCCCGAACGGGGTTGACGCCGTCAGGTTTCATGCCGTAACCGAGCGGGACGTCGCTGCGGCCAGACGGCGGTATGACCTGCCCGCGCGGTTCGTGCTCGCGGTCGGCGCGCACCGCCCGCACAAGAACTACGAGATCTTGATCCGGGCGATGAGCCTGCTTCCCGGCGAGGTCAGCCTGGTCATCGCGGGATGTCTCGATCCGGCGTTCAAGTCCCCAGCGCCGGCCCTGATCGCCTTGCTCGGGCTTGGTGCGCGGGTCAGGCTGGTGCCGTTCTTGGCCGACGAGCACCTGCCCTCGGTGTACGCGGCGGCTTCGGCGTTCGCGCTGCCATCCCTGGCCGAGGGGTTCGGGCTGCCGGCGCTCGAGGCGATGGCTGCGGCCTTGCCCGTGGTGGCCAGCGACATTCCGGTGCTTCGCGAGGTGTGCGCCGGGGCCGCGGCGCTGGTGCCGCCGGCTGATCCTGCCGCCTGGGCCGCGGCGCTAGCCGAGGCGGTGCGCGGCGGTCCTGCCGTGACCCGGCGAGTACGCCTGGGTGCGGCGGTGGCGGCCGCCGCGACCTGGGACCGCGGCGGCCGCGCGCTCGGCGAGCTGCTCACCTCGGTGGCGGCGGGCAGGAGCCGCTGCCGAGTTGGTGCGCGGGCCGCATTAAGATGACCTGGTATACGTCGGGCCGGGCCTGGTCACGGCCGGCCCGGTCGCGTTCTGTCACCGGGGGCCGCGCCCCGTAGAGCTTCTCGGAGTCCGCGTTGCGCCAAGAGGCCGCACTGAACTCGCCTGACTCACCTGACTCGACCGCAGGAGCGGCCAGTGACTGGCTCAGCGACGCTGAGCTGCTGGGCGTGCCTGAGCCAGCGGAACCGGCCGACGGCCGGGCCGCACGGTCGCACCGCACGAGGCGGGCGATCATCAGCGCCATGCGGGCGCTGCACGCCGAGGGTGACCTGCGCCCGACGGCACCGAGGATCGCCGAGCGGGCCGGGGTGTCATTGCGTACGGTCTGGCAGCAGTTCACCGACATGGAAGCGCTGCTGGTCGAGTCGGTGAAGCGGGACACCGAGATCCTCAGGTCCCTGGTGCGCAAGATCGAGCCCGACCAGCCGCTCGCCGCCCGCGTCGACACGTTCGTCAATCAGCGTGCTCACGTGCTTGAGGAGATGACGCCGACCTGGCGCGCGGCCAGGATCTCCCAGCCTTCGTCGGCCGATCTGCGCTCTGACCATAAGAAGAAGGTCGCGGCCGGCCTGGCCGAGCTTGAACTGGTATTCGCGCCCGAGCTCGACAAGCTGTCCGGCAGGCAGCGCGACCAGCTTGTCGAAGCGCTGCACGCGATCAGCATCTGGTCATTCTGGGAGTCATTGCGTACTGACCTGGGCCTGAGTCCGCTGCGCGCCCGCGAGCTAGTTCGCACCACCTTCGCCGCGCTGTTCACCCAGGCCGGGTTCCCGCTCGCCGCCTGACCGGCCGGCAGCCGCCTATTGAACTTGCACGCGACGTGCAGATATCTTGACCTCACCGTCCAGGGTCTGCCTGGCGTGCCAGTTCCGCAATGTTGTCAACATTGGTGAGGTCCACATGAGTGCGGCCGCAGAGGGTGTGGTAAGCAATCCCCGTTCTGGAATGTCCTTCCTATGGCGCCGCCAGCTCGATTCTTACCCGGAAACCGGCGCGCGGGTCATGTACCTCGCGATCACCGTGCTGGCGACCATCATGCTGTACTACGAGCTGTACGTCGGCGGATCGGTGTCCACGCTGATCCTGGCTAATCTGCACATGAGCTTCACGTTCTTCGTCACGACGCTTGCCTTCGGCAACCTGATCGGCGCCTTCGGCTCGCTGTTCGCCGGGCTGACCGACCGTCTTGGCCGGGCCAACCTGGTCGTCTTCGGCTTGCTGTTCACCGGCGTCTTCGTGGCATTCATACTCCCCGCAGCCACGAATAAATGGGTGTACACGGTTGAGGGCTTTGTCGTCGGCGTGGTCGAGGGCATCTGCCTGGTCGCCACTCCGGCGCTGATCCGCGACTTCTCGCCGCAGACCGGCCGGGCGACGGCGATGGGTTTCTGGACGAGCGGGCCGGTCGTCGGCAGCCTCATCGTCGCGGGCGTCGGCAGTGCCACCATTCCCGCGGTCGTCAACGACCCCAGGTTCTGGACCCATGAATACCGTATCTGCGGCATCGCGGGCATCGTGGTGTTCCTCATCGCGCTTGTCCTGCTGCGCGAGCTCTCGCCGCAGCTTCGTGACCAGCTCATGGTCAGCATCAGGGACCGGGCGCTGATCGAGGCCAAGGCCAAGGGAATCGACATCGCGGCCGCGCTGAAGCACCCGTTCCGCCAGCTGCTCAAGCCCGACATCGTGGTCTCCGCCTTCGCCGTCGCCGTGATGCTGCTGATCTACTACACGGCAGTCGGCTTCGCCGTCATCTACTTCTCTTCGGTGTTCGGCTTCTCGCTGAAGGACGGCAACGGACTGGGCAACTGGAACTGGGGCTTCAACGTCATCGCGGTCGTAGTGATCGGCATGATCTCTGACCGGTTCAGGGTCAGGAAGCCGTTCATGGTCGTCGGCGGTGTGCTGGCCGCCGTGATGACCGTGATCTACCTCATGCAGGCCGGCCATCATCCCAGCTACTACACGCTGGCGATCATTCTCGCCCTGCTGTCCTTCGGGCTCGGCGTGGCCTACACCCCGTGGATGGCCAGCTTCACCGAGACCGTCGAGGCACGCAATCCGGCGCTGACCGCGACCGGCCTGGCCATCTGGGGCTGGATCATCAGGGTCGTGGTGTTCGTGGCCTTCCTGATCATCCCGCATGTCATTACCTCGGTCACGCCGCTAGTCGATTACGGTGCGACCGTGAGCGCGGACGCGCAGAAGTACAAGAGCGAGCTCGCGCTGCCGCCGCCCCCGCCTTCGATCGTTGCCATCGCGACGGCGGACAAGGCCATCATCGCGTTTGCGCAGACGCACCAGGCCGTCGTGGCCCTGGCCACGAAGGACTCGGTGCAGCTCGGCAACGCGGTCAAGTTCGCGCCAGAGCTCGCGGTGCTCCAGGCCCATCCCGCGCTCTTCACCAAGCTGGCCAAGTACACCAGCCCGGCGAGCATTCCGCCCGCACTGGTCGCCAAGGCAATCACCGCGGCGGGGGGAGGCGCCAAGGGCCTCGGGGTGCTGGGCACCATCTCGGCGAACAAGGCGGCGATCGACGGCGTCATCGCGGTCGCACCGCAGCTCAAGACGCTGGCACCGTACGCGTCGCAGCTCACGGTGCTGAAGAACGCCGCGCCCGACCTGGCCAAGCTCAAGCAGTACACCGCTTCGCTCGAGGCATACTCCAAGATCCCGCCCTCGGTGCTCGCCTTCCTCAGCGCGCACGTGAGCGCGGTAAAGGCGGCGGCGGCAGACACGGCCGGCCAGTGGAAGACCTGGTACTGGATCTGCTTCGGCGGCATCATCTTCTTCTTGCTGAGCATCCCGCTGCTGCGCGGCCGCTGGAGTCCGGCAGCCGCGCGCAAGGATGAAGAGGAGCACGAGGCGATGGTTGCGGCCGAACTGGCGGCGCTGCAAGGCTGATGCTCGCCTGATCTCGCCGGGCCGGCCGGGGCTCGTCCTGGCCGGCCAGCTTCCGTATGGTTGTATGACGATCTGCCGGGAGGCCGCTGCCGATGGCACAAGATGTACTTGAGCTAGCCGACCAGCTATGGCGCGGCGAGGTTTCCACGACCGATATTCACCCGGTAGGCAACCTGGGCGGCCTCGCCGAGATCTGCGAGGGCGTCGTGTTCGTGCCCGCGTTCGGCAACGTGTCGGCTTTCAGCACCCAGGACGGCCTCGTCCTGGCCGACACGGGCAGCACGTTCGTCGCGCAGGCCGTGCACTCGCAATTGCGCCGCTGGTCAGGCCAGCGGCTGGCCGCCGCGATCTACAGCCACGGCCACATCGACCATGTCTTCGGCACGGCGGTATGGGAGGCGGAGTCGGCCGAGCGCGGGTGGCGGGCGCCTGTCGTGCTCGCCCACGAGGCACTGCCGCACAGGTTCGACCGTTACGTCAGGACCGCCGGATACAACGGCATCATCAACGAGCGCCAGTTCGGCCTGAAAGGACTGCGCTGGCCGGTCGAGTACCGGTATCCGGACCGCACCTACCGTGATGAGCTCGGGGTTTCCTTCGGCGACCTTGAGTTCCTGCTCAGGCACGAGAAAGGCGAGACCGACGACCACACCGTGACCTGGCTGGCCAGCAAGCGGGTGCTGTGCTGCGGGGACCTGTTCATCTGGGCCTCGCCGAACGCGGGCAACCCGCAGAAGGTGCAGCGCTACCCGGCGGAGTGGGCGGCGGCGCTGCGCCGCATGGTCGCGCTCGAGCCCGAGTACCTGCTGCCCGGCCATGGCGTGCCTGTGATCGGTGCCGGCCGGGTCAGGCAGGCGCTGACCGACACGGCTGAGCTGCTCGAGTCGCTGGTAGAACAGACGCTGGCGATCATGAACGCCGGCGGCAGGCTGGACGAGGCCATCCACGGTGTCGTCCCGCCGCCCGCGCTGATGGAGCGACCCTATCTGCGGCCCGTCTACGACGAGCCAGAGTTCGTGGTGCGCAACGTGTGGCGGCAGTACGGCGGGTGGTGGGACGGGAACCCCGCCTGCCTGAAGCCGGCCGCCGAACGGGCACTGGCCGGCGAACTCGCCGGGCTTGCCGGGGGAGCGCGGGTGCTTGCGGACCGGGCGCTGACCCTGATCGACGGGGCGGCTGGCGACTTCAGCGAGCCGTTGCGGCTCGCGGCGCACCTGGCCGAGCTTGCCTGGCTGGCCGCGCCTGATGACCAGGCGATCGGCGCGGTCAGGCGGCAGGTCTTCACCGCATGCGAGAACGCCGCGACCTCGACCATGGCCAAGGGCGTCTTCCGCTGGGCCGCTCGCGAGTCAGCCAGCTAGACCCGCGCCTGGCCGCTCCGCGTGCTGTCACCAGGACTCGATCACCGCGGGCAACTCGGCCAGGCCGCTGATCACCGCGTCCGGCGTGATCTCGTCGAACGCCGGTACCTCAGAGTGCGGCACGAGCACGGCCCGCATTCCGACCTGCTTCGCGCCGCTGATGTCGTCCCATGGCCGGTCGCCGACGAACACGCAGCGACTCGCGTCGGTAGCGCCGACTGCGGCCATCGCCGCGAAGAATGCCTGCGGGTGCGGCTTGGCCCACGCAATCTCGCTGCTGTAGACGGCGCCGTCGATCATGCCGAGCACGCCGTCGCGGCGGAACACGTCCTCGTGCCAGGCGCGCGGCCAGAGCGTGTTCGAGAGCACGCCGATCTTGATGCCCCTGGTTCGCAACTGGCCGAACACCCCCGCCGCGGCCGGGTCGGTGAACGTGTGCTGCTCGAATTCACGCCGGTAGGCGGCGATCATGGCATCAGGCGGCTCGATGCCCGCCTGGTCGAACACGGCGCACAGCGTGGAGCTGCGCAGCCGTGTCTTGACCAGTTCCCACGCGCTGAGCTCGGCGGCCATGATGGCGCGCGCCCGGTCCGCGTAATCAGCGGGGAAGTGCGGCTGGCAGACCGAGAGCCAGAGCGCCTCGTGATCGATGGTGTGCCACGGCGTAAGCGTGCCGCCCCAGTCGAAGATCACCGCATCGATCGCCATCACCTGATCTTAGGTCGGTTCGCCCGCAATTGCCTCGCTACGGCGCCAATCGGCCTGGCGCCGGAATGCGGCTATTCGTATTACGGCAATTAAGGTCTAAAACAATTAGCTGGCTAGCCCCTGGCTTGTCGCTCTTTCTTTGGATTCATGACGGGAAACCCTGGACCCGATGCGCCGCAGGTGCGTTCGCTGGAACACGATGTCGCCGGCCTCACGTTCAGTAATCGGCAGGCAGCTCAGGACTTTGGAGATGGCCAGGGACGTGCTGGCAGGCAAGATCAAGATTGACCTATGGAAGGCTGAGTTCCGCAAGCGCCGCATCAGGCACGCGAGCAGGCTGCTCCACGCTTGCCAGTCGATCATCGGCCAGGCGCAGCGGCTCGCTGGTTCAGCGGGCTAGCCGACCGTCAGCCATCCGGGCGCGGCGGTCAGGCAGCCAGCTTGACCGCCGCGCCCGCGCTATTTCGCAACATGCGGGGGTACTCACACATCGTGCCGGGTGTTCCTGGGACACTTAACCAGGCCCGGCGCGGACGTGACCGGCCGGAGGGCCGGAGGCTGGAGGGACGCGACAGATGGCTGACAAGGATGACCAGGTACAGCCGCGCACGGGCAGTACCGCCGTCAGCGGAACCGCTCGCGGCCATGTCGTGGAAGGCCGCCTTACTGATCTCGCTGCCGCGAACGGTGCTGCGACGCGCGGCAAGGTCGCCAAGCGCGAGACCGAGGAGATCATCGCGGAAATCGAGCGGACCAGGGAAAACCTGGCCAGGACGATCGACGCGCTTGCCGACAGGGTCAGCCCGGCTAACAACGTGCGCAGGCTCAGGGAGCGTGCGCTCGCCGAGCTGGCCAAACCGGAAGTACAACTCGCCGCCGCGGCCATAGCGGTGACCTTGGCCGGCGTCGCCGTGGTCAGGATCGTGAGCCGCCGCCGGGGCGGGCGCAGCTGATTCCCGCCGCGCCTCTTGCCCCTGGTGATCCGTCAGCCAGCGGCCAGGTGAGCTAGAGGAAAGCCTTGCCCTCGCCGCGATAAGTTGGCACGGTACCGGTCAGCACGGTGTCGCCGGGCACGTCGTCGCCGAGACCGGTGTCGTCGATCAAGTGCAGTTCGTTGAAGCGCTCGCACAACTCACCTGCCTTGGCGTGCCTGAACCAGACCCGGTCACCGATCCGCAAGCCGTCTGCGGCCGGCCCGAGCAGCGGTGTCTGCACCTCGCCCGCGCCCTCGTCCTTGTCGAATCTGAGTCCGGCGGGCAGGAAGGGGACGGGTAGCCTGCTCGCCGCTGCCTGGCCAGAGGCCAGGTAGCCACCGCCGAGCACGGTCACCGCGCCGGGGCCTGGCCGGCGCACCACCGGGAGCGCGAACAGCGCGGCCGGCTGTCCGGACAGGGCACGGTAAGCATCAAAGAGGCCGGGCTGGTAAAGCCCCGACCCGGCACCGATCTCCGTGACGGCGGCCTCGGCCGCCGTCGTCGCGATCGAGCCGGTGCCGCCGCCGTTGACGAAACGCAGTGGCGCGATCTTCTCGACAGCGGCCACGATGGCAGCACGGCGGTCGGCGAGTTCCCTTGCCGACAGGCGCTGCATCAGCCGAACCGCCCGGCCGTAAAACGGGCGGCCTGGCGGCTGGTCGCCGACGCCGGCGATCTGGGCCTCGTAGGCCATCAGCCCGGCCAGCCGCAGGCCAGGCCGTGCCTCGATCGCCTTCGCGAGTGCGCAGGCCTGGGCAGGAGTCCTGACCGGCGAGCGCATGGCACCGGCCCTGAACCGGCCGAAGAACGCCTGATAGCTGGCATCGATGTCGATCGCGACCTTGACCTGCTGGCGATCGGCAACGGTCGCCGCCGCCCTGGCGATCAGGTCGAGGTGGTCGGTGCTGTCGACCATGAGCGTGATGGCGATCGAGGCGGTCTGCGATCCGGCCAGCCTGGCCAGCGCCTTGGTGTCCGCCGTCGGGTACGCGACCACGATGTCATCGCTGGCCTGGCACTCGGCCAGCCACAGGGCTTCTGGCAGGGTGAACGCGAGTATGCCGCGGAACCCGCCGAGCGCAAGCGCCTGCTCGATCAGTGCCCGGCATCGCACCGACTTGCTGGCGAGCCTGATCGGCTTGCCAGCCGCCCGGCGGGTCATGCCGGCCGCGTTCGACCGGAACGCGGCCAGATCGATGACCGCGAACGGCGGCTCGAGGTCCGCTGTCGCGGCGTCGAGTCGCTTGAGGCAGTACTCAGGGTCGGCCGTCGTCACTGCTCCTCTGCTGCGATCAGCGCGGTGTACTCGGCTGCGGAAAGCAGGCCAGGAGGCACCTCGTCCTCGGAATCCAGCCTGATCTTGAACAGCCACCCCGCCCCGTATGGATCGGAGTTGACCAGCCCTGGATCGTCGTCAACCTCTGGGTTGATCTCGGTCACCTCGCCGTCGGCCGGCCCGTAGATGTCGCTGACCGACTTGGTCGACTCGACCTCACCGCACGGGTCACCTGCCGTGATCCTGGTTCCCGGCGTCGGTGCCTGCACGAAGACCACGTCGCCGAGTGCACGCTGAGCGTAGTCAGTAATGCCGATCCTGGCGGTCGATTCCGAGATCGCGACCCACTCGTGCTCGGCCGTGTAGTACAGCTCTTCGGGAACGCTCATGATGTCGTGCCTTTCGTTGGTTTTGCGCAGTTTTCTGGTCCGCCTGACCGGCGGAGCCGCGGTTAGTGCCGGTCCCGGCGGTAGAACGGGAGACTGACCAAGGTGGCAGGCTCGGCGCTGCCCCGGATATCGACCGCCAGGCCATCGATGGCCGCCTGCCCGGCAGCGCTGGTGTCCAGGTAGGCGATCGCGATCGGCTTGCCGAGCGTCGGGGAGTGACCGCCGCTGGTCACCGTGCCTGCTTGAACGCCGGCCACGAGCACCGGGTAACCGTGCCTTGGCACCCGCCTGCTCTGCCCGGTCAGGCCGACCAGGGTCCGCACTGGCGGCTCCTGTGCCCGCTGCGCCAGGGCAGCCTTTCCGACGAAATCGCCAGCCTTGTCCAGCTTGACCACCCGCCCGAGCCCGGCGTCGTACGGGGTAACCTCCAGGCTGAGTTCATTGCCATACAGCGGCATGCCAGCTTCCAGGCGCAGTGAGTCGCGCGCCGCCAGTCCGGCCGGGATCAGCCCTTCCGCGCTGCCCGCTTCGGTGAGCGCGGTCCAGATGCCGGCTGCGGCCGCCGGATCCGCGTAGATCTCGAATCCGTCCTCGCCGGTGTAGCCGGTGCGGGCAAGCAGCACATCCTGGCCTGCCACGGTCGCCGGATAGCCTGCGTAGTACTTCAGCGCGCTCAGGTCGGTGCTAGTCAGCTTTGCCGCGATGGCCGCCGACTTCGGGCCCTGGATCGCGAGGAGAGCGTAGTCTTCTGTGCGGTCGGTAACAGTCGCCTGATAACCCATGGCACGCTCGGTCAGCTCCTGCGCCACCGTCGCGGCGTTCGAGGCGTTGGCGACCACCAGGTAGTCGTTGTCCGCCAGGTGGTAAACGATGAGATCGTCGATTACGCCGCCGTCGGCGGCGACGATCATCGTGTACTTGGCCCGGCCCTGGCGCACCGCCGCGATGTCACTGACCAGTGCGTAGTCAAGCGCGGCCGTCGCCTCGGTGCCGGTCACCCGCAGTTCGCCCATGTGCGAAAGGTCAAACAGGCCAGCCGCCGTCCTGACCGCGTTATGCTCGGCGGTCTCACTGCGATAGCGCAACGGCATCTGCCAGCCGGCGAAGTCAGTCATGACCGCGCCGAGGCTCTCATGGACCGCCGCGAGCGGTGTGCGCTTCAGTGCCGCCGGCTGCGATTCGGGCATCTGTGGCTCCAGGGCATATTCAAGGTCGGCTTGCGAACGTGCGGCGCCAGCACGCCCTTGCGGCGCGCCGGCGCTCTCCGGCGATGGCTCAGCCTATCGCTGCAACCTTGCCGCCCGCGCGGGCCGGGGAGTGGTCGCCTTACCCGCGAGCGGGTGCCCGGCGGCGGATGCCCGGCAGCGGGCGCCTGAGAGCATAGGAAGCATGATGCTGCTTACCGAAGAAGAGATCACTGCCAGGCTCGGCTCGGCGGCAGGCTGGAAGCGCTCTGGCGGTGAAATCACCAAGACCGTCACGCTAAGCGACTTCGCGAACGCGATCCTCTACGTCGGCGCAGTCGCGCACCTGGCGCAAACGGCCAACCACCACCCGGACATCGCCATCTCGTGGAACCGGGTCACCTTGACCTTGTCCACCCACTCGGCCGGCGGCCTGACGGACGCCGACTTCGCCCTAGCCGCCAGAATCAGCGCCCTGCCCTAACCCACCTGCGCGCGACGCTTCCTCCCGCCCGGCCCGAGCCAGAGCGCGAGCCCGCCAGGGCCAGAGCCATGCGCACGCTGTGGCGTTGTGGGTGTTGGGGTGCGCGCGCTGTGGCGTTGTGGGGGTTGGCTTCGCTGGGGCCGGGGATTGCCAGCCGGGTTGGTCCCGGAGCTCACGGCTGCGGGCGGTTTCCCTTCGTCGCTTCGGATGATCACCGGGTTTCATGTCCGTGTACCTGGCATCTCCCGTGACCGGCATCCGACGTTGCGGCGTTGCGGGGGTTCTGGCCCGCGCTGGGCCTGCACTGGCGTGGCCGGGGTCCCCACGTTGCGGGGTTGTGGGTGCCAGGGTGCCTACGTTGCGGGGTTGTGGGGGCTGGGGCTCGGGGGTGGCGGCCCAGGTTAGGGGTGGGGTGATTTAGTCCTGCGGACGGAGCCGCGCCCCCGTGCGGCACCATCCGCAGGACGATGACCCTGCCGCCCGTTCGCGGCTTCGTCGTCGGCGCGTGCCTGGTCCTGGCCGGCTGGCGAGGACGGCAGCGCGTGCCCCCGGACGAAGGCCCCGTCCGCGACGGGCGGCTCCCCCTGTTCCCCCGGACGGCTCGCTTCCCCGCTGCTGCAGAAGTCAGGTGGCGTGCCGTCTGAGGTTCTAGTTATACACGTTATCCAGGCATGACTACAGGCAGTTACGAAAATGAGTGCCGTCCGTAACCAGATAAGGATGACTGCCGTTAGTCAAGCTTGCATGGCAGGTGCTTGATGCCATTGATGAAGCTGGATAGCAGCCGGTCAGGCTGGCCAGAGGCGTGGATCCCTGGCACCCGCTGAAGCAATTCCCTGAGCATCACGGTTATCTCGCGCCTGGCCAGGTGAGCGCCGAGGCAGAAATGCGGGCCGGCGCCACCAAAGCCGACGTGCGGGTTGGGCGAGCGGGTGATGTCGAACTTGAATGGGTCGGCGAAGACCGACTCATCACGGTTAGCCGACCAGTAGATCAGCGCGACCTTGTCACCCTCGCGGAACTGGTGCCCGTTGACAACGGCGTCGCGGGTAAGCGAGCGCCGCATCCAGATCACCGGCGAGACGTACCTGACGACTTCCTCCACCGTGCCCGCGATCTTGCCTTCGAAGTCGGCGAGCAGGAGCTCGCGCTGGTCGGGATTGTCGGTGAGCAGTACGAGCGAATGCGAGATCGCGTTGCGCGTCGTCTCGTTCCCGGCGACGACCAGCAAGATGAAGAACGACGCGAGCTCGGCGGGCGTGAGTTGTTCCCCGTCCACGTTCGCGGTAGCAAGCGCGGTGGTCAGGTCATCGGCCGGCTCTGACTGCCTGGCCGCGGCGAGGTCGGTGACCAGCGCGGCGAGGTCGGACCCGGCTGTGAGGATTTGCCCGATGGCCTCGTCCATATTTTCGCTGAGAAACTCGGGATCGCCGCCGGCCAAGATGATGTTGGTGTTGTGAAGCACCCGTTCGTAGTGCTCGTCGCCGATGCCCATCATCTGGCAGATGATCTTCAGCGGGAGCTTGGCCGACACTTGCTGCACGAAGTCGCAGGGTCCGGTCGCGATCAGGTCGTCGACGATGGCGACCGCGGTCAGTTGTACGTCTTCCTCGAACTTCTTGATCATTTTCGGGGTGAATGCCCTGGAAACGATCCGGCGGAGCCTGGCGTGCTTCGGATCGTCCATATTGATCATGGAGCCGAAGTACTCGTTGAATTCGGGCGGCAGGTCAATCAGGCTAGTTGCGCCGCGTGCCGAGGAGAACAGGTCAGGATGCCTGCTCGCCTCGAGTACGTCGGCGTGTCTGACCAGCCCGTAGTAACCGTCGGTAGAGTCGCCGAACGGGTTCTGCGGGTCCAGGAAGTAGGGCGGCGAAGGAAGTTCGCGCAGCTTGGCGAAGGCGGCGTGCCTGTCGGCCAGCGACAGCGCCCAGAACTCGTTGGCTGAGAGGTCGAGTTCGCCGGTGATCGGCGTGGGATTCGGGGCGGGGTTGGTCACGACGGGCCGCCTTTCAGTCGGAGGCGCCTCAGCTCCTATTGTGACGGACAAACTACCGCAACGACACCCATCCGGATCCTAGGCCCGCACTCCAGGCATGTAGCCGAGCACATCGACGATCATGCCGACGGTGACCTTGCCCTTGCGCAGCACCGCTGCCTCGGGTCCGGTGCAGTCGACAACCGTACTGAATGCCGTGGGCTCGATCGTGCCGCAGTCGAGGAAGACGGCGGCGTGCTCGCTCAACTCGCCAGCGGAGTCCTGTCCAGTCACGATCTCGCCAGCGGCACTTCGCGCGGCAGAGGCGAGCAGCGGTCCTGTCCGGCCGAGCAGTTCGATTGCGACTTCCTGGTCGGGAACCCTGACCTGCACGTACCGCTCGTCGCCGCCGACATGCCAGCGCAGTGAAGGTGACGCGGGCACGATGAGCGTCATAGGTCCCGGCCAGAAGGCATCGGCGAGCGCTCTTGCGTGCTCTGGTGCCTGCATCGAGATGCCGTCGAGCACTCGCTTGTCGCTGATCAGGACTTGTAGCGGCGTTGTCTCCGAAACGCCCTTAGCCGTCCGGATATGCTGCGCGGGCAGCTCAGCGAACGCATAGCCGGCCAGCGCGTAAGACGTGTCGGTCGGCAAGATGATCAGGCCCTGGCTGAAGATGGAGGAAACGGCTGCGGCGATGCCCTGTGATCTTGTCTCGTCGCCGAGGCAGTCAAACACCTGCACCTTTCCCTCCAGATCCCGACCCGTACCGACCAGTACTGGCTCGTACCGGCCAGCGACCCTGCGTCACGCTAGCACGCCAGGACCGGTGCGGCTGCGCGCGAGCGGAGCCGCACCGGGGTCAGCGGGCCGGGGTCAAGAAGACAAGGCCGCCTGGTGCGAGCGCGGCCGCCGGCCGGCCGGATCGAGCGCGCCGGTCATGATCGCGATGGCGACAGGCTGGGCGACCTCGGTCAGGTCGAGCAGCACCACCGCGATTCTTGCCGCGCCGTCGCTGATCAGCAGCCAGTCAGCACCGGCCACCTGCCTGACCTCGAGATCAAAGTCCAGCTCAGGTGGCGGCCCGGCACACGCGGCGATGGCTTGCGCGAGCGTCCATTTATGATCCGCCAGGATCCCTCGCAGCCTTTCCTCGCCCGCAGGTTCCAGCCAGTTCGGCTGTCCGCCGCGGATCGCCTGCCCGGCCATCCGCCACCCGCAAGCGGCGGGACCATCGGCCCGCACCGCGAGATCGAGCCCGGCAAGGCCGGGTTCGTCCCTCGCCGCGAATACCCAGCCGGAGGCGGCCGCCTGTTCGCCCGCCACCCGCCGGCCAAGCCGAATTCGAAGGCCAGTCCCGAGGCCAAGCTCGGCAACCGCTCGCTCGAGCAGGCAGCCAGCCAGCGGCAGCGGCCAGGGTTCGGTACGCGGCAGCGGCCCGGCGTCCCGCAGCCTGAGCCTGCGCAGGCTGAGTACTGTCCGCCCGGTGGAGTCCGTCGCCGCTACGTCCCAGATCGTCTCGCCGGGCAGCGAGCCCGGTTCGGTACCTTCGCCTGAACGCTGCCTGGGCACGGTAACCTCTGCCGCGCTTATCGTGACCACTGAGTCGGCTGGCTGGCCGGCGAAGGTGGCCCGCTGGCAGCCTGCGAACATGAGCCGCCGGTGCGGCACGGCCAGCTGGACGACTTGCAGTGCCGCGTCGCTGATCCCTGCGCTGCCAAGTAGCAGGTCGTGGCCGGCTTCGCTGTCTGGCTGGCCTTCGAACCACGGTTCGGCGTCGGCGCCGGTGACAAGGGCGGAAACCGAATGCGACGAAACGATCTCGACCGAGGTGATTCGCCTGAACCGTCCGGTCTGAAAGCAGATAGGACCATAGACCGACGACGCGGCCAGCGGGTCTGCATGCGGTGCGCCGGTCTCCATGGCGTCAGGCTCGGCCGGCGCTCCGCTGCCTGCGGCGGGCGCCGGCCGCAGGCTGAAGGTCGCGCGGAAGTGATCGACCGCGAACCCGGTACTGTCGCACCTCACAATGACCGTGACGGATTCTTCATCGCGCAGCCCGCAGATCCGCAGCACTGCCGGGGCTTCCCTGGCGGCCAGCACGATCGGCGCCAGCATCGCCACGTCGCTGGCTACTCGCAGCGAAGTCCCCGCCAGCGCTGAGGCGACCTGCGCCATCGCTTCGACCGCCAGCGCCGGCGGCATCAAGCCAACTCCGTCGATCTGGTAGTCGCGCAGGTAAGGGTCGGTCAGCGCGCAGATCGTGACCTGCGCGACCAGTTCGACGCCCGGATAGTCCACGAGCACCTGGGCGATAAACCGAGCCGGTCCGCCGCGAGGCAGGCTCGCCAGGGCGAGTGGTCTCGGCACCTGCCAGCCGGCCCGTCCGTGTATGGCCACCCTTGCAGGCAACTCGCCGGCGCCCATCAGTCTCAGCAGTTGCCTTGAGCCAGCTTCCATGGAGACCGAGGAGAACCCGGCCGCTCGCATCAGTCCGGCCCACTGCGGCCGTTCGCCCAGTCCCGATCCCGCCCAGGCCGGCCATTCCACATGCAGGGCACGGCACCTGGGGCTAAGCGAGGCTAGTTGCTCGCCGTAACCGGCCAGTACACCACTCGCGGCGGCGGTCATCGCGCCGCCCGCGATGCCATACCTTCCCGCTACCGAGCCGAACGTCACGATCAGCTTGAGCCTTCCCTCGTCTCGTTCGCCGCCGTCGAGCGCCCTGACCGCCGTCACTAGCTGGTCGAGCACCCTGGCCTGCTCATGTGCATATGCCTGCACATCGGCCAGCGTCAGGTCGGCAACCAGGCGGGGAGCAGCCGCAGCGACCGCCTGGGCCACCGCGCTGACCCGGCCGAACCGCCGTTCGATCCGGCGCAGCGCCGCGGCGAGTGCCGCCGGGCTGGCCGGGTCCACGATTTCATAGCCCACCTCGGTTCCCGCCAGCCGCAGTTGCTCAAGTGCGGTGGTGATCACGTCGTCCCGCCGCGGCCGGTCGCGCCCGATCACGGCGATGGCGGCGCCCGAGCAGGCAAGTACCTGTGCCAGCGCCAGCCCGGCCGCACCAGCCGTGCGGCTTATCAGCACCACGTCCTGCGGCCCGAGCGGGAAGCCGTCGCCAGGCGCCAGGTCGGCTGGCACCATGACGGGCTCGCTCAAATCGCCGTCCGGCCCGGTGACTAGCTCGCGGTACTGGCCGGGGACAGCAGCGATCTTGCTGACGGCGGCTAGGCAGGCAGGCGTCAGGGCCGCCCTTACCACCACAATGCCGATCTGCGGATGCTCTGCCTGCAAGCTCGCCATGATGCCCGCCAGCCCCTGGTCGGGACTGATCGCCACCAGGTGGCCGGTGCCGACGGCGCTTCGTGCGGCAAGAACGGCTGCGGCCAGCGTGCCTGCGGCGGGCAACTCGCCGAGCACGGCCAGGGTGCGGCCGGCGCCAGGCTCGTGCCGGAAAAGATCCGCTACTTCTTTCCGCAAGAAATCACACCCGCCGGTGAATACTTCCCACGGACTGTCGCCTGGCGGCGCAGCCAGGTCGCCTGGCGGCGCAGTCCGCTCCGCATAGCAGCGCAACCACCCGCTCACCCCGACGACCCAGCGGGCGCCGGCCTCGTCGCTGACCGGCTGAGGTGTCACGGCAGGTGCCAGGTCCGCCAGGATCGGCCTGGCGCCGCTCTTGCCATGATTAGCGCGCTCGGTCCGTTCTGTCCGCCGGGACCCGGCGGTCCTGGCCGTGCTGTTTGGCTGGATGGCGTCGGTCGGCAGACCGGCTCCGTTCGTCAGGTTGGCTGGCGGCGTAGCCAGGCGGGACGGCGGGGCCTTGAGTCGTGCCTGTGGTGATTGTCCTGTCTCTGCCTGGCCATCTTGCGGAAAATCTGCTGGCGTTTGACAAGGGTGCGTGATGAAAGTCTGCTGCTGCCAGATATCGATCGGCCGCGACGGGCGGCCCGCATAGAGCAACTCGGGCCGGGTAAGCGCGCCTGCGGCGAAGAGCGCGGCGGCGGCCCTTGCCAGGTGCCGGTCGTCAGACGGGTCATTGTCTATCGTGACCACTGGTACCTTGCGGCGCTGGCCCGCCTGGCCGGTGCCTTCGCTGAGCTGGCCGATGGCCCTGGTCAGGGCCCGGTCGGGCGCGGTTTGCAACAACAGGCTCGCCCCGGCAGCGCCTGCGCGCACCGCCCTCGCCAGTCGATCGGCAGCCGCGCCCCTGACCTCTGTTTCTTTGCCAGCGGATCTGGCGATGAGCAGCTCGGCGCTGAGCAGGCTAGGGATCTCCGCTGCGTTCATGAGTTCCGTGCCGGTGAATCCGCAGATCAGCCGGTTTCGCGGTGCGTTAAACCGGAGAGTGCCGAACATGTCGATGGCCCGCCTGATATTGCCTGGGGCGATGGCCGGAGACGTGGTGAGTGCGGCAGCCCGCAGTTCGCTCAGCGTGACGGCTTCGTCAGGGCTTGCACAGCCCGCCCAGACCAGTCCGGCAAGCTGACCGGTGCCGTGCCCGACAGCGGTGACCGGCTGCACTCCAAGTTCGTCGATCTTCCGCAAGATGGCTAGCGCGTGGGCGAGCTGGCTGGCGGGCTCTGCGGCGTCACCGACAGGCTGCCCGGCCAGGAGCAGCGTGACCCGGCCGTCAGCGCCATCGGCGGCGAAGATTCCCGGCCTGGTGCTCACCAGGCCGCCGGCCAGCTTCGGCAGCATGGTGATCGCCTCGTTGGCCAGCCTGGCAAGCTGTTCCTGCCTGGTGGCGACGATCGCGACTCGCGCGGTGCCCTGGTCGGCGGCCTCAAGGGCAAGCTGGCACGCGAGGTCGCGTAGTTCGGCATCGGACAGCCAGGCGGCGACGTTGGCGATCCTGGCCAGGATCGCGCCGAGCGCTGTGCGGTTAGCGGCTTGCACCAGGAACGTGCACGGATGACCGAGATCACGTGGCAGCGTGACTGGCCTGCGACGGCCCTGCCTGGACTGATCCGGCGCTCTTGGTGGCAGTTCGCCCGGGCTTCGCTGGCTTGGCGAACTGGCAAGCACGAGGTGCACGCTCAGGCCTTCCGTCCCGCAGGCGCTGACCGCGGTCCTTCTGATCTCGCTGTCTGGCCAGCGCTCGGCCGAGTCCGGAGTGCGTAGCCTGGCGCCGCTTTCCCGCAAGATCTGGTGCGGAGAGCTGACTCCGGTGGACGGAGGCAAGATCCCGTTGGCGGCGGCCAGTACCGCCTTGATCAGTCCGGCGGCGCCCGCCGCCGCGCCCGTGTGCCCGACGCAGGCGGTCGCCGAGCCGAGCACGGCCGACTGCCTGGCCCGGCCGCGCAGGGTCGCGAGGGCGGTGAGCTCGGCTTCGTCGGCGTGGGCGATTCCTGTCCCGCAACCCTCGATGTAGGCGATATCCGCCGGGTCGCACCTGGCTTGCTCGTAGGCCCTGCGCATGGCAAGCAACATGGCTTGTGGGTCGCTGCTGCCTCGGCGATGGTGGCCCGCCGATGCCATGCCCCAGCCGAGGATCTCGGCGTAGACAGGCAGCCCGGCCGCGAGCGCGTCTGACGAGCGCATGAGCAGCACCATGCCGCAGCCTTCGCCAGGCAGGAAACCGGTCGGGCTTGCGTCGTAAATGCGCATGTCCCCGGTGGCCAGCACGCCAAGCTTGGCCAGGCCGACCAGGTTCAGCGGGTCAAGATTGACGCTAACCCCGCCGGCCAAGGCGACGTCGAGCTCGCCGCTGCGCAGCGCCGAGCAGGCGGAAGTGACCGCAGACAGCGAAGATGCGCCGCCAGTGTCGACGGCGAACCCGCCGCCGAGGAAGCCGAGATGGCCGCAGATCGAAGCCGTGATGTTGCCAGGGGAGCCGCCGGCCAGCGTTTCCGCCGTCACCGGCGGAAACGGCGCCACGTACCTGGTCGTCGCGGCGGCCAGCACCCCGTCGGCGAGTTCAGCCGGCGCGTCGGCGCTGACTAGGGCGTCGGCGAGAACCTGGCGCACATACGGCCAGCGCAACCGCAATGCGGAGGCGCGTGAAACATCTCCGGCCAGCGTGTTGCCCACGAATACCCCGGTGCTCTCGGCCGGCAAGCCGTTTCCTTCAGGAAAGCCCGCCGCGGCAAGTGTCCGGGCAGCCGTTTCAAGCGCCAGCCACTGCGCCGGATCACAGCTCGCATACGTCACCGGCGAAATGCCGAATGCCGCGCGATCAAACCGCCAGCCCTCGATCATGGCGGCTCTGGTGCTGTAGGTAGCGTCCGGTGCGGCTGGGTCTGAGCTGTAATAGTCGGCCAGGTCAACCCGGCATGGCGGGATCCTCCGAAATGCCCGGCGACCGGTAGTGACCATCTGGAAGAAGGCGCCTAGGTCGTTCGCGTCCGGATAACGGCAGGCCAGCCCGACTATGGCGATCGGTGCCGGTGAAGACGTCGCTTGACGGGCCGGCCTGGTCGGGTCAGCAACGGCGGAGTTCCCCTGGTGGCTGGGGTGGCTGGGGTGGCTGGGGTGGTTCGCGGATTTCTTGGCGGAGTCTGCGCCTGTGCTGGTGTGCGGGCCTGTGCTGGTGCCCAGGCGGGAGACGCCTGGGTTGGTGGCGGCTGGGATGCGGGTAGTGGCAGCGCGAGTGCCGGAGCCCGGCCGGTCGCTCTGCGCGCTGTCTGGCGGCGTGCGTGCGCTGCCGGTCGGCGTCCGCGTGCTTTCCGGCTGCCCCTCAGCTCCGTGACCCGCCAGGTCCGGATTGAACACCTTGACGTTTTGTTCGGTGTTCGCTTCGCTGCCGGTCGGCTCGGCAGCGTCGCGGATGGGCTTGCCGCGCCGTTGCCGAGGACGCTCATTGCCCTTGCGCGAATCATGTGAACGCCGAAATTCCATCATTCCCCCGAATGCGGATCACCGCGTGGAACGCTTGCGGCATATGCCTGATCAAACCCATGTTTGCCCAGGTGAACTGGCTGTGGCGGCAACGTCACAGCCAGCCGAGACGCCATTATCGAGGCGCGCAACAACCATGGTCAAGGCGCATTGTGGAACCCGCGTGATAAGGCTTTCATCCCGCTATTTTCATGACTTAGCCGATGGAATGCTGATAGCTGGGCCCTTCGCCAGCCGGGTGGACGGCGGCCCGGTCGGGCAGGCAGGTGGCTGCCGAAGGGGCGAGGGCTGAGGCTGGCGCGCAAACTGCCGCCAGGCCGGGATAAAGTAGTAATAGGCGACAGTACGTGCGATTTCTGGTTCACTGCGAGGTCGCGAGGGCTCGCCGGGTGAACACAGGTGCTGGAGGCTCGGTCACTACCTGATGGCGTTAGTTGGCGGGGTGCGATAGTCTTTGGGGCGTGCGTCACAGCAACCTGCTCCTTACGTAGCCGCGCCGACTGAGAAGTCCGTTGGCGCGGCAACCCCTCGTGGATCGAGGGGTTTTTTGTTTGGAGTCATAGGTTGACGGGTGGCTACCCGTCTGAGGACATCGCGAGGAAGCAATGACATCCGCTCCGAACGCGGAGCTGGCAAGCGCGGACGAAGCGAGCGCGGACCAGCCGCAGGCAGGCGTTGCCGACCATCAGGTCGCCGATCAGCCACAGGAAAAGTGGGACCCTCGGTCGGTGCAAGATAAGTGGCTGGCTAGATGGGACGAGCTGAAGCCATTCCTGGCCAGCGACGACCCGGCTGATACGCGGCCCCGCACCTATGTGCTTGACATGTTCCCTTACCCGTCAGGTGACCTGCACATGGGTCATGCCGAGGCCTACGCGGTGGCCGACGCGGTAGCTAGGTACTACTTCCAGCGCGGGTTCAACGTGCTGCACCCGATCGGATGGGATGCGTTCGGGCTGCCTGCGGAGAACGCCGCGATCCGCGACAACAGTCACCCAGCGGACTGGACCTACAAGAACATCGACACCCAGGCCGCCTCATTCCGCAGGTATGCGTTGTCGTTCGACTGGACCAGGCGGCTGCACACCTGCGATCCGGGCTACTACCGGTGGACGCAATGGTTGTTCCTGCGGATGTTCGAGCGCGGGCTGGCTTACCGGAAAGACGGCTACGTCAACTGGTGCACCGTTGACCAGACCGTGCTGGCCAACGAGCAGGTGGTTGACGGACGCTGTGAGCGCTGCGGCAACGAAGTGGTCAGGCGGGTGCTGACCCAGTGGTACTTCAAGATCACTGAGTACGCTGACCGGCTGCTGGCCGGCATGGAGCCGCTGGAAGCGAACTGGCCGGACCGGGTATTGCTGATGCAGCGCAACTGGATCGGGCGCAGCGAGGGTGCTGAGGTCAGGTTCGCCGTCGAGGGCAGGCAAGAGCCGGTCACGGTGTTCACCACCCGCCCTGACACCTTGTACGGCGCGACGTTCTTCGTGGTCGCGGCCGACTCGGCGCTGGCAGCCGAGTTGTGCGTGCCCGAGCAGCGCGACGAACTGGCCAGCTACCAGAGCCAGGTCAGCAAGCTGACCGATATCGAGCGGCAATCGGCCGACCGGCTCAAGACCGGCGTCTTTCTCGGCAGGTATGCCATCAATCCGGTAAATGACGAGCGGATACCGATCTGGGCCGCCGATTACGTGCTGCCAGACTACGGCACCGGCGCGATCATGGCCGTGCCCGCGCACGACCAGCGTGACCTTGACTTCGCCAAGGTTTTCGGGCTGCCGGTGCGCGTCGTCGTGCAGACCGACTTGGCCGATCCCGGCCAGACCTGGCAGGCAACGCCAGGTAACGGGACACTGATCAACTCGGGTCCGCTGGACGGAATGAATAAGGCCGAGGCGATCACCGCGATCATCGACATCCTGGCCGCCAAGGGAGAGGGCCGGGGCGCGGTCAATTACCGGCTGCGCGACTGGCTGGTGTCCAGGCAGCGGTTCTGGGGTGCGCCGATCCCGATCGTGTACTGCGAAGGCTGCGGCGAGGTGCCGGTGCCTGACGAGCAATTGCCCGTCCTACTGCCCGACCTGCGCGGTGATGATCTGGCGCCGAAGGGTGTGTCGCCGCTGGCCGCGGCGACCGAGTGGGTCAATACGGCCTGTCCCAAGTGCACCGGCCCGGCAAGGCGCGACACCGACACCATGGACACGTTCGTCGATTCGTCCTGGTACTTCCTGAGGTACTGCTCCCCGCACTACGAGTTCGGGCCGTTCGAGGTCGATGCCGTCCGTCGCTGGTCCCCGGTCAGCCTGTACGTGGGCGGCGTCGAGCACGCGATCCTGCACTTGCTGTACAGCCGCTTCTTTACGAAGGTGCTGTTCGACATGGGCATGATCGACTTTTCCGAGCCTTTCCTGCGCCTGGTCAACCAGGGTCAGGTGATCAACCGCGGCAAGGCCATGTCCAAGTCGCTTGGCAATGGTGTTGACCTGGGACAACAGCTAGCCGAGCACGGCGTAGACGCGATCAGGCTGACAATGTTGTTCGCTAGCCCGCCAGAGGATGACGTCGACTGGGCCGATGTGCGGCCCGAGGCGTCGGTCAAGTTCCTTGGCCGGGTGATGCGGATAGCCTCTGATGTCGGGTCGGGTAGGCCGGCACTTCCGGTGAGCTCCGGGGATGCTGATTTGCGGCGGATGACCCACCGCACGATCGAAGAGGTCACCAGGCTGATCGAGACCACGAGGCTGAACGTGGCCATCGCCAGGCTGATGGAACTGGCGACCGCTGCGAGGCGAGCTATCGACGCCGGTCCCGGCGCCGGCGACCCGGCCGTGCGGGAGGCGGCGGAGACACTGGCCGTGCTGCTGTCGCTGTTTGCTCCCTACACGGCCGAGGAATGCTGGGAAACGCTTGGCCGGGAGCCGTCGATAGCGCTGGCTGGCTGGCCGGTAGCCGATCAGGCCCTGCTGGTTCAGCAAGAGGTCACCTGCGTCATCCAGGTCAACGGCAAAGTGCGGGACCGGCTGACCGTCTCGCCGGCGATCGGCGAAGAGGAATTGCGTGAACTGGCGCTGGCTGCGCCGGGAATCATCAAGGTACTGGCTGGACGCGGGATCAAGACCGTGATCGTGCGGGCGCCGAAACTGGTCAACATAGTCCCTGCCGCCGAGTAGTACTAAGCGTTGCTGGTGCCGGTCAGCCCTGCTGACCGGCACCAACTCAGACCCGGCGGAGTACGGCGACGACCCGGCCAAGTATCTCGGCCTCATCGCCAGGTATAGGGGTATATGCCGGGTTATGGGGCATTAGCCACACATGATTGCTGGCACGCTTGAAGGTCTTTACGGTGGCTTCGCCCTCGATCATGGCGGCGATTATGTCGCCATTCTCCGCCACCGGCTGCTGTCTGACCACGACCCAGTCGCCATCCACTATGCCGGCGTTCATCATCGAATCGCCAACCACCTTGAGCAGGAAAAGGGTGCCCCCGCCGACTAGTTGCCTCGGCAGCGGAAAGATGTCCTCGATCGACTCCTCGGCAAGTATGGGCCCGCCAGCCGCGATCCGGCCGACCACGGGAACGTAAGCGGCTTCCTGCGACGTGATGTCCATCGGCGTCTCTTCGTCGTCGAAGCCGGGTTCAGGCCTGATGGCCGGATGACCAGGCAACCTGACTTCCACGGTGCGCGGGCGGCCCGCGTCACGGCGGAGATAGCCCTTGTTCTGCAAGGTGGACAACTGGTAAGAGACGCTCGAGGTGCTCGTCAGGCCAACTGCCTCGCCGATCTCGCGCATGGAAGGCGGGTAGCCTCGCCGCTGCACAGAGTCCCTGATGACCTGCAGTACCTTGCGCTGCCGCCAGGTGAGCACATGGTCGGGATCCGGCTGATCAGGCAGGTCATGGACCGGAGCGGGAACGCCGCCCCTGGGCTTTCTGCCCGGCTTGGTCCTGCGCTGGTCATCACCTTCCTGCCCGGATTCCGCGGTGCCGGGATCGTCGCCGGTCACTGCGGGTTCCCCGAACCCTTGCATCGCGAGTACCCCTCCGTCTTCCTTGTCGCTGTCCATCTTTGGCCTCCGGTCGATGGCTGTTGTCATTGCCGACGCTAGCGCTTGGCATCCGACACATCAAACATCTGTTCGACGGATGTCGAAAGTGTCGTACCCCTGCGGTATAGGTTGAGTCGTACTCTCGTTCGATCGAACTGTTCAACGATAGAACAAGGCTACGATCGAACAACCGTTCGCTATGGGGAGGCGTAATGGGCACGACAAGCCAGGCCGAGGCGAAGCTAGACGCCAGGGTACGGCCTCAGATCACAGCGATGCAGGCACGGAGCGGTTATCCGCGGTTGCGGGTCGTGCCCTCTCCTGCGGAACCGAAGCCGGCGAGGATCGTCGCGCCCGCGTCGGGCCGGCCAGCCAAGCGGACACCCATTCGACTGACTAGGCGGGGGAGGATCGTGGTGGGTGCGGCCGTCGCGATCGGCGCTGCCGCTGCGGCTAGCCTGATCTGGCTGGCGGTCGCTGGCCAGGCTCAGGCGTCAATTCATGCCGGCCCGCGGGTGCCGCTGCGTGGCTCGGTACAGCGAGTAACCGTGGAGCCAGGGGACAGCCTGTGGTCGATCGCGACGCGTACCGACCCGGACGCCGATCCGCAGGCAGTAATTCCTCAGATCGTTGAGCTCAACTCGCTGCGCAGTACCGGAGTTCAGGTCGGCCAGGTTCTGTGGGTGCCTATCGGTTAGCCGTTTCCCTGCAGTCAGCCTTTTGGCCGATGACGAGCGTGGTTTGACGTGGCCTTGATTGCCCGGAAGCCTGAGAGGGGGTAATTTCCGGTCGTCACGGTCCTTCACCGGCCCGGTGCGTACCAAATCGGTCATCGGAGGCTGCATGCGGGAGAAGCGGTTGCGGCGGGAGCGTCTGCGGCGGGGTGCTCTGCGGCGGGAGCGTCTGCTGCGGGGTGCTCTGTGGCGGGGTGCTCTGCGGCGGGGTGCTCTGCGGCGGGCACTGGGTTGGGGGCGGAAGCCGGCTACCGGAACGCTGGTGGTCTTGAGCTTCGTGGTGGCCGTGCTGGCCGCCCCGGTGATCTTGGCAGGCTCGTCCGCTGTTCTTCGGGCGGCTGCGACCCAGCCAGCCAGCGACCGAGTGACCAAGCCGGGTGGTGCGGCGCACGCGAACGGCCCTGGCAGCCCGAGTCGGTCGGGCCAGTCGAGCCAGGCAGCCGATGTGGCGACGATTGACGTGGGCCGATTCCCGACCTCGGTCGCCGTCGATCCGGTCAGGGGAACGGTCTGGGTGGTGAACAGCCTCGACGGCACCCTGTCCGAGATCAGTGCACGACACAGGGACCTGATCGCCACGGTCAAGGTGGGGGCGAGCCCAGTCGACGTCGCCGTCGATCAGCGGACCGGAACGGTCTGGGTGACCTGCCTTGGGCCATTTGACCGTCCCGCGGCTGACAACACGGTCGACGAAGTCAGCGAGGCCAGCGGGAAGATCATCGCCACATTCAAGGTGGGGCTTGATCCGTTCGGGATAGCGGTCGACTCGCGCACGGGTACGGTCTGGGTGGCTGACTCCGGCTCGCGAGCGGTATCTGAGATCAGCGAGGCCCGGCAGGCGGTGGTCGCCAGCCTGCATACCGGTGCAGGAAGCGAGCCGGTGGGCTTGGCCGTCGATCCAAGTGCCGGAGTCGTCTGGGTCGCCAGTCCAGGCGGTCTGGTCCAAGAGATCCGTGCGGCAACGCTTGCCGTGACTGGCACTGTCCAGGTCAGGCTTGACTCGCCGGCGAAGTCATTGAATGCCATCGCCGCCTATCCGGGAAACGACAGTGCCTGGGTAGCCAGTGACTCCTACGTCGACGGCGGCTATGTCAGCTACGCGTCAGCCTTGCCGCGAGCGGCCAGCCGGGTGAGCGGCGGTGTCGTGATTTCCAAGCCCGGCTGGTCCGCGAACATCGCCGACGGTATCGCCGTCGACCCCGCGACAAGCACGGTCTGGGTAGCGGAGAACGGCGGGAATACGGTCACGATGATCAGCGCGGGGGCCGGCGAAGTGGCGCGGAACTTGGCTACCGGGCCAGGACCGGTCGCGGTTGCCGTGGACTCGCAGAACGGGACGGTCTGGGTCGTCGACAACATTGCGGGCACGGTCACCGAGTTCTCTTACGCTCACCCCGAGTTCACTACCAGTTCTCAGGTCCGTCTCAGGCCCGGCCGGCCCGCCGTCGTGCGGGTGCATACCCGCGGGTTCCCCATCGCGGTCATGAGCGTCCACGGTGCCGTGCCGCCCGGAATGCGGGTCAGGATCGGTGCCGGAACGGTGGCCATCACGGGCAAGCCGGCGGCTTCTGCCGCAGGACGAACCTTCCGGGTTTCTGTGCTAGCGGATAACGGGGTTGGCACCGCGAATGGTCTGTACACGTTCACTCAGCACCTGGTCATTCAGGTAGGCGCTCCCGCCCGTACCGGTCACCGGTAGCAACCGCCACGCGTCCCGCAGCCAGGTAAGGAAGGCCCCCCACGTTGTGGGGGTCAGGGCGCCCACGTTGTGGGGGTGTGGGGGTCAGGGCGCCCACGTTGTGGGGTTGTGGGGGTCAGGGCGCCCACGTTGTGGGGGTGTGGGGGCAGGTAAGCCCCGGCGGCGCGGGGCAACGGGGGTGGGCGGGGTGTTCATTGCGTCCACGGCGGGCTGAACGACGAGCCGTCAGGCATCGTTCCGAGGAAACCGACGCTGGTCGTGACCCAGGCGGTCAGGGGTTCGCTGGCCGGGTTGTCGACCGTGACGCGCGAGTTCGCCGGCACCACGATGACGTCTCCGGCACTCGCTTCGTGGCACGCATCATCGAGACGGACGCTGACCGTGCCGTCGAGAACGTAGATCACTTCCTCTTTGGATACCTGGTGCGGCACTCCCTCGGACCG
>DAHVDE010000021.1 GCA_027313705.1 Actinomycetota bacterium | reverse complement strand
CGAGCTCTACGGCATGCCAGCCGGCCAGGGGCGGGTGACCGACGTCGGCATCGCGCCCTCAGGGCGGCGGCGCGGCGGCTGGGAGGTCTCGGCGCTCGCGGTCAGCCAGAGCCGGGTACTCGGGATGCGGTCGAGTTCGGCCGCGGTGGTGCCATGGGATACCTACCCTGAACTATTCAGGCCGGGGCCGCTGGCCGAGCAACTGATCTCACTGCGCGAGATGCATCCGACCGACCTTGCTCATGCGGTCGAGGTCATGCCGCCCGCGAGGCGCAGGCAACTGGTCGAGGCACTCGGCGACGAGGAACTGGCCGACCTGCTCGAGGAACTGCCCGAGCAGGATCAGCTCAGGCTGCTTTCCATGGTCGGGATCGAGCGCACCGCCGACGTCGTCGAGGAAATGGAACCTGACGACGCGGCCGACCTGCTTGCCGAGATGCCGCCAGAGCACCGGGAGCGGCTGCTCGCCGCCATGGAGACAGTGCAGGCGGCTGACCTGCGCCGGCTGCTCCACTACGACTCGACGACGGCGGGCGGGCTGATGACCTCACATGCGCTGATCGTGCCGCCAGACGCCCCGGTCGGCCAGGTGCTTGCCCAGTTGCGCCAGCCGGAGCTGGCACCTGCGGTGGCGGCGATCGCTTACGTCTGCGAGCCACCCTCCGTGACGCCGACCGGGCGGTATCTCGGCACCGCCGGCTTCCAGCGGCTGCTGCGGCAGCCGCCAGGGTCGAACGTGGGGGAGTGCGTCGAGGAAAGCGCCTTCGTCCGGGCCGACCTGCCTGAACAGGAGGTTGCCAAGCGGATGGCCGCCTACAACCTGATCGGCGTAGCGGTATGCGACGAAGATGGCCGGCTGGTCGGCGCGATCACCGTGGACGACGTGCTCGACCGCATCCTGCCCTCGGGCTGGCGGTACGGCGGGCAGCGAAAGGAGCCGACGCTATGAGGGTGCCGCTGCTCACGCCGAAGCGGTTCGGTGACGGGAGCGAACTGACCGCGCCGCGCGGTCTTAGACCTTTCGCCGGGGCCAGGTATGACGCGGACGCGTTCGGGCGCTTTTCTGAAGCGATCGCCAGGTTCCTCGGGACGGGACGTTTCCTGGTCGGGCAGACCGTGTTCGTGCTGTTCTGGATCATGCTGAACACCGTCGGGCTCGTACGCCACTGGGACCCTTACCCGTTCATCCTGCTGAATCTGGCCTTCTCCACCCAGGCCGCCTATGCCGCCCCACTGATCTTGCTTGCCCAGAACAGGCAGGATGACAGGGACAGGGCCAGCATCGAGCGGGACAGGGAGATGGCGAGCCGCACCAAGGACGACGCCGAGTACCTGGCCAGGGAACTGGCCGCGGTACGGCTTGCGCTTGCCGACGTGGTGACGAACAGGGATCTGGACGACCGGATTGACCGACTGGAGAAGCTGCTTTCCGCCCCGGCACCAGACGGCCATAGCATGGCTGGTCATGGGTTCGATGGAGATCAGCACGCTCGCGGGCCCGGCCAGGGCCTGGATTGACGAGCCGGCAGGCCAACCGCGGTTCCTGCTGGTCCTGACGCACGGTGCCGGCGGCGGAGTGGACAGCGCCGACGTGCTCGCCGCCAGGCAGGCAGGCAGGCAATCCGGCGGGCTGGTGGCGCAGGTGCTGCAGCCATACCGGGTGGCTGGCGCTCGGGCGCCAGGGTCGGCTCGGCGGCAAGACGCAGCCTGGCTCGAGGTCATCTCCGCGCTGCGGACCGGGCCGTGCGCGGGCCTGCCGCTCATCGCGGGCGGGCGGAGCAACGGGGCTCGGGTGGCTTGCCGCACCGCGGTAGCCGCCGGAGCTGTCGCGGCGGTCGCGCTGGCGTTCCCGCTGCATCCACCGGGCAAGGCCGACGAGCCGGAGAAGTCGCGCGCCGGTGAACTGCGCTCGGCCGGAGTACCCGTGCTTGTTGTCAGCGGCGAGAACGACCCGTTCGGTGTTCCTGCGGCCAGCGATGCTGACCGGCTAGTCGTCCTGCCAGGCGAGACTCATGCGCTGTCCCGCCATCCGGCGGCCATCACCGCCGCCGTGGCCTCGTGGCTTGCCTCAGGCAGCGGGCGAGGCTGGTACTGAAGAGGCTGGTACTGAAGAGGCTGGAACTGAAGGGAGTGCGGTACCGGTGAGTACGGACCCGTTCATGACGACGGGACTGTCGGCGAGGCGGCTGGCGCTTGCCTGGCCAGGTATTACCTGGCTGGTCGTGACGATGTCGGTTGGCCGGTGCGGCGCGACTACGGCGCCGCCGGGCAGCAGCTCACCGGTGTCCTCGAACACCACTATGCCATTGCAAAGCAAGCTCCAGCCCTGCTCGGGGTGATTGATAAGGGTACGAGCCGCCTCGTGGTCTGGGTCGCTTGCGGCCGGACACGGGGGCGTGTGCGGGCACATTGTGCGCCTCCTGATCAATTTTTTGGGGGGGTGTTGATCATCGATATCTAATTTGCCAGGTCTGCCGCCCGAGCCAACATGGCACATCGGGATGGTTTTAGGCATGATTTTTGTAGATTACCTGGTAGCCATGCCGGTCTGCGGCTAGCAAATCACTACTGGTTATAACGCTGGACACGGCCGGTAGCGTCCAGTCACGGGGATATTACTCAAATAAATTCTGTTGTAGCTTTCAGGCTGCTGCGTGTGTTCCGGGTGACACCGCGTGATCCGGGCTGAGTCCTACACCGCCTGGCAGCGGGGGAATGCCAGTCAGCCGGTGCGTTTCCCTCAGCGTGAGCAGTCGCTCAGCTTCCGCGTAAAGCGCGCGCACGACCGGGGTCGCCATCGCCTTGCGCTTGAAAATGCGGTCGTCGTAGCCGCGCGGCCCGATCTCGGCCCGCACCGCCGCGAAAGCCGACCTCATGACATCGGTCAGGGCCGCATCCAGGTTCTTCGCCAGCCGGTAACGCAGGTCAAGCGGGGCAGCCGTGGCCTCCGCATGCCGGAACTCCTGCTCGGCGACCTTGGCCGCGCCGAGAAGATCATCAAAGTTCGCGGCAAGCGCGACATCCGCCAGGTATTGCACCTGCGCGTCCTCGCTCGCCTGCTTACGTCCTACCGTCACGGCCGCCAGCATAGCCGACACAGGCGACTCGCGTCCGCCAACACACGTTTGCTCAGTGCGCCGGCCGCCTCTGTACCTGGCTCTGCCGCTAGGCAAGCGAGGTCAGCCAGCGGTTATGCAGGTCCGCATATTCGCCGCCGGCCTGCAGCAGGGTCTGGGGCGAGCCGTCCTCGGCAAGCTGGCCGTGATCGAGCACGAGTACGCGGTCGGCGATGCGAACCGTGGAAAGCCGGTGCGCGATGATCACGGCGGTCCGGCCGGCCAGCACGGTCTGAAGTGCCTGCTGCACTGTTCGCTCGCTCGGCAGGTCAAGCAGGGAGGTGGCCTCATCGAGCAGGAGTACGCTCGGCGCCGAGATGAAGGCTCGCGCGAACGAGATGAGCTGCCGCTGGCCCGCAGACAGCCGCCCGCCCCGCTTCCCGGCCTGGGTGTCGTAGCCGTCGGGGAGCGCGGTGATGAATTCGTCCGCGCCCACCGCCCGCGCCGCCTCGGTTGCCTCTGCCCTGGTCGCTCCTGGCTTGCCGAGTGCGATGTTCTCCGCGATGGTGGCGCTGAACAGAAAGTTCTCCTGGGTGATGAGCACGATCTCGCCGCGCAGATCGGCGTCTGACAAGTCGCGCAGGTCCACGCCGTCAAGCAGCACCCGGCCTTCGTCAGGGTCATAGAACCTGGCCAGCAGCCTCGCGATTGTCGTCTTGCCCGCACCGGTGGCGCCGACCAGGGCGACCTTCTGGCCCGCCGGGATCACCAGGTTGAAGTCGGGCAGGACAACCGCGTCACGGTAACCGAAGGTGACGCCTGTCATCCGCAGTTCGCGGCCGGCCGCTGGCCGCCTGGACGGCAGCGCGACGGGGCTGGCCGGCTCGGCTACCGAGGGTGGCTCGTCGAGCACGCCGGAGATCTTCTCCAGGCCGGCGGCGGCTGACTGGAAGGTGCTGTAGAACTGCGACACGTCCTGAAGCGGTTCAAAGAACCTGGTCAGGTACAGCATGAAGGTCACGAGCACGCCGACCGGCATCTGATGATCCATGACGCGAAAACCACCGTAGAGCAGCACTACGCCCATGGCGAGGTTCCCGACCAGCGTGACACCAGGAAAGAACAGCGCGATCAGCCGCATGGAACGCTTCGTCGCCCGGCCGTAATCCGCGTTGAGCCGTCCGAAGATCTCCTCGTTCCTCGGCTCCCTGCGGAAGCTCTGGACCGCGCGTATCCCGTTGAAAGTCTCCACGAAGTGGACGATCACCAGCGCGATGGTGTCCCGTGTGCGGCGGTAGGTCGCGGCCGACTCGCGCCTGAACCAGGCGCTCAGCCAGGCCAGCGGCACGAATCCGACCAGGATCGCCAGCGCGAGCGGCCAGTCGAGCAGCAGCATTCCAGAACCGATGAAGATCATCGAGAAGACGGCGCTGACCAGTGAGTCAAGGCCTTCGTCGAACAGCCCGGCGATGGAATCGACGTCAGAGACCTGGCGTGAGATCACGCGGCCCGAGGTGTACTTCTCGTGGAAGGACACGGGCAAGCGCTGGAAATGCATGAACAAGCGCTGCCTGAGATCGAGTACGACCTGGCCGCCCATGGTGCCGATGGCCGACACGAACCAGGAGTTCGCGGTGGCCGCGAGGAGTGCGGCGACGACGAACTCGACCACCACGATGATGATCGGGACCGGATCCTTGGTGCTGATCAGCGCGGGCACCTTGTCGACCGCGATGCCGACCAGCCAGGGACCGGCCAGCACCGCGAGGTTGAAAATCACGATCGACGCGGCAATCATCGCCACCGTCGACCGGTGCGGGCGAAGAAGGTCGGCGAGCAGTGCCCGGCTCCGCCTGCGCAGCAGCAGGGAAAGGCCCTTGGGCAGTTCGTCGATCTCCTCTGCGGCGATACCGCGCCAGGCATGGGTGCCGCTTGCCGCCGTTACCTCGGTCATCGCCTGGCCCCGCTGTCGGCCTCCGTGCTCATCAGGTACCGATATCGAGGGCTGCTTCGCAGCAGATCGCGGTGCGTGCCCGTCGCGATGATCTCACCGTCATCCAGGACGGCGACCCGGTCGGCCAGGGCTACCGTCGACGGCCGGTGCGCCACGACCAGGGCGGTTGCGCTGGCGAACACCTGGCCGAGCGCTTGGGTGACCTTGGCCTCTGTGTGCACGTCGAGTGCGGAAAGCGGGTCGTCAAGCAGCAGCAAGGCCGGCCTGGCCAAGATCGCCCTGGCCAGGGCGATTCGCTGGCGCTGGCCGCCGGACAGTGACATGCCCTGCTCGCCGATCCTGGTGTCAAGACCCCAGGGCAGGTCGTCGGAGAACTCGGCTTGGGCGGCGACCAGGGCTGCCGAGATCTCTGCCTCCGTAGCGTCAGGCCTGCCAAGCGTAACGTTCTCGCGAACACTGGCGGAAAACAGGGTCGGGTCTTCGAATGCGCATGCGACTGTCGACCTGAGCACGGGGAGCGGCAGCGACCTTATGTCAGTACCGTCGAGCCAGATGGTGCCTGCGGCCGGGTCGGCGAGCCTGACGATCAGGCTGAGCAGAGTGGTCTTGCCCGAGCCGGTCGCGCCCGCGAGCGCGACTGTCTCGCCCTCCGCGAGTTCCAGGCACACATCACGCAGCACAGGCGCCGCCGCGCCCGGGTAACGGAAACTCACGTGGTCAAGGATCAGCTTGGCCGTCGCCCGCCCTGGCGCGCTGCGCGGCAAGGGGACGGCAAGAGGCGCCTGCGCCGGCCGGCCGCCCTGGTCCTGGCCCTCGGCCTGAACCTCGGGGCTGACAATGCCTGGCGGGGTGTCGAGGATCTCGTAGACGCGCTGTGCCGCGGTCGCGGCTTCCTGGCCGAGCGAAAGGATGTAGCCGAGGGCTTCGATCGGCCAGACAAGCAGCAGCACGAGAGCGACGTAAGCGACAAGCCCGCCGGTAGTAAGCTCGCCGCCGCTGACGGCGAAGGCGCCGAGCAGCAGGATCAGCGCGATCGCCACGTTAGGCACGAGGTCAAGGCCGGCCCAGAACCTGCCGCGCAGCCGCGCCTTGCCGACCGAGGTGGCGTACACGATCCTGGCGAGGCCGGCATGAGCGGCCGCCGCCTCCCGCCTGCGCCCGAGCGACTTGAGCACGCCGATGCCCGCAGCCGCTTCCTCGACGTTGGTGGCCAGGTCGTCCTGCTGGTCTTGCTCACGCCGCGACAGGACACGGTACCGCCGCTCGAACCGCAGGCACAGCACGGTGACCGGGGCGAACACGGCCGCGGTCAGCATGCCGAGCAGCGGGTTGAGGCGAACGAGCAGCGCGATGATGAAAACGAAGCTGACCACGCTAGTGATCAGGAAGACGATGCCGAAGCCTGAAAACCGCCTGATCGCCGACAGGTCGGTCGTGGCGCGGGAAAGCAACTGGCCAGACTGCCAGGCGTCGTGAAAGCCAGGCTCGAGTTCTTGCAGATGGCGGTAGATGTCGTCGCGCATGGACTGCTCAAGTGCCACCACCGCTGTGGCCTGGACCCATCGCCTGATGATGTTGCAGGCAACATCGGCGGCGCCGATCAGCAAGGCGGCCACGCCGATCACGATCAGCAGCCCTGCACCGTGCACGTGACCGGTCCTGATGGCGGCCGCAGCCCTGACCGGGCCGTCGATGGCCGTCTTGGCCAGCAACGGGATGGCGATCTCGGTACCTGACCCGATAAGGGCCGTGATCAGCATCAAGGCAAGCTGGCCGTAGTACGGTCTCAGGTACTCGCGCAGGCGCCAGAGTGCCTGCAGCGGTGTCTGGGAACCCTGTGGTCCCCTCCGGATGCTCGTCAGTTCCCCAGCATCCATAGCAGCCACTTGCCGGATGCTAACCGGCCGGCTGGTTCACTGTCACTTTGTTTTCCAGTCGGCTGACAGTGGCGTCGCGCCGGTACATCTGGCACTCTGGCGAAGCGCATCACTTTGGGTTTAAGGGAAAATTGCAAGCGTCTTGACCTTAGGTGCGCGCAGGGGAGGTTGCCGGTGGAATTGCACGGTTCCAGGGACACGCAGGCGCCCGCCATCGACGCCCCGGCCGCGTTCCGGCAGGGTATCGAGGCGATCGTGGCCTTCACGGCACGCTTCACGGCCGGGACGTGGAATGCCCAGACTCCCTGCCCAGAATGGCGTGCCACCGACCTTGCCGGTCACCTGCGCTGCGTTGCCGACGACTATCACGAGTACCTGGACAACGCGCCGGTCAGCCGCCTCGCCAGGCTGATGGCGACAGGAGGCTCGGCCGAGCGGATAGCGCGGAAGCTGGCCAGGCAGAATGCCGCCGAGCTTGCAGCCCTGCCCGACGTGCCGCCTGCCGAGCACATCGCTGCCTTCGCCGAGTCGGCGACGAGATACACGGCGAGGCTCGCGCCGTTGCTCGCGCTGCCGCACCACTCTTATCAGGGGCGGGCTATCACCGTCGCAGGGATGGGCGGCATGGCACTGGTCGAGTGGCATGTGCACGCATGGGACCTGGCCGTCGCGCTCGGCGACTTCTACCGGCCCGCCGACCCGGAAGCGGTGCTGGCAGGCTGGCTGACCGGGATACCGCACCTGACGATCGTGCCTGACCGTGATCCGTGGGTGAGCGTGCTCAGGTCGGCAGGCCGCCTCCGCTGACCTGGTGCGATCATGGCAAGGATCAGAAGGAACCGGGTGGGCCGGGCGCAAGAGCGTTATCTGGCGGAGAGGGACTGCATGTCATGAGTTTTTCTATCTCTGAGGTTCGCGCTGGCTACCCGGCGCTTGCCGACGGCTATGCCTACCTGGACGGCGCGGCCGGGACCCAGGTGCCCGCATCGGTCATCGCGGCCATCGCCGGCGCGTACGAAGCGGGCGTGTCCAACTCAGGCGGTGCGTTCCCCGCCAGTGCCAGGTCGGCCGAGATCACCGCAGGCTGCCGTGCCGCCGTGGCCGACCTGGTCGGCGGAAAACCAGAAGGCGTCGTACTCGGGCCCAACATGACCACGCTGACCTACCGGATGGCTGCGGCGCTCGCCGGCACCTGGGCGCCGGGTGACGAGGTCGTCGTTTCCAGGCTGGACCATGACGCGAACGTGCGGCCCTGGGTGCAGGCCGCGGCGCAGGCCGGAGCGGTGGTGCGCTGGGCCGAGCCCGACCCGGTCACCGGAGAACTGCCCGCCGGCCAGTACTCCTGGCTGCTGTCCGACCGCACCAGGCTCGTCGCCGTCACGGCGGCGAGCAACGTGATCGGCACCAGGCCAGACGTCCAGGCGATTACGGCGATGGCCAGGGCCGCCGGGGCGCTTAGCTACGTCGACGGAGTGCACGCGACGCCGCATGGCCAGGTCGACGTCACCGCGCTCGGCGCCGACTTCTACGTGACCAGCGCGTACAAGTGGTCAGGGCCGCACATCGGCGCCGTGATTGCCTCGCCTGAGCTGCTCGACTCGCTGCGGCCAGCCAAGCTGGTGCCCTCACCTGACAATGTGCCTGACAGATTCGAGCTCGGCACGCCGCCCTTCGCCGATTTCGCCGGCGTGACCGCGGCGGTAGAGCACCTGGCCGGGCTCGACGACACGGCGAAGGGCAGCCGCAGGGAGCGGGTGCTCGCGTCGATGGCAGCCGCCGAAGCGCATGAACAGGAGCTGTTCTGCTCGCTGCTCGGCGGGCTTGACTCGATGGGACACGTGACCACCTACGGCAAGGCGGCGCGGCGGACCGCCACCGCCTACTTCACCGTGGCTGGGCGCACCCCCGCTGAGGTGGCCGCGCACCTGGCCGGGCGCGAGATCAACGTCTGGAGCGGTCACAACTACGCATGGGAACTGACCGGAGTACTCGGCATCAGGGACTCAGGTAGCGCCGTCAGGGCCGGACTTGTGCACTACAACGACGAGTCGGACGTGGCCAGGCTGCTCGATGCGGTAGCCGAGCTGGCCGGCTAAGTGAGCTTGTAGCGGTAGAACCTGGTCTCCCGCTGTTCGAAGCCGATCCGCTCGTATAGCTGCCCGGCCGATACCCGAGACGGCCGCGAGGTAAGGTCCACGGTCCTTGCCCCTGATTGCTTCGCCAGCCTGATCGCCTCGTCGATCAGGCTGGTTCCGATTCGCTTGCCGCGTGCAGCCTCGTCAACCACGACATCTTCGATCCACGCCCTGATGCCGGTCGGGATGGGGAAGGTGGCCAGCGTCAGCGACCCGACGATGCGGCCATCGAGCCAGGCGAGGAGCACTGTGCTGGCCGGCGCGGACACGATCGCGCGCAACGCTGCCGCATCGAGCGGCTTGGCAGTGGTCGATAGCTGCGGCAGGAGCGCGTTGAGCGCATCGACTACCTCAGCGGTGACTTCGCTGAGTACTTCGACTTGGACGTCCACCGGGGCAATCTATCCGGTCGTGGCCAGGCATGGCGCGCGGTGCGGTCGGCCGCGGCAGGTATAAAGGGTCCTATGACGGGCAAAGCGCTGGTACTGGGCGGCGGGGGCGTGACCGGAATAGCCTGGGAACTGGGAATGCTGGCCGGCCTCGCAGCCGGGCACGGCCTGGATCTCAGCGACGCCGACCTGGTCATCGGCACCTCAGCCGGTTCGGTGGTCGGCGTCGACGTGCGGTCAGGGCTTGGTCTCGCCCGCTTCTACCAGACCCAGACGGCACCGCTAGCCGCCGACGAGGTCGTCGCCAGGATGAGTGTCGCCGTCACCTTGCGGTACGCGCTTGCTGTCGGCCTTACCCAGAGCCCGGTGCGCGCCAGGAAGCGGATCGGCGCCATCGCGCTCAAGGCGAAGACCGAGTCTGAGGCGACAAGGCGGCAGGTCTTCGAGACCAGGATGCCGATCATGGCGTGGCCGGCCGGGAAACTCAAGGTCACCGCCGTAGACATCGCTACCGGCGGCTTCGCCGCCTTCGATGCGGACAGCGGCGTCAGCCTGATCGACGCGGTTGGCGCGAGTTGCGCGGTTCCCGGCATCTGGCCGCCGGTGACGATCAACGGCAAGAGGTACATGGACGGCGGCATGCGCTCAGGCGCCAACGCCGATCTCGCCATCGGGTACGAGCAGGTGGTGGTGATCGCACCGCTGACCCAGGGGTTCGGGCCGCTGCCGAGCGTGGCTGCCCAAGTGAGGCAGCTGGCCGCCAACGGCTCGCGGGTGGTGCTCATCAAGCCGGACAAGGCGGCGCTGCGCGCCATCGGGCGCAACGTGCTCGATCCGACGAACCGCCCGGCCGCCGCGCGGGCGGGCTACGCCCAGGCCGAAACCGAAGCCGCGGCGGTCAGGAAGGTCTGGGAGCAGGCGCGGTAAAGACTGGCCGCGCCCAGCCGGGTCAGCCGAACGGGGCCGGGGCGAGCCGGGGGTACGCTCACGGGGGTACGCTCACACTGCGTATTCGAGCAGCGGCTGGGCACGGCTCGGGTGCCGCAGCTTGGACAGGGACTGCTTCTCTAGCTGCCTGATCCGCTCCCTGGTCAGTCCGAGCGCCTTGCCGATCTCGTCGAGCGTGTGCGGGTTGCCGTCATACAGGCCGAACCGCATCGCCATGATCGTCGCCTCGCGCGGCGTAAGCGCGTCGAGTGCGTGCCTTAGCTGGTCGGCCATCAGTTGCCGGTCGACAAGTTCTGACGCTTCTGGAGCGTCCACATCCTCGATGAGGTCGCCGATCGAGGTTTCGCCGTCCTCACCGATCGTCGAGTCGAGGCTGATCGGCTGCCTGCTTGTGCGCAGCAGTTCCTCGATCTGGTCGGGCGTACGGTCAAGCTCGACCGCCAGTTCCTCTGGAGTCGGCTCCCTGCCGAGCCTTTGATGCATGTCGCGCTCGACCCGGCTCAGCTTGCTCAGCATCTCCAGTACGTGGACGGGAAGCCGGATGGTACGAGCCGAGTCGGCGAAGCCGCGCTGGATGGCCTGCCTGATCCACCACATCGCGTAGGTGGAGAACTTGTAACCCTTGGTGTAGTCGAACTTTTCGACTGCCCTGATCAGGCCGAGGTTGCCTTCCTGCACGACATCGAGCAGTGAAAGGCCACGGTCGCTGTACTTTTTCGCGACCGACACCACCAGCCGCAGGTTGGCCTCGAGCATGTGCGCCTTGGCCACCCGCCCGTCCCTGGCTACCGCCTCGAGGTCGGCGGCGTACTGCGGAGAAAGATCGGCCACCGTCTCCAGCTTGTGCTCGGCGAACAGGCCGGCCTCGATCCGCTTGGCCAGATCGACTTCCTGCTCGGCCGTGAGCAAGCTGGTACGGCCGATCGACTTCAGGTACGTATGCACCGAGTCGCCCATCACAGAAGTCTGGTCGTCCAGGTCAGCCTCGGCGACTTCTTCGTCGGCGGCAGCGGCTGGCGCGGCACTGCGGCCCGGCCGGCCTGCCTTGACCCGGCCCGGCGCTGTTCGCTCGGCGGGCTCGTCCTCGTCTTCATCCGCATCCCGTTCGTCGCCTTGCCCGGCTCCGTCGGCCAGCAGTGCCTGCAGCTCGCTCTCGTCAAGCGCGGCAACATCAGTAAGGTCGGACTCGTCGAGCTCGGTCGCATCGATGTCAGCGAGCTCGGTCTGGGCATGAGTCACGTCGGCATGCTCCAATTCAGGACAATCTGCACCCTGGCGGCGGTGTCCGCGCTTCACCTGCTCATCCGCTTCGCGAGCGGCGGACACCTTCTCGCGGCCCTTCGCGGGCGCGGCGGTGGCCTTGCGCATGTGACACCTCCGTTCAGCTGCCCGCTCAGGCCTGTTCAGGCCTACGGTCCGCCAGGGGCACTGTCCAAGATTTGCGTTGCTTGATATTGTGCAGTGCGGGCGCTACGTATAACGCGCGTCGGCCCAGTTTGTTTCCCGCGCTGCGGTAGCGTGCCCAGGAATCCGCAAGACAATCGCGCGACTCCCCGGCAAAGCCATCGCTTCCCTTACCCAACGGGCGGTTTGGCCGCCATGTTCCTCAAGGTAAGCCGGTCTGGCTTGCCAGAGGCCAGCATCGGAATCTCGGTCAGGTACACGACCCGGTGCGGTGCGGCATGCCGCGGCAGCCTGGCCGCGGCAGCAGCGCGAAGCTCGGCCAGGCCCGGCCTTGCGTCCTGCTCAGGCACGACGAGGGCGGTGACCTCCTCACCCCAGTCTGGATCTGGCACGCCGAGCACGATCACATCGCGGACGCCTGCACATGCCCGCAATGCCGTCTCGACTTCGCCAGGCACGACCTTCTCGCCGCCGGTATTGATCACGTCATCGGCCCGGCCATGTACCACAAGCCGCCCATCTGCCGCGAATTGCCCCAGGTCGGAGGTCAGGAACCGGCCGTCGACCAGGCTGGCTGAGGTCAGCTCAGGCGCCAGCCGGTAGCCGGAGAACAGCACGGGTCCGCCGATCCTGATTCGTCCTGCTCGGCCGGGGCCTGCTCCATCTGCGTCCACCAGGACTCCGCCGAGCGGCACGCCGTCATAGACGCACCCGCCGCAGGTCTCTGTCATTCCGTACGTGATCACTATGCGCGCGCCCGCCGCTCTCGCTTCGGCGAGCAGTTCTGGTGCCGCCGGGGCGCCGCCGAGCAGGATCACATGAAGCTTGCCGAGCGGCGCTCCGGCCGCGAGCAGCCGGCCAAGCTGGGTGGGCACCAGCGAGACATACTCGCACCCGGTGGACCTGATCAGCTCCGCGTCTACCTGGCCGGCGATCTGCGGTACCGACTTGGTCACCAGCGAACGGACCAGCACGCCGAGCCCGGAAATGTGATGCCTGGGCAGGCAGCAGAGCCAGCGGCCACCCGCAGCGCCTGCCGGGGATAGCTCGTCCAGCCTGGCCAGTGAGGCCAGCGCCGAAGCCCGCAGCGCCGCCGCCGTCAACTCGACCGCCTTAGGCTGCCCGGTCGATCCGGATGTCGCCAGCACGACTGCCACGTCCTGCGCTACGCCAGGACCCGGGTGGCCGAGGGCAGCGCTCGGCGCGTACGATTCGGTCCCCTTCGGCGTCACCACCCTGGTTGGCGCGAACAGGGCAAGCAGCTCGTCCAGCCGGGGCCGCGGCAGCGCGGGGTCAATCAGGAGCAGCGCGGGACCCGAGCCGTCGAGCGCGCTTGCCAGTTCGCTGAGGGGAAGCTCGGGCAGCAGGACCGCGTGGAGATCGCGATGAGGCACGGTCGTAAGGTTAACCGGCAGATTACGTAACACCCGGGCAAGGGGGAACTGTGATCGACTGGCAGTCGTCAGGACCGGCTCCTGGTGAGGAGTACACCGACATTCTTTACGCCGCGGCCGAGGGGATCGCCAAGATCACCATTAACCGGCCGCAGGTACGTAACGCTTTCCGCCCCACGACCTTGTTCGAGTTGCAGCACGCGTTCAACGTGGCCAGGGATGACCCGGAGATCGGCGTGATCATTCTCACTGGCGCGGGCGACCGGGCATTCTGCTCAGGCGGCGACCAGAAGATCCGGGGTGACGACGGTTACGTCGATGATCACGGCGTCGGCCGCCTCAACGTGCTCGACCTTCAGGTCCAGATTCGCCGGACACCCAAGCCGGTCATCGCGATGGTGGCCGGCTATGCGGTCGGCGGCGGGCATGTGCTGCACGTCTGCTGCGACCTCACCATCGCGGCCGACAACGCGATCTTCGGGCAGACCGGCCCCAAGGTAGGTTCGTTCGACGGCGGTTACGGCTCCTGGCTGCTCGCGGCCACGGTCGGCCTGAAGAAGGCGCGCGAGATCTGGTATCTCTGCCGCCAGTACACCGCGCAGGAGGCACGGGACATGGGCCTGGTGAACGCCGTGGTGCCGCTGGCCGACCTGGAGGAAGAGACGGTCAGGTGGGCACGCGAACTGCTGGAGAAGTCGCCGCTTGCGCTGCGCATGCTGAAGGGCGCGCTTAACGCGGTCACCGACGGTGCGGCGGGAATGCAGCAGTTCGCCGGCGACGCCACGCTGCTGTATTACATGAGCGAGGAAGCGCAGGAAGGCAGGGACGCCTACGTGGGCAAGCGCAAGCCCGACTTCACCAGGTTCCCGCACCGCCCGTGACAGGCGCAGGCGCAGGCGCGCGAGAAACGCTGGCCGAGTTGCTGCCTACCCTGCGCGCGTACGCGATCCCGATGAAGACCCGTTTCAGGGGCATCACGGTACGCGAGGGGGCACTGATCGAGGGACCTGCGGGCTGGGGCGAGTTCTCGCCGTTCGCCGAGTACGGCCCGGCGGAGAGCTCGAGATGGCTGGCCAGCGCGATCGAAGCGGCGACGGTCGGCTGGCCCCGCCCGGTGCGCTCAGCCGTCCCCGTGAACGTGACCGTGCCAGCGGTTGACCCGAGGGCGGCACATGACATCGTGGCGCGCTCGGGTTGCCGCACCGCCAAGGTCAAGGTCGCGGAGCACGGCCAGTCTGACGCCGACGATCTAGCGCGAGTCGAGGCCGTCAGGGAGGCGATCGGCCCGGCCGGCCGGATCAGGGTAGACGCCAACGGCGGCTGGGACGTTGACCACGCGGCCAGCATGCTCACCAGGCTCGCCGAGTTCGGCCTTGAGTACGCCGAGCAGCCTTGCCCGACCCTGGCCGAGCTTGCCGCGCTTCGCAAGCGAGTCGGCGTCCCGCTTGCTGCCGACGAGTCGATCAGAAAGGCAGCAGACCCGCTGAAGGTCGCCGCCGCCGGTGCCGCCGACATCGTGGTGATCAAGGTTGCCCCGCTCGGTGGCGTCCGCGCTGCGCTCAAGGTGGTGCAGGCGTGCGGCCTGCCTGCGGTCGTGTCGAGCGCGGTGGAATCCTCGGTCGGGCTGGCCGCCGGGGTGGCGCTGGCTGCGGCGCTCGGAGAGCTTGACTACGACTGCGGCCTCGCGACCATGAGCCTGCTGACCGGCGACGTGACCGCTGATCCCCTGGTTGCGGTCGACGGCACGCTTCCCGTTCGCTCGGCGCAGGTCGATCTGGAGTCAGCGAACCAGTGGGAGTCGGACCCTTCGCCCTGGCGCGAGCGGGCACTGGCTGCGGCCGAGTTCCTGTGACCGGCGTGAATCCCGCCGCGACGCTGGCCGCCACGCTTGCCGACGAACTGCTCAGGTGCGGTCTTGGCGAGGTCGTGCTGGCTCCGGGTTCCCGCAGCGCGCCGCTGGCGATGGAGTTCCATCGCCGTGCCGCGCTCGGCCATGTCCGGCTGAGCGTCAGAATCGACGAGCGGAGCGCCGCCTTCACCGCTCTCGGGCTTGCCAAGGTCAGCCGCAAGCCGGTCGCCGTCATCTGCACCTCAGGCACCGCCGCCGCCCACTTCCACGCCGCCGTCATCGAAGCGGACGAGTCCGCCGTGCCGCTGCTCGTGCTCACCGCTGACCGGCCGCCAGAACTGCGCGGCACCGGCGCCAACCAGACCATCGACCAGCTGAAGCTCTACGGAGCGGCCGTGCGCTGGTTCTGCGAGCTTGGCGTGGCGGAAGAACGGCCGCAGCCAGGTTACTGGCGGTCGGTGGCCTGCCGTGCCTGGGGACTGGCCAGAGGTGACGCCGCGGGAGCGGCCGGCCCGGTACACCTCAACGTGGCGTTCCGCGACCCGCTCGTCCCCGAGGCCGGCCTTGCGCCAGAGCCGCTTGAAGGCCGTCCAGGGCGCCAGCCTTGGACCAGCTTCGGCGACACCCTGGAGCTGCCATGGACCGAGCGCGGCCTGATCGTATGCGGTGACGGCGACTATGACCAGGCGCCGCTGCTTAACCTGGCCGGGCAGGCAGGCTGGCCGGTGCTTGCCGAGCCTTCCTCTGGCGCTCGCACCGGCCCGCATGCGCTCTCCGCATACCAGTACCTGCTCGCCGACCCGCGCTTCCTCGCCGACCACCACCCTGACATCCTGGTCTGCGCCGGGCGCCCCGGCCTGTCCCGCGGCCAGACCGCGCTGCTCCTGGCCAGCGGCGCGGAACGCCACGTGGTACTCACGCAGGGCCCCGGCCGCTGGTCCGACCCGGCCAGAACGGCTACCGACGTGACGAGGCGGCTCAGGCTCGCGGGAAGCAGTGCAGGCTCGGTGCCCGGGTCACAGCAGGGGCAGGGTTCCTGGCTCGGTTCATGGTTGCGGGCCGATGCGAAGGCCCGCGCCGCGGTCGACGAGATGCTTGACGCGGGCGGCGATCTCAGCGAACCGAGGCTGGCCAGGGACCTGGCCGCGGCGCTCCCGGCGGGATCGCTGCTCTGGGCGGCGGCGAGCATGCCGATCAGGGACCTTGACCAGCATATGCGGTCAAGACCTGGCCTGAAGGTAATGGCAAGCAGGGGAGCGAGCGGCATCGACGGCCTGGTTTCCGCTGCCATCGGCGCCGCACTGGCCCACCAGTCGGCCGGCGGTGGCCCCGCCGTTGCGCTGCTCGGTGACCTGGCGCTGCTGCACGACGCACCTGGCCTCATGCTCGGCCCGGACGAGCCTCGCCCCGACCTGTGCCTCGTCGTGGTCAACAACGACGGCGGCGGTATCTTCTCCATGCTCGAGCAGGCAGCTTTCCCCGCCTCCTTCGAGCGGGTATTCGGTACCCCGCATCACGCCAGCCTGGCGAAGCTGGCCGCTGCGGCCGGCCTGGCCTACCGGCGGCTGGAGAGCCCGGCTGACCTGGCCGGCCTGCCGCTCGCTGACGGCCTTCATCTGGCCGAGGTAGTGACCGACCGCCCGGTCCAGGCGGCACTGCGGGTGACCCTGAAGAAGGCGGCGGCCCGCGCTCTCAGCCAGAAAGCAGGTTAGCCCTGGCCGGGATCGATCCGGCCAGGGCTAACCTGCGATGGGGTTGTGCTAGCTGATCCGCACCCGCGGGTCAAGCGCGGAATAGGCCAGGTCGACGACGATGTTGGCGACGACCACGAACATCGCGGCCAAGATGACGAAGGCGATGACGGTGGGCTGGTCGCCGTTGGTGATCGCGGTGACCACTTGCTGGCCGATACCGTGCAGTCCGAAGACGGACTCGACGACCACTACGCCGCCGAGCAAGCCACCGACGTCAATGCCAAGCTGCGACACGACCGGGGTCATAGCCGAGCGCACCGCATGACGATAGAGGACCCGGCGTTCAGACAATCCCTTGGAACGCGCGGTCCTGATGGAGTCCTCGCCGAGCGTATCGAGCAGTGAGCCGCGCGACAGCCTGGTATAGACGGCCGCCTGGACGATCGCCAGCGTGACCCAGGGCAGGATCATGGTGCCGAGCCAGGGCCCGACCCCGCTGGTGATCCCCGCATAGCCGGTCTCGATGAACCCGATGCCGTGCTGGTGCAACTGCGTGTACACGATCAGGATCAGCAGTTCGCCGACCACGAAGGTCGGAGCGGAGATCCCGGCTAGCACGCCGACGGTGGCGAGGCGGTCGAACAGGCTGCGGGCACGGGTCGCGGACAAGATGCCGACCGCGAGCCCGGCGATCAGCCAGAGCAGGGTGCCGCCGATGACCAGGGAGATCGTCGCCGGCAGGTCCTGCTTGATGATCGTGGTGACCGGCTCCTGGTAGTAGAACGAGTTGCCGAAGTTGCCGTGGACCAGGTTGCCGAGGAAATGCCCGTACTGCACGAGGATGGGCTTTTCCAGGCCGTAATAGTTAATGGTTTCCTGGAGCACGGCGGGTGAGGCCGCCCTTCCCGCCAGATTACGTGCGACATCCTGAACCGGGATCGCCGCAAAGAACAAGAAGAAGGTGGCCGAGCTTACCAGCCAGAGTACGACAATGCCGGTAAGGATCCGGCGGATAAGAAAACGCACGGTACTCATGGCGCTCAGACCTCTCCGCCGGACAGGAATGACTGGTTAACTGCGATATCTGGGCCGACAAGGATGGGCTGGCCGAGGTCGCCCTGCGCGGGATTAGCGCGCTTCCCGCGCTTGCGCATTGCCTTGCTGCTGGCGAACAGCCGCTCGGTCCTCGGGTCGATCGCGTCCCTGATCCCGTCGCCGAGCAGGTTGAAGGCCAACGTGGTGATCAGCAGGGCCAGCGCGGGGAATACCACGTACCACCAGGCGACGGCATAGAAGGGCTGCGCCTCAGAAAGGATGTTGCCCCAGCTCGGGGCCGGCTCAGGAATGCCGATGCCGAGGAAGGACAAGGTCGCCTCGAAGGTGACGGCCGCCGGGATGTACAGCGTCGCGAGCACGAGCACAGGACCGAGCAGATTGGGCAGGATGTCGAGGAACATGATCCGCCAAGGTCCCGCACCGAGTGACTTGGCCGCTTCTATGTACTCCTTCTCCTTCAGCGACAGAGTCTGACCGCGCACGATCCTGGAAATTCCCGCCCAGGAGAAGAACGTGATCACGCCGATGACGATCGGCAGGCTCGGGCCGAAGACCGAGGCAAGCGCCAGGGCGAGGACGATGTAGGGAAATGCGAGCGCCGCGTCGAAGAACCTGGCCAGGATCGCGTCGATGATCCCGCCGAAGTACCCGGCTATCAGTCCGAGCGTGACGCCGAACACGGTGGCGAACAACGTTGTGAGCAGGCCGACGAAGAGCGAGATGCGCGCGCCGTAGGCGATCCTGACCAGCAGGTCACGCCCGATCTCGTCGGTGCCGAGCCAGAAGCCGTGCGTACCAGGCCCGACCGGGTTGCCGAAGCTGTTCTCGCCGGTAAGCGTGTACGCGGTGTCGACCGGGTGCCCGGTGAGCTTGGCGACGAGCGGTGCGCCGACCGCGAACAAGATGACCAGGATGATAACCACGATCGAAGCGACCGCGACCTTGTCGCTGCGCAGCCGCCGCCAGGTCAGCTGCCATTGGCTGCGGCCCTCGATGGCGGCGACCGGAGCGCTTTCTGCTTGAGATGCTTGATACTGGAGTTCGGTGATACTCATCGCTGTTCCCTCCGGCTCACCCTGGCCATTTGCTCGCCTGTCTGGACCGGGAAGTGGCAGGCGGTGAGGTGGGTGCTGGGATCTCCTGACTTAGTTTCGAGCACGGGCTCGGTGGTGCCGCAGAGGTCCTCCGCCTTGGGGCACCTGGGGTGGAACCGGCAGCCCATCGGCGGGTTGATCGGCGAAGGCACGTCGCCGGTCAGGATGATGCGCTGCCGCTCGGCTGCGGCGTCCGGGTCGGCCGCTGGCGCGGCGGAAAGCAACGCGGCCGAGTAGGGGTGCCTGGTGTGGTCATAGACCTGGTCGCCTGGCCCTGACTCGGCCACCCGGCCCAGGTACATGACCGTGACCGAGTGACTGACATGCCTGACGACTTCGAGGTCATGAGCGATGAACAAGTAAGAAAGACCGAAGTCCTGCTGGAGGTCGGCAAGCAGGTTGAGCACCTGAGCCTGGATGGACACGTCGAGCGCCGAGACCGGCTCGTCGCAGATGATCAGCTTGGGTCGCAAGGCCAGCGCCCTGGCCACTCCGATGCGCTGGCGCTGCCCGCCGGAGAACTCGGCGGGGAACCTGTTGAAGTGCTCGGGGTTCAGGCCGACCCGTTCCATGAGTTCCTGCACCGCGCGCTTGCGCTCGCCGCCGGTCGCGGTGTTGTGGATCGCGAACGGGTCCCCGATGATCGAGCCGACCCGGCGGCGCGGGTTAAGCGCGCCGTAAGGGTCCTGGAAGATCATCTGGATCTCGCGGCGGTACGGGCGCATCTGCTGCCTGGGCAGGTTCGTGATGTTCTGCCCTTCGAAGAAGACACTACCGCTAGTCGCCGGGATCAGGCCGGCGATGCACCTGGCCAGCGTGGACTTGCCGCACCCGGTCTCGCCGACGAGTCCGAGCGTCTCGCCGCGCTTAATCGTCAGCGACACCCCGTCGACGGCCTGAACCTGGGCCACCGTGCGGGCCAGCATTCCGCTGCCCTTGACCGGGAAGTGCTTGACCAGGTTTTCTACCCTGATCAGAGTGTCATCACCTGAGTCAAAGCCTGCCGGGACGCTGCCTGTGCTTGAGGTGAGCGAGTCGGTCATGCGATCACGCTTCCTTCTGATTCCGGTGCTGCCGCGATCGCTTCGGCGACCTTGACGGCCTGAGCGTGGCGCCCCATCTCGACGGTCTGCTTGCGCAGGTCCTCGGCTTCCTCGGTCAGTCCGACGGCGGCGGTCGGCAAGAAGCAGGCCGACTTGTGCTCCCCGGCGTCAGCGACCGGGATCAGGTTCGGCTGCTCGACCAGGCAGCGGTCCATCACGTAGGCGCAGCGAGGGTGGAAGGCACAGCCCGGCGGGAGCGTGATGAGGCTGGGCGGCTGCCCCGTGATCGGCTTCAGCCGGTCGTTCGAGGCGGAACTGTGCGGGATCGACTCAAGCAGCCCCTTTGTGTAGGGGTGGTGCGGCTGATAGAAGATGTCACGCTTCGATGCCTTCTCCGCCGCCCGGCCCGCGTACATCACCAGCACGTTATCGGCGATGTCGGCGACAACGCCGAGGTCGTGGGTGATCATCAGCAGCGCGGTGTCAGACTCCTGCTGCAGCCGCAGCAGGAGTTCGAGAATCTGAGCCTGCACGGTGGCGTCGAGAGCCGTGGTCGGCTCGTCGGCGATGATGAGCTTAGGACTCAGCGAGATCGCCATCGCGATCATGGCGCGCTGGCGCATGCCGCCTGAGAACTGGTGTGGGTAGTCGTTCACCCGCTCCCGCGGTCGCGGGATGCCGACGTGGCCGAGCAGTTCGACGGCCCGTTCTATCGCCTGCTTCTTGGTGACCGACTTATCGTGGGACCTGATCATCTCACAGATCTGCCAGCCCACCTTGTACAGCGGATGCAAGCTGGTCAGCGGGTCCTGGAAGATCACCGAGATCTCCTTGCCCCTGATTCGCTGCATCGCGCGCGGGCTCAGGCCCACCAGGTTCTTGCCTTCGAACATGGCGGAACCAGAGATCTGGCCACCGGGGGTTAGTCCGAGCAAGGTCTGGGTCAGCACGGTCTTGCCGCTGCCCGACTCTCCGACGATCCCGAGCGTCTGACCTCGTTCGACACTGAACGACACGCCGCGTACGGCTTGTACTACGCCATCAGCTGTCGGGAAACTGACCCGCAGGTCGGTCACCTCGAGCAGGCTCATATGTCCCTCCACAGGTTGACCGCCGCGACTGAGCCCGTCTCAGCGGGTTCTGGCAGCGCAAACAGGACCGGCCACCCGATATAGATGATAACTGAGAGTATGCGTAACGAAGAGAACGAAGAGTACTCGAGTTACATGGCCGTGGGTCCGGCCGGGGAGCTTTCGCACACCCGACCGGACCCACATCGCCGGTTACTTACGAGCCAGCCTTCGGGTTGATCCAGACGTTGGTGATGTCGGGACCGCCGATGTTCGGCTGGTAGATGACCGCGGTCGAGCCCGGGGCCACATTCTCGACGCGCTTGCTCGAGTAGAACGGAGCGAGACCGTCACACAGCGGCACGATGACCGCGTTCGACATAACGTTCACGTCCGCCTGGTGCCAGAGCCTGGCTGCCAGCGCCAGGTTCTGCGCGGTCTCGGCCTCGGTGATCAGCTTGTCGAGTGCCGGGCTGTTGTAGCAGCCGTAGTTGTTGGTGTTGACCACGCAGCGAGTCCTGAACAGCGGGTCGATGATGGTGCGTCCGTTCGGGCCGAACCAGTCGGGGATCCAGCCTGGCTGGCCGACGTCCCAGGTGCCGGGCTTGTTGTTGACCGGGGAGTTGCCGAGGTCAACGAAGAAGCTTGAACCAGGCTCTGGCCTGCCCTTCAGGGTGATGCCACATGGCGCCAGGCTAGCCGCGATCGCAGCCTCGACCCTGGTGTTCACCGAGTCGTTCGCGTACAGGTAGGTCATCGCCACGCCGTGCGGGTAGCCGGCCTTGGTGAGGTCCTTCTTGCACATCGCGATGTTGCCTGCGCCGTTGTTGTCCGGGTACAGGTTGTACGGCTGGTAGCCGACGTTGCCCGGCGGGATCGCGGTGGAGATGATCTTGTAGGCCTCGGCACCGCCGAGTGCCCGCTGAACGGCGATCTTGTTGATGCCGTACTCGAATGCCTGCCGCACGAGTAGCTTGCCAGCCGCGCCGCCCTCGTTCGGGCTGCGCAGGTTGAACACCACGTAAGGCAGAGTCGAGGTCCACGGCCAGATGTTGAACTTCGGGTCCTTGCTGGCGATCAGTTGCGGCATCGCGGTCGGCTCGAGACCAGTGTCGTCGGACATGTCGTACTGACCGGCTTGCATTTCGTTCAGCTGCGTCTGGGCCGAGGTGACACCGTCGGTGAGGGTGATCTCGCTGACGTACTGGTGGCGTATCGGGTCAGTCGACTGCTTCCAGGCTGGGTTCTTCACCATGGTGATGGACTTGCCTGGAATGTATGAGCTGATCTGGTACGGGCCATCAGAGATGGTGTGCTGGTCGAGCTGCAGGCTGTTCGGCAGGTACGAGTCGTACTCGACCGGACGGGCAGACGCGAACGGCATGGCGAGCATGTACAGGAAGTCGCTAGCCGGCTGGATCAGGTGGAACTGCAGCGTCGAGCTGTTGACTGCGACGATGCCGGGGATGGTGTGCGAGTTCTGGAACCCGGCGACGTCAGCCGCGGTGACCGGGTGCTTCTTCGCGTTGGCGAAGTAGGCGGTCTCCTGGTTGCAGTACTGGGTCAGCCCCTTGATCGTGGAGCTGTAGTAGTTGAGGTTTCCGACGAAGCCGCCTGGTGCTGGGTTGCAGAAGGCCTTGAATTCGCGGATGAAGTCCTCAGCGGTTACCTGGCGCGCTGGGGTCGTGTTCCAGTTGACGCCCGGCTTGATGTGGAAGGTGTAGGTCAGGCCGCCGTCGGTAATACCGCCATTGGCCGTGGTCGGCACCACAGTCGCGATGTCCGCGACCGGAGTGGTGTCCTTCGTCCAGCCGGACGAGGTAAGGGTGGGGTCAACAACGGTGGGGTAGCTCAGCAGCTGCCTGGTGTAGGCACGCTCGAGGATGTAGTCCGCGGTGTAGTACGCGGGAACAGTGTCGATGTGGTCAGGCCCAGAAGCGGCCACCAGCCTAAGAACCCCGCCCTTAACCGGCGTATTAGCCGAGTTAGACGAGCCCCCTGAGCTGTTGGACGAACTGCTGCAGGCGGCTAGTCCGGCCGCGGCCAGACTAGCTATCGCCATGACGGCAATTCGCTGGGAACGACGTGTCATGAGCAGACTCCTTCTAGCCTGGCGCAAGGCACAGGCCTATCCATGGTCACCTTCCGTGAGTACACGCATTGCGATGCCATGTCTACCTCGCGGAGCGAAGCGGTCTGGAGCATTTATGCAACCGCAATCGCCCTGTGACTATCGAAATCACTCTGTGACCAACACCCCTGCGGACCCTGCTGGCTAATCCGCTGGGAGTCGGTGCCCGTCGTTATCGGACCTGAGGCACGACATCGGCCTGGACCTGCGGTGCGCAGAGTTAGATGGCACGGTATCGGTAGCGATCGCGAGCAGTCCTTGATGACCTGCGTGCCTGGGCTTGATGGCGTTGGCTCAGGTTGGCCGGACGGGCGATCGGGGTCGGGGCGGCGCGGCGCGGTCGTTCTTGATGAAGCCGGGCTGGCCGCCGAGCCGGCCGGCGCTGGTGACGGTCTTTCAGGTAGCGGAGGACCTGACTGACCGGCAGGCCCACGTGATCTCCGCGATCAGGGACCTCAACCGCCTGGAGCTGGCCGGGGAGTCGGTGCGGGCCTGCCTGGAGCAGCTGGCGGCGGCCGCGCCGCAGGTGGTGGCGCAGCTCCTGGACGACTCGTGGGGCAAGCGGTACGCCGCAAGTATCGACACCTGGCGGATGCCCGCCTCCGCGACGAGGAAAGCTGAGCTGGCGCTGGCTTACGGCCATCGCGGCGAGCGACCCTGACCTGGCGTTTCTGGCGGGGCTGCATCAGGTCGAGGTGCTCCTCGCTGGCCAGCTACGGCATCACCCTGGTCACCCCGATGCTGGCCGACACCCCACTGGAGCACGCCAACGCCGCGGTCTCCCTCAACCTGATCCGGCTGCACGCCTGGTGGAACGGCCACCCGCAGGACCGGACCCGCACCAGTCACCTCGCCAGGCTCAAACTTGCCCTGGCCTCATGAACACAATTTGACCGCAGGGTCCCTGCGGTCAGCAAAACAGCTCGTATGCAGCCGTCAGGACGCCGTGCGCAGGCAAAGCCCTCGTTGCGTGCTGGCTGTCATGTCGCGGGAACGGTCAGGATGCGGGAACGGTGAGGCGTGGGGCCGGTGCCCGGCTATCCCTCGAGAGCGTGGCGCATCGGCCAGAACTTGGCCTGCGCCTCCGCCAGTTCGGCGGCGGGCACCGAGCCAGCGACTATGCCGCAGCCCGCGATCAGGCGCGCGTGCCTGCCAGAGATCTCGCCGCAGCGCAGCGCGATGCCCCACTCGCCGTTGCCCTTGCCATCCACCCAGCCGACCGGGCCGCTGTAGCGCGCCCTGTCCATCCCCTCGAGTTCCCTGATAAGTTCCATCGCGGTCTCTGTCGGCGTGCCGCATACGGCGGCGGTGGGATGCACGGCGGCCGCGAGCGAGAGCGCCGAGTGCTTGGCGGCCTCGCCAGCGGCCAGTTCGCCGTGCACTTCGGTCGCCAGGTGCTGCACGTTGGCGAGCTTGAGCAGGAACGGATGCTCGTCGATGGTCAGGTCGGCGCACAGCGGACGCAGCGCGGTCCGCACGTCGGCGACCACATACTGGTGCTCGTCTTGGTTCTTGGCGCTGGCAAGCAGCGCGTCACCAAGGGCTGCGTCCTGTTCAGGGCTGCCATCTGCGGGCACCGTTCCTGCCAGCACCAGGGAGTAGATCTTGCGGCCGGTCCGCCTGATATACAGCTCGGGAGTCGCCCCGACCATGCCTGCGCAGCTGAAGGTGTAGCAATCGGGGTAGCGGTCGGCGAGCCTGGCTAGCAGCACCCGCGAATCGATGTCCCGTGCGGCGGTGACGTTGAGCTCGAGCGCGAGCACGACCTTGCGAAGCTGGTCTGCATGGATCGCCTCGACGGCCATGGCGACCGCCTTTTCCCAGGCCGGCGGGGTGAGGCGGCCGTCGGACCAGCGGAGGCCAGACGGAGGCTCGAGCGGCATCGGCTCGGGAATGGTAGCGTCGGGTAGTTCCCTGGCAAGGTCGGCGAAGGTATCCGCTGCCGCTGACTCGGGCAGTGCCGCTGACTCGGGCAGTGCCTCGATCGTCGTCAGCCACGACCTGCCGTCGGCACGCCCGAGCACGGCGCGCGGAATCACCAGCACAGAACCTTCGCTGGTGGGATCGAAGGTGAAACTGCCGAAGGCAACCGGGCCTGATCCCGGCACGTCGACCTCGTCGGTCACCAGCGCGCTATCGAAGAGCTCGCGCAGCCTTTTCTCGCCGGCCGCGAACCTGTCAGGACCGGCAGGCAAGGTAATGCTAGCGGCGTTGCCCCAGCCCACGAGGCCGTCACCACGCCGCACCCAGGCGAGCGCTGCTGGTGAAGGCAGCCTGCCGATAAGGTCACCAGGATCGGCCACCCGGCTGGTACGTACCACCAGGCGGCCAGGCATTCGGCTAGCGACGTCATCGTGCTGAGAACCGTCGTGCTGAGAACCATCGTGCTGAGAACCCACGGCATTCAACTGTACGTCTGCGCTTGTGCTTGTTTTCACACGGCCCAGGCCCGCGCGGTCGGCCGGGCACGCCTGAGGCCGAAGTAAACCCGTACAGTGTCAGCCTGCCTCGGCGATGCGCCGTCCAGTGCACGTTCAGAGCAGTGTTAGCTGGCCTTCGCCTGGGCTGGCAGCCGGCCGCGGTGAACTGGCGCCGGCTCCAGCCGAAGGTGCGGCCAGGCCCGGCCGAGGCGGCGACGGCGGCTTGACACCGCGGCTGGCACCCGGACTGCCCTGGCCGACGCCGTACCTGGCCGCGAGGTCTGCCACCCGTGCAGAGATCTGCTGCTGATAGTCACGACGTGCGTAGGCGCCGTTACCGTATAGCTGCCGGAACGAACCGGCCAGCTCAGGATGATGCGCGCGGAGCCACGCGCAGAACCACTCTCGCGCGCCTGGTCGCAAGTGCAGCACGACGGGGGTCACGCTGGCCGCGCCGCAGTCCGCGATCTGGCGTACGGTCTGATCGAGTTGCGCGGGCGAGTCCGAGAGGAAGGGAAGGATCGGGCCCATCAGCACGCCGCAGCGGAGCCCCCGGCCGGTGATCGCGGACACCATGTCGAGCCGCCGCTGGGGTGCCGGCGTACCAGGCTCTACCGACGCCGAGAGGTCGGCGTCGGTGAAGCCGACCGACACGTTCAGGCCGACATGCGTGACCTCGGCGGCTTCGGTGATCAGGTCAAGGTCGCGGAGCAGCAGGGTGCCCTTTGTCAGAACAGAGAATGGATTCCTGGCATCCCGCAATGCCGTGATGATGCCGGGCATCAGGCGGTACCTTCCCTCGGCGCGCTGGTAACAGTCGACGTTGGTACCCATCGCGACGTGCTCGCCCGGCCACCTAGGGCTGGAAAGTTCCTTCCTGGCCAGTTCGGCCGCATTCACCTTGACGACGATCTTCGAATCGAAGTCAAGGCCGGTATCGAGATCCAGGTACGAGTGCGTCCCCCTGGCGAAGCAGTATACGCACGCATGGCCGCAGCCGCGATACGGATTGATCGTCCAGCGGAATGGCATACGGGATTTCTCCTGGACCCTATTTATAATTGATCTTGCGTGGACCTCGTAAAAGGTCATGCCGCGAAACCCTGGCGTATCGAACGTCCTGGCTACCGCGTCCGGCCCGAACAGCGCCGCCTGGCCGGACTGAGCCTGGCCGGACTGAGCCTCGACAGCGCATGCCTGCGGGCGGCCAGGTGCCTTGCCCGCGGTCTGTTCTTGTAGTCGTAGCCCGTCCCAGCGCACGGTCGCTAGACTAGAACATATATTCGAATCTTTCAAGAAGGGTATGGGCGCGCATAGTCTTGGTGAGAGGTAGGTAAAAAATCTTCCAACTGGGGATAGTTAGTAGCAGTCCCGCCTGATTGGTTGCCTGCGGGACGGCGGCGGTGGAGGTGACACATGGCGCTTCCGATGGATGAGCAGCGCATTCTCGAGGAGATGGAACGCATGCTCGCCGCTGACGACCCCAGGCTGGCCGCCAGGCTGGCCGCGTTCGGCCAGCCTGGCGGCGGGCACATGCTGCGGACCAGGCGGGCGAGGGCGGCGCTCACGCTGCTGACGCTCGGCGTGATCGCGTGTGTTGCCGCTGTTCTCTACATGATCAACGTCCTGCACGCGCCCGGAACTCAGCCGCCAGCCCATAACCTGCACTCCGCCCAGCCAGCAAGCGCCCCAGCCAGGCGGAGCCTGTCGGCTGACGCCGAGGTTCGCGTCAAGGGTTCAGGACAGTGCCGGATCCTGGTGACGCCCACGGATTGCGTCGCCTGGAAGGCGAGTTCGGCAGGCAAGCAGCCATCGCCGACGGCCGATCAGCCTGCCGGCACCTCCAGCCAGCGAGGAACGCCCTAACCCTGGCAGCACAGGTCCTGGCAGCACAGGCGAAGCCGCCAGGAGGCGGCAGGCCCTGACGAGTGCCAGCGGCGCGTGCGCGTGGCGCGTGCGCGTGGCGCTATTGTGCGGCCATGTCTTCGACGAACGGCATCACCCATCGGACGGTGCCGGTAGGCCCGCTCGGCATGCACATCGCCGAGGCGGGAAGTGGCCCGCTCGTCTTGCTGCTGCACGGTTTCCCTGAGTGCTGGTATTCCTGGCGGCATCAGCTCACCGCGCTCGCGGCAGCCGGGTACCACGCGGTCGCGCCTGATCAGCGCGGTTATGCACGGACGGGGAACCCGCCGGAGGCGACCGTCGCCAGTTATACGATGCTGCACCTCGTGGGCGACGTGATCGGGCTGATGGACGCGCTCGGCGCGGAGCAGGCGGTCGTGGCCGGGCATGACTGGGGCGCGCCGGTCGCCTGGAACACCGCTTTGCTTCGGCCAGACCGGATCCGCGGCGTTGTCGGCCTCAGCGTTCCTTACACTCCTAGGGGGAGGACCCCGCCGCTCGGGCTCTTGCGCGAAGCCTTCTCCGACGGCTTCTACATCTGCTACTTCCAGCAGCCAGGGGTTGCCGACGCCGAGTTGAGCCTGCACCCTCGCTCCACGTTCCGCCGGATACTCACGGCGGCCGGGGGAGAGGTGTCACGCGGCGGCATTCCCGTAGTACCGCCAGGCGGCACCTTCATAAACCTCTGTCCTGAACCTGACGTACTGCCCGGCTGGCTGACCGAGGAGGACATCGACGTCTTTGTCGGCGAGTACGCGACGTCCGGGTTCACCGGCCCGCTGAACTGGTACCGTGCGCTCGACCTGAGCTGGGAGCTGACGGCAACCTGGACGCACGCTCACGTCACCGTGCCCGCGCTTTACGTGGCCGGTGACCGTGATCTCGCGGTCAGCTTCACCGGCGGAGCCAGCGGTCTGGCCGGGGCGATCCCGTTGTTGCGGGACGTGCTGATGCTGCCCGGCTGCGGCCACTGGACGCAGCAAGAGCGCCCGCAGGAGGTCAGCCTGGCCATGATCGATTTCATTGCCGCGCTGCCCTGACGCCAGGCCACGTCCTGAAGGCGTCTTCGCCAGTTACCCGACTGCCGCTGGAGGTGGCAGGTTTGCCCGCTTGCGCGTCTCGGCCCAGAGTTCGCGATAGTGCCTGGCGGCCTGGCTGCGCGGTGCGGTGGCGGTGACCGGGGCTCGCTGCACGGACATCCGCTCGATGACGGACAAGGCTGGGATCCAGGCAGCGGCCAGGTCCTTGCGCTCGGCTGGCAACTGCTCCACGGTCTCGGTGTGCAGTCGCTTGCGCCGGTCGAGCATGGAAAAGAACGCCAGGATCTGCGGTCGCCGCCCGTCGAAACCAGCGATGAACCCGGTGAGCTGATCAAGCGTGCGCACTGACAAGGTAGTGGGGATCAGCGGCACGAGCAGCAGGTCAGCGGCCTGCAGCACATTCTCTGACAGGAGCGAGATGCTCGGCGGGCAGTCGAGGACGATCAGATCGTACTGCCGCCGAAGCGGGGTGATCAGGTTGCGCAGCCTGGTGCCTGACTTCCGCTCGCTATCCAGGTGCAGGTCCAGGTGGCGGTAGGTGAAGTCGGCGGGAAGCAGGTCGAGGTTGTCGAAGTCGGTTGCCTTGATGGCGTCATCCACGGGCCGCTTGCCGGCGATGAGCGCCTTGCCGCCGCCTTTGACCTTGGGCCTGACCCGGAACAAGAAGGTGGCGGCCGCCTGGGGGTCGAGGTCCCACAGGAGCACGCGGTAGCCTTCCGAGGCGGCCAGGCAGGCGATATTGACAGCAGTAGCGGTCTTGCCCACTCCGCCTTTTATGTTGTACGTCGCGATGACCTTCATGACCTGGCCTTAGTGAGGGCTTCGATCCCGGCCCGGCCGTGCGGGCCGCAGAAACCGGCGAACAGGCGGGCGAACTCCTGCCTGGCGGCCGCCTGCCGCACCGCGAGCGCCCCGGCGATCTCTCCCATGGCCAGCAAGGTCTCGGCGGGAGCGCTCCGGTCGGCCATCATCGCGTTGGCGAATACCCGCAGTTCCGCCGACTGCACATCAGTGTCCTGGAACTCGCCGAGGCAATCTTGCAGCGTCTTGAGCTCGCTAATCGCGCGCGCCTGTTCCGCCTGATCGCGGAGCGAAGCGAAGACCTCGATCAGGTAGCGCAGTTCCTTGCAGCGCTTGCGCAGTTCATGCAGGGCCTGCGGGGGAGAGGCGGGGGTAATGGCCTGGCCATCGCGCAGCACCCGCCTGTGCGCCCGCGCGATCGTGGTCGCGGCGTATGCGTCGGCGGCATAGCGCCGACTTGGTGGTACCGAGGTCAGGCGTTCGAGGTCGGCCCGCCAGCCGGCGGCAAGCGACTTGAACCTGGCCGAACGCAGTCCGGTGACAAGCTGGCGGAAGGCTGCTGCCCGCCGCCTTTGCAGGAAATGCAGGAAAGGCTCGAGTTCGCTCTCGCTCGCCGCCCGCAAGGCCTGGCGCATTGCCGGGTACTGGAGGATGTAGACGTCGAAGTCGCGGGTCGGCGTCGTCAGGTCGCCAAGCCACTTGAATTCTGGCCGGTACCTGTCGAGCAGGCCGCCAGGAAGCACCGGAGCGGCGGCCTTGAGCACGGATCGTGTTCGCCGCACGCAGACGCGCAGGTCGTGCAGGAACTCGGTGTCGATGTCAGCCATCGTGCCAGGCAGGTTGGCCAAAGCGGTGTCGAACAGCCTGCCGAGTACCGTCCCGAGCGCGAGCGAGGCGGGCATTGCGCCGGTAAGCCTGACGTCCAGCTTGCCCGTGTAGTCACCAGGGCGACGCCCGGTCGCGGCGACTGCCGCCTCGAACGGCGACTCCGTGGCCTGGTCCACGCCCGTCGTGAGCGCGAGCGCGGCGGCCAGCTTGGCCGCCTGCGCCTGGTATCCGCGCAGCGGCCTGACGGAAAGCCTCGCCGGAGGCGCGCCGCAGGTACCGGCGCCGGCTGGCCTGGCCACCCTCATCTGGTCCAGCGCCAGGATGGCGATCGTCTTCTCGTCGGCGTTCACCGCGCGTAGTTCGGCGAGCGCGCTTGTGGCCCTCGCGACGGGAAGCAGCGCCCGGACGCCGAGCACCGGCACGAGTCGCTCGCGCAGCGGGCCGGCCGGCAGCTGGTCGAGGCGACAGGGCCATCGGATCGGCGGGTCAGCGGCTGGCTCGGCCGCCACCTGCTCACCATCACAACCGGTCAGCACCAGTTCTGCGGTGCTGCGGCCAGCCACAAGCTCGAGCGTCAGCCCGGCACGGAACAGCCGCCAGTCGAAGGTGTCAAGCCAGGTTCGCCGCACCGTACGCGGCCGACCGCCAGGAAGCACCAAGAACCGCGGATCCTTGAACTCGGGTATGCCCTGACCCGTGTCGGCGCGATCTGGCCCGCTGACCAGGACGAACTCCTGCGGGGCGGTCAGCAAGGGCGCATCCTCTTGGGCTTTGTCCGAACAGTTAACCAAGAATACATGCAAAATTAACTTCTCGGCTATGGCGGCACCGGCCAAGACAACGGGGAGTTCTCGGGACGCTGTCGTCCCGAGAACTCCCCGTTTGACAGACTCTGCCTGGTTACCCGCAGCCGCAGGCTCCGCCGCAGCAGCCTCCGCCACCCGGTTGAGCCGCATTGCCCGTGCGACCGCCGACTGCGACGGCAGAGAGCAGCCGCACGGTGTCGTCATGGCCTTGCGGACAGTTGCAAGGTGCGGACGAGTCGCTCATCGGGCGGGTGAGCTCGAAGGTGTCTCCGCAGGCACGGCAGCGGTACTCATATCTCGGCATACCGTGAGCTTACTTCAGATGCTCGCCCACAGGCCGATCGTGCGGTGCCGGTGGAATCCCTGAGGCACCTTGTGGCGGTAGGTCAGCGTCATCCTGCTGTAGTACCGCTGGCCGCGGTGGTGCGGACGGAACCTTGGGCGCCAGAGCCTGACGTAGACGTAGAACTTCACGAACTTGCCTGAGGCGCAGTTGGGGACGCAGTTATTGATCCACTCCGTTCCCCTGCCGGCCGCTTGCTCCGCCCAGCGTGACCACCTGAGCCTGGTCAGGTAGTCGTTGCCGTCGGCACAGGTAATAGTGAACCGCCTGGGCGCGATGGTGGCTCTGTTCTGGCAGTTGACAAGCACCGGCAATCTCAGCGCCGTGGTCCCATGGGCCGCCGTGGCCGCCGAGGCGGCAGGCACGATGGATACTGCGCCCGCGAAGGCGCTCGCCGCGATGGCCGCGGTTATGAGCGTGCGGGAAAGGTGCCGAACCTTCATAGTCACTCCTTCTGAACGGCCTCGACTGAATGGATGCCCATTCCTCGCGGGGGTGACTAGGCCTGGGCCGACGCCGTGACTGCCGTTCCTGACTCTGGAGCAGCCGACGTCACGGTGCCTTCAGGTGCATCGTAGTAGAACTGACTGCCACGTAGCAGCGACACCAGGGCACCGAGCACCGACATTCCGATCGCTACGCTGAATACGATCACCAGGCCATGGTGGAATGGCCCTGAAATGAGATGCGGAAAGTATTCTTTGCTAGTCAGAATGGTGGCATTAGCCTTGCTAAGGTGACCGATTATGCCAAATGGCTTAAGCAGGCTGCCGATCGGGTTGTAGCCGAGGAACGATGCGAACAACGTGCTGACCGGCGGTAGCCCGGCGATATGGGCCGCGACCTGGGCGGGCACTCCGTGCGCGCGCAGTCCGGCGCTCAGCGTCCTAGGCAAGGTCGCGGCCAGCCCGGCGATCATCAGCGAGAAGAAGATCCCGATGGAAAGCGACATGCCGGAGTTCTGGAACGTGGACCGCATACCGGACGCGGAACCTCGGTACCTGGCCGGGACGCTGCTCATGATCGCCGACGTGTTCGGCGAGGCGAACAGCCCCGAGCCAAGTCCGTTGCAGAAGATGATCGAGGCGAAGGCCCAGTAAGGGAAGCTCACCGGCAGCAGCAGCAGCCCGGCGAACGCGCAGGCGGACACCAGGAGCCCGCTGGTCGCGAACAGCCTGGGACCGTACCGGTCCGACAGATAACCGGAGACCGGTCCGGAGACCAGGAAGCCGACGGTCAGCGGGAGCAGGTAGATGCCGGCGAACAACGGAGTCCGGGAAAAGCTGTACCCGCGCTCGGGCAGCCAGATGCCCTGCAGCCAGATGATCAGCATGAACTGGAGCCCGCCGCGCGCGATGGAGCCCATCAGGCTGGCGGCGTTGCCCGCCGCGAAGGCCCGGATCTTGAACAGGCTGAGCCTGAACATCGGCTCGGCGATCTTGGTCTCGACCACGCAGAAGACGATCAGCAGCAAGACGCCGAGTGCCAGGCCGCCAGCGACCCGCGGGCTGGTCCATCCGGTCGCGTGACCGCCATAGGGCTGGATCCCGTAGGTGATCGCCACCAGCAGCAAGCCGGCACCGAGGGCGAAGGTGACGTTGCCCCACCAGTCGATCCTGGCCTTGTGCACGCTGGCGATCTCGCGCAGCTTGGTGTAGGACCAGTACGTGCCGAAAATGCCGATCGGCACGTTAATCCAGAACACCGCGCGCCAGTCCCACGCGGCGAGCACGCCGCCGAGCAGCAAGCCGACGAACTGCCCGGCCATGCCAGAGATCTGGTTAATGCCGAGCGCCATGCCTCGCTGCCTGGCGGGGAAGGCGTCGGTGAGGATGGCGGCCGAATTGGCCATCAGCATCGCTCCGCCGAAGGCCTGCACGATCCGCCAGAGGATCAGCCAGAGGGCACCGGCCGGACCGGTGAGCGGATCGAGAGACAAGGCGATCGAGGCGAGGGTGAAGACCACGAACCCGAGGTTGTAGATCCTGACCCGGCCGAACATGTCGCCAAGACGACCGAGCGTCACCACAAGCACCGCCGTGACCAGCAGGTAGCCGATGATCATCCACAGGAGATAGCTGATGTTGCCAGGAGCCGTCGGGTCAAGGTGGATGCCGCGGAAGATCGCGGGCATCGAGATGATCACGATCGAGCCGTCGATCGTCGCCATCGTGATGCTCAGCGTCGTGTTAGAGAGGGCAACCCACTTGTACCTGTCGCCCTGCGGCTGCGGCGCCTCTTTGCCCGCTGCCTCGTTACCTGCCCGCCGTGTCCGGAGTCTCACCACTAAATAAATTTAGCACGGCTAACTATGTAGCCGGAAGTCAGCTTCGCCATGCGCCCAGCGGGTGCGGATCGATCCTGGTCACGGTTGCGCAGTCCGCGCCGAAGGTGACAGTCGCCGTGACCGGGTCACCACCGAGCACCACGGGCACCCAGTGCTTGGCGTCATCCCACATGCCATCGAACGGCAACTCGTTTTCGGGAAACCAGGTCGGCACGACCTCGCTGGACTCGACTGGCGTGCCGGAAAATTGCGTCGTCACGAAGACGTCTGCGGTCTGATCCCAGGCCGGCCGAAACGGGAAGACGAAGGTCAGCGTGGCCATGTGGCTAAGCGAGTCGACAGGAACGATGAGGCTGGTCTCCTCTGCGACCTCGCGGACAGCCGCATCGGCCGGCTTCTCGCCGTCCTCGACGTGGCCGCCGATCCCTACCCAGCGGCCGGCCCCGAAGCCGGTCTTCTTATAACCGAGCAGTACTTCTTTGGATGCCAGCCCGGCCGAACCGTGCGCCGGACGGGTGATGAGGCACAAGCACGTCCTTATCGTCACTGGTTCAGGGTAGGACGGCTGGTCAGATGCTGCCGCGCACCATGCCGATGAGCCTGCCGAGCACAGCGTCGCCGCTCAGACCGAGTCCGTTGTGCTCGTATTCGCTGGTCACCCAGGAGTGCAGGCCCTTGATCGCGGCGGCCGTCCGCACCGAGATCTCTTGCGGCACGTACATGTCGTTGTAGTAGATCACCGCGGCGCAGGGAACTTCGTTGGCGGCGAGCCTGGCCCGGTCGTAAAGCGGCGGCCAGTCGTCATAGCCGGCCAGGATCTCGGCGACTCCGGCCAGCGGCACGAGCACCGGGTCGGTCTGGAACATCCACGGGTAGATCATCTCGCCGGTGAACAGCAGGGGGTCACCGGCGTCGAACTGCGGGAACTCGGCCCTGATCCGGTGCGCGGCCCAGTTGGTCGCCCGGCCCTGGCCGTAGCAGGCCTCGTGCAGCGCACCGTAAAGCGGGCCGTTGGCGAAGGTGAGCGCGGATTGCGCGCGGTACAGGAAGTCGTCACCGATCTCGTCGCCTTCGAAGGCGTCTTCGAGCAGGAAGTGCAATTGCTGGCTGCCTGTGGTCATGCCAAGTCCGATGCCGAGCGACTGGAACGCCCGCACCGTAAGCGGGGCACCGCAGGGCAGCCTGACGTCGTGCCCGGCCAGGTGCCTGGCGATCCTTCCGGCCTGTGCCAGGTCGCTCGGGTACATCGCGAAGTGCTCTTCGTTCTTGGCGGTGACCGAACGGTAGGTGGCGCGGTAAACGTCGTCCGCGGTCGTGTCGAGGCCTGGCAGTCCGCCGGCGATGAACGCCTCGGCCAGGCCTTGTGGCGCCATGGACAGGTAGGTAACCGTGCAGAAGCCGCCGAAACTCTGGCCGAGCACGCTCCACGGCTTGCCGCCGGCGAGCCGGCGCCTGATCAGTTCGGCGTCTGCCACGATCGAGTCGGCGCGGAAACGGGTGAGATACCGCGCCTGGTCACCGGCCGATCCTCTGGCGGCGAGCGTGCGCCTGGTGGCCGGGGTTGACCGGCCGGTGCCGCGCTGATCGAGCAGGAGCAGGCGATAGTCAAGCAGCGCCCGGTCGATCCAGCCGGTTTTCCTGGTCAGCGGCCGCGGCGCCTGCCTGCCAGGGCCGCCCTGGAGGTAAAGCAGCCAGGGCAGGTCCTTGCGGCCGGCGTGCTCGACGGCCACGAGTTCCCTGGCGAAGACCGTGATTTCCTCGCCGTCAGGCCGCGCATGGTCCAGCGGCACGGAGAACTCGTGATTGGTGAGCAAGACGCCTGGCAGGCGCGCCTGATCAGGGGGGAGTGCGGGCGGCATAACAAGCACCGTACGGCAGGATGGCGAAATGATCGACAGTGAGCCTGCCTACGGCTCCGCACAGGCCATGTTCGCGGCCGACGGCGCCTCGCGCGGGATCGGCATGGAGCTGGTGAGCATCGGCGACGGCAGCGCGGTGGTCGGCCTTCGGGTTACGGCGGCCATGATCAACGGGCACGGGATCGCGCACGGCGGCTACGTCTTCATGCTGGCCGACACGGCGTTCGCCTGCGCCTGCAACAGCCGGGGTCAGGCGACTGTGGCGGCCGGCGCCGACATCGCGTTCATAGCCCCGGTACGCGAAGGCGACCTCCTGGTCGCCACGGCGACCGAACGGGTGAGCTACGGAAGAAGCGGCATTTACGATGTGACCGTGCGGCGGGATGACGAGGTGATCGCCGAGTTCCGCGGCCGGTCAAGGCAAGCCGGGTGGCTGGCGTGAACGCGCTGCCTGATTGGCTGCGGCACGCCGTCGCCTACGAGATCTACCCGCAGTCCTTCGCCGACTCCAACGGCGACGGGATCGGAGACCTGGCCGGGATCAGCGAGCGACTCGATTACCTGGCGTGGCTCGGGGTCGACGTGCTCTGGCTCAACCCCTGCTTCGCTTCGCCGATGCGTGATGCAGGCTATGACGTCAGCGACTACCTCACGGTCGACCGGCGGTACGGCAGCAACGAGGACCTGGTCGCGCTGGCGCAGGCGGCGCGGTCGCGCGGGATCAGGATGCTACTCGACCTGGTGGCAGGGCACACCTCTGACCAGCACCCCTGGTTCCGCGCGGCGTGCGATCACCAGGACGACCGCCGGTACATCTTTGCCGCGCCCGACCAAGTGACAAGTTCCCTGCGATACCCAAGGCCAGGTCACGCGGCCAGCATCGAGTCCGGCTCGGTCCGCTGGCCGGGAGAAGGCGAGGCAGAAGCCGGATCGCCCGGGCCGCAGTGGGTGCTTTCGCCAGGCTCGCGGCCAGGATGGTACCTGCCGAACTTCTTCCCTTTTCAGCCAGCACTCAACTTCGGTTACGCCAGGATGCACGAAGCCGAACCCTGGCGGCAGCCGGTCGACGCGGCCGGACCTCGCGCCAACCGGGCCGCGCTGAAGGCGGTGATGGCGCACTGGCTGGAACTCGGCGTGGCGGGTTTCCGGGTGGACCTGGCCAACACTCTGGTGAAAGATGATCCTGGCCAGCACGAGACTGCCAGGCTGTGGCGCGAGATTCGCGGCTGGCTGGACGGGGCTTACCCGGATGCCGCGCTGTTGTCGGAGTGGAACCGGCCTTCAGTATCCGGGCCTGCCGGGTTCCACGCCGACTTTTACCTCGCCGTCGGTCCAGAGCACGGGTCGCTGCTCAACAACGGGCAGGGGATGGCGCTTCCGGGTGCCTCGCCGGCCCGACCATGTTATTTCAGCGCTGAAGGCGCCGGGTCGTTCGAGCCGTTCCTCGCCGCCTGGCGTGCCGACGCGGCGGCGACCGGCGATACCGGGCTGATCGCGCTGTTCTCCTCCGACCACGATTTCAACCGCCCGGCGTGCGGCGACCGTACGGCCGGGCAGCTCGGGCCGGTGTTCGCGTTCTTGCTGACCTGGCCAACGCTGCCAGGGATACATTGCGGCGACGAGATCGGGATGCGGTTCGTGCCTGACTTGCCCTCGGTGGAAGGCAGCGAGATCTGGCCTGGCTGGAACCGCGCGGGCTCCCGCACGCCGATGCAGTGGGACGAAGGCGTGACCGCCGGGTTCTCTTCCGGGCCCGCGGGCTCGCTGTACCTGCCGCTAGATCCTTCCCCTGGCCGGCCGAATGTCGCAAGTCAGCGGGCTGACCCGCAATCGCTGCTGTATCAGGTAAGGCGCCTGATCGCGCTCCGCAAGGAGCTGCCCGCCCTGCGGACCGGTGGCGCGGTGCGAGTGCTGCATGCCGGGTACCCGCTGGTTTACCTGCGCGGCGGCTCGCATCTGGTGGTGATCAACCCCGCCAGGGAACCGGTGACGTGCGCGGTTCCGCCCGGTCTGGCCGAGCCCCTGGTGGCCAGCGGTGTCACCGTCGCCGGCGGCCAAGCCAGTGCCGAAGGCTTCGGCTACGGCGTATTCTCGATCTGAAATCTGCGGACCAGGTCAGGAAGCTCGGCCGGGTAGAACTGCTCGGTCGTCGACTCAAGCTCGGCCGCCGTCCACCAGCGGCAACCATCCACCGTGGCGGCTTCCTCGTCCTCGAGCCCTTCGACGCTGATCTCCGCAGAGGTGACCCTGAGCCGGAAGAAGTCCTGTTCCTGCCGGTAACGGCGGCCCTGGTAGCTAAACTCGGTTATTTCATGCCATACCGGCAGGCCAAGCTCGGCCGGGCTGACCGAGATCCCGGTTTCCTCGGCAAGCTCGCGGGCCGCTGCCTGCGCCAGGCTCTCGCCGGGCTTGGCGCCGCCGCCGACAGTGAACCAGTAAGGCCGGCCGGCCTGTGCCGGGTCGAACCCGTGCAGCAGCAGCACCCGTCCGCCCCCGTCAAGCACCAGCACCCGCCCGGCCAGCCGAAAAACAACCGCCCCCGCCCCCGCCTGCGTCACCCTGCGTCACCCTGCCCACGCTCCCACAGCACCGCCCCAACCTATCCCGCACCATCCCCCGCCCCAGGACCCCACGTTGTGGTGTTGCGGGTGCTGGGTGCGGGGGCCGGGACCCCACGTTGTGGTGTTGTGGGTGCTGGGGTGCGGACGTTGTGGCGTTGTGGGTGTCAGCGCCCCGGAGGGGCGGAGGGGGGGAGGGGGGAGGGGGGTTACTGCCAGCCGCCTGCGGCGGGGTCGGTTGCGTTCAGGTGGTCGGAGACGCGGGCTAGGTGGCCGCGCATTGCCTGGACGGCGGCACCTGAGTCGCGGGCCTTAATCGCGGCCACGATTGCGTGGTGGTCGTCCTGGTACATGTGCCTGCGCTCGGCGGAGGAGTTGCGCCGTTTGAGGTCTCCCCAGATGTGGCCGTGCCTGGCCGCCTCGATCGATGAGTACAAGGCGCCGAGCAGCGGGCTGTGCGTCGCGGCCATGATGCTGCGGTGCAGAGCGAGGTCCCATACCTCGAACTCTTCGTAGTTCGCTGCCTTGTCCCCGCCAGCCAGGCAGCGATCCATCTCCTCGAAATCGGCGGCGGTCGCCCAGGCTACGGCCAGGGGCATCGCCTGTGGCTCGAGCAGTCGCCTGACGACCATGACGTCAGCGGGCGCGAACGCCGCGTCCGCTGACAGGGGGAACGCCGACGCGGGGAAGGCGGGCGGCGCCGCTGGCCGGCGGGGTGCTGGCACATCGGCGGAGCGCAGGTAAGTTCCCCTGCCAACCTCGCGTGAGATGTGGCCCTCCGCTTCCATGATGCCGAGCGCGTAGCGAATCGAGGATCTGGTGACACCGAGGTCCTCGGCAAGCTGGCGCTCGGTAGGGAGCCGGCCGTCAGGGCCGAGACCGGTACTGATGGCGTGCGTGATGATCCGCTCAGCCAGGGCCAGCCTGCGCTCAGCCGACCTGGTGCTCTCCTGCGGCCTGTCTGAACTCAACCAATCCTACCAATATGTTAAACGAGGCTGAACTGCTCGCTCGTACTAGTTAATCTTCTACCTCTTGACCCGCTTTGCGCTGCGGCCTATGCTCAACCAATCAATCGATTGCAACCAAATTGGCTGCCGATCGGTCCAGTCTCGGGAGGTTACGCTGTGCGGCTCGCGACCATCATGACGCCACGCGGGATGAGATTGCACGTTGCGGGTGCGGTTGGCTACGTGGACGTAGCGGAAGCAACCGGTCATCAGGAACTTGCTGCTCTCGGTCAGGTGCTTCGAGCCGGTCAGGCGGCCTTCGAGGCTATCAGGCTCGTCAGTGATCGGGAGGGCACCGAGTTTTCCGAGGCGAATCTCGGACCCGCGGTGCCTGAGCCTGCCAGGATCTTGTGCCTTGGCGTGAACTACAGCGAGCACGCCATCGAAGGCGGCCGGGCCGTGCCCACTTGGCCTGAGGCCTTCGTCCGAGGCACTGGCAGCGTCATCGGCCCCTACGCGGATCTGGTCAAGCCCGCTCTGACCAGCCGGTTCGACTACGAAGGCGAACTTGGCGTGGTGATCGGCGCGGGCGGCAGGTATATCAGGGCCAAGGACGCGATGGCGGCGATCGCCGGTTTCGTGGTGCTCAACGACGCGACCGCGCGAGAGTGGCAGCGCAAGGCCACCCAGTGGACGCCAGGAAAGAACTTCGAGGGGACCATGCCGGTAGGTCCCGAGCTTGTCACCCCAGACGAGGTCGACACCTCGGATGTGGCGCTTACGACGACACTCAACGGCACGGTCATGCAGTCAGCGCGGACTTCGCAGATGATCGTGAACATCCCGAGCGCGATCGAGTACTTCTCTTCATTTACAAGGCTCCGACCTGGTGACGTTATCGCGACTGGCACGCCAGGGGGAGTCGGCTTCGCGAGGAAGCCACCTGTCTGGCTTGAGCCAGGCGACGTGATCGAGGTGACTGTCGAGGGCGTCGGCACCATACGCAACCACGTGGTCGCCGAGGACGTCGACCTCGGCGACTGGCCGTGGCAGCCAGGTGAGCAGACGCCTGCTGGGTTCTGACTCAGTTTCTTTCGCACGTATCCGCAGGCATTGAAGGTGACAGCAATGTTTGGTTTCTCCCATCCGTCACGCCGTCCGCTCGCCCGCCGTATCGCGGGCACGGCAGCGGCGGTCGCATTGACAGCGGCGGTGGCCGCATGCGGCAGCAGTAACAGCGGCGGCTCAGGTTCGGCATCAGGCGGTGCCACGCTCACGTTCGCCGACGTAGCGCCTTTCAGCGGGCCTGATGCCGCGCTCGGCCCGATCTACCTCGTCTCCTGTGACGGCGCAACCAACGCGATCAACAAGGCAGGCGGCATCCTGGGGCACAAGGTGGCCTGCACAACGGCGGACACCCGTGGCGAGCCGGCCGACGCCGTGCCGGCCGTCGGCAACCTGTTCGCCACGGCCAAGAACCTTGAACTGGTGATCGGCTGCACCTCAGACGAGGCCGCATCGGTCGTGCCGATCATCAACCAGCACAAGACGGTGATGTTCTGCATGACCGGCCAGTCGGAATTCGATCACGTCATCTACCCGTACTTCTACCGGCTGGTGCCCCCCGACCTCGCCGAGTCCTACGCGATGACGGTGATCGCGCAGAACCTGCATTACAAGAAGGTCGCGCTTGCGTTCGGCAACGACATCGGCTCCCAGACCTTCGTCCAGCCCGCCGTGGCCGCCATCAAGAAGGCCGGACTGCAGCTCGTTGCCAACGAGACACTCGACCTGAATGCCACTACCTTCGAGACCGAGGCGGAGAAGATCGTCGCCGCGCATCCGGACGCGATCATGACCGAGGCGCTCGGCTCAGCCGACCCGACGCTGTTCTCCGAGATCAAGCAGCTCAACGGCGGCAAGATGATCCCGATCATCGGCACCTCGGCCGCGATCTCGCCCGCGTTCTACAGCGCCTGCGCCAAGGCCGTCGGCGCTGCCGACTTCGCGGCCAACTTCCACGCTGACAACCTCGTGACCGCGACGAGCGGTCCGGCCTACGACGCCTTCACCCAGGCGCTGCTCGCGGTCAAGGGCAAGGTCAGCGGGGCGCAGACCGGTAACTTCTCCACTTACTTCACCGCGCCAGGCGCCGTGCACCTCTACGACGGCATGAACCTAGCCGCCCTGGCCATGGTCGCGGCGCATAGCACCGACGTCGCCAAGTGGAAGCCGTGGATCACCACGATCGGCAACGGAGTGCCAGGCGCTGTGGTGGTCAGCTCCTTCGCGGCCGGCGTCGCCGCGCTCAAGGCAGGCAAGCAGATCAGGTACATCGGACCTGGCGGTCCCACCAGCTTCGATGCCTACCACGACTCGCCTGGCATCTTCCAGATCGACACCTACAGCCCGACCGGTGCGGTGATCGTGTCAGGCAACATCACGGCGGCCCAGCTCCGGGCGGTTCAACCGTGAGCTTGCTGCTCGCCTCTGTCGGATTCGGATTGGTGACCTCGGCCGTGCTAGCTATCGCGGCCGTAGGTTTCACCTTGCAGTTTGCCGTGACCGACGTGCTCAACCTGGCGTTCGCGGCGGTGATGACCGCCGGTGCGTTCGCCGCCTACCTGGTCAACGAGGCGGGAGCCTCGATCTGGGTCGCCATCGTCGCGGCGATGGCGGCCGGGGCCGTGCTGTCCGCGGTGCTGAACTACGTGGTGTACACGCCGTTTCAGCGCCGCGGCGCGGCGCCGATCACGCTGGTGATCATCTCGCTTGGCACCGCGCTGATCGTGGAGTTCGGCATCGCCGCACTCGCCGGCGGCATCAACGTCTCTTACCTCATGAGCCAGGGCAAGACGCATGACTTGGGCGGCCTGATCCTGACCACGGTGCAGTTGATCATCATCGCGATCAGCCTGGTCGTGATGGTCGGCGTCTACGCGATGCTGAGGTACACCAAGCTCGGCAAGGCCATGCGGGCAACGGCGGCTAACCGGATGCTGGCCAGGAGCTGCGGCATCAGGGCCGGCCGGGTGATCGCGATCACCTGGGGCCTGACCGGGGCGCTCTGCGGCCTGGCCGGCACGGTCTTCGCGATAGACGTCGGCAGCTTCAACGCCTCAAGCACCGACATTTTCCTCATCTTGATCCTGGCTGCGGTCTTCCTCGGCGGCCCGGGCAACGCCTACGGCGCGATGCTCGGAGCGCTCGTCATCGGCCTGGGCACCGAGGTCAGTGCCGCCTACATCGACGCTGACTACAAGTACGTCGTGGCCTTCGTCATCCTGCTAGCCATGCTGGCCGTACGGCCTACCGGCTTGCTCGGCGCGGCGACCTGAGGCGAGAGGACACCCCGGTGTACTACCTGATCATCCTTCTCGTCTACGCAGCCGTTGACGCGATCGCCTGCCTCGGGCTCAGCCAGCAGTTCGGGGTGGCCGGAGTCACGAACTTCGGCTTCATCATCTTCCAGGCGGCCGGCGCCTACGTAGCCGCCGTGCTCGCGCTGCCGAAGGACACCGCTGACGGCGGATTCCAGACCTATATCGGCGGCTACGGCCTGCACTTCCCGCTGCCATGGATCGGCGCGGCCGTCGCTGGCGGCGTGCTGGCGCTGCCGTTCACCTTCCTTGTCGGCAGGCGACTGCGCGGCGATTTCGCCGCGGTTGGCCTGCTCGTCACGGCCGTCCTGCTGAACCTGCTCGTCATGAACTACCGGCCGCTATTCAACGGTGACGCGGGCGTCGCCCTGGTACCCGCGCCGCTCTCAAGCGGAATGTTCGTGAGCACCTCGAATAACTATCAGTACGGTTTCGCGATCGCCGGGATGATCCTGGTCGCAGTGGCCTACTGGTTCGTGCGGCGGATCACCGAGTCACCGTACGGACGGACACTGCGCGCCATGCGGGATAACGACAAGGTGGCCGACTCCCTGGGCAAGAATCTGCTCGCGCTGCGAACCGGTGCCATGGTGACCGGCGGTGCGATCGCCGGCCTGTCAGGCGCGATCCTGGTGAGCTTCATCGGGGTGTGGTCACCGGCCGCCTGGAGCTATGCGGAAACCATCGTGCTCTTCACTGCCGTGATCATCGGTGGGGCGGGCAATCATCTCGGCGCGATACTCGGCGCGGTGCTCGTGCCGGTCGGTTTCGAGGAGGTCACCAGGTTCATCTCGAACAATGACCCGAGCCTGCCGCCCAACCTGCTGCCTTCGCTTCAGTGGGTGGCAATCGGGCTGCTGATCGTCGTCTTCCTCTGGGTGCGGCCGCAGGGGGTGCTGCCTGAGCGCCGGCGGGTTATCAAGCTGCCCGACCGGGCAAGCACGCCTGCGCCAGCGCGGGTTCGTGACGAGGACGGCGCAGGAGGGGCGATTCTCTCGGTAGCCGACGTCACTAAGGACTTCGGCGGCGTGCACGCGGTCGCCGGGGTGTCATTGTCCGTGGGCCGGGGCAGCCTGACGGGGCTGATCGGACCGAATGGTGCGGGCAAGTCAACGTTGCTTTCGCTGCTGGCGGGCACCGAGAAGGTGTCGAGCGGGCGGATCACCTATCTCGGCAGCGACATCACCGGACGGCCCGCCTTCCGCCGGGCGAGGATCGGGCTGGTCAGGACCTTCCAGCTAGCGAGTGAGTTCAAGCGGCTCACGGTCATGGAGAACCTGCTGTCCGCGGTTCCTGCGAACCGGGGTGATTCGTTCCTCGGGGCATTGGCCGGGCGCAGATACTGGCGGCGCGACGAGGCAGCGGCAACGGCGCGTGCGGCCGACTTGCTCGAGCGCTTCGGTCTGGCGGCCAAGGCTAACGACTACGCGGGCGAGCTCAGCGGCGGGCAGCGGCGGCTGGTCGAGATCATGCGCGCCCTGATGACCGAACCCGATCTGCTGCTGCTCGACGAGCCGATGGCAGGCGTGCACCCGGAGCTTGCGCGACGGATCGGCCAGGCACTGCGAGAGCTCTGCCGTCAGGGCATGACGATCCTGATGGTCGAGCACGAGCTCGCGATCATGGATGAGTTCTGCGACCCGGTCATCGTGATGGCCGACGGGCGAGTGCTCGCGGAGGGCACGATGGCCGAGTTGCGTGGTCGCACCGAGGTTGTAGAGGCATACCTTGTCGGCTGATGCGCTAACAGCGACCGGAGTGACCGCCGGTTACGGCGGCGACCCGGTCATCAGGTCGGTGACTTTGCGGGCTCAGGCCGGGCAGATCGTGTCCGTGGTCGGGCCGAACGGGTCTGGCAAGAGCACGCTGCTCAAGGCGATCGCCGGGGTACTGCGGATGTCCGCCGGCAAGGTCGTGGTCGCTGGCCGTGACCTCACCAACGCCGCGGCCGAGGTGGTGGCGAGGTCGGGCGTCGGCTACGTGCCGCAGGTGGACGACGTCTTCGCCCCGCTGACCGTCAGGGAAAACCTGGAAATGGGCGGGTACCTGGTGGCGCGCTCGGCGGTTCCTGACCGGATGGAGCACGTCATCGAGGTGTTCCCGCGCCTCGGTTCCATGCTGCGCCGCCAGGCAGGCAAGCTGAGTGGCGGTGAACGCAAGATGCTGGCCATGGGGCGCGTCCTCATGCTGGCGCCCTCGGTTTTCCTGCTCGACGAGCCGACCGCCAACCTGGCGCCCGCGATCGCCCGTACCCTGCTCGAAGAACAGGTCACGACGCTGGCCAGGTCAGACGCCGCAGTGCTGATCGTGGAGCAGCGGGCAAGGGCCGTGCTCGCGGTGTCCGACTACACCTACGTCATGGGTGGCGGGGAACTGCGTCTGTCGGGAACCCCGGCCGAGCTGACCGAGAGCCCGGCCTTCGTCGAGTCCTTCCTCGGTGGCCACCGCGACCAGGCTATCCAGAGATCCGAGGCCGACGACCACGCAGACACCGGTAAGGCCTGAGACCGCATCGCCGCGCACCGTTGGCTCAGAAGAAGACTCCGCCATCTGGTCGCAACCGCACCGTTGCATGGCTGCGCTCGCCGGAAAAGTACGCAATAGGTAACGGGGAGCGCCGGCGCACGGCAGGCGCTCCCCGTTACCCGGCTAGCCGGCCGGCCTTAGTGGTGCGCTCCGGCGAACTGGTCAGCTTCTGTCGAGCCGGCCAGCGCCGTGGTCGAGGCGTCGGGGTTGATCGCGGACGTGACCTGGTCGAAGTAACCGGTACCGACCTCGCGCTGGTGCCTCGTCGCGGTGTAGCCGTCGTGCTCGGCACCGAACTCCGCGTCCTGAAGCCTGACATAGGCGGTCATGCCCTCCTGGGCATAGCCGCGGGCCAGGTCGAACATCGAGTAGTTCAGCGCGTGGAAGCCTGCCAGCGTGATGAACTGGAACTTGTACCCCATCGTGGCAAGCTCCTTCTGGAACTTGGCGATGGTGGCGTCGTCCAGGTTGGCACGCCAGTTGAACGAAGGCGAACAGTTGTAGGCCAGCATCTGGTCCGGGTACACCGAGTGGATCGCGTCGGCGAACTCGGCCGCCACGGACAGGTCGGGCGTCGAAGTCTCCATCCAGAGCAGATCGGAGTACGGCGCGTAAGACAGGCCGCGCGCGATGCAGGCGCCGATTCCGTTGCGGACGCGGTAGAAACCCTCCGCGGTGCGCTCGCCGGTCACGAACGGCTGATCGCGTTCATCGATGTCGCTGGTCAGCAGTGTCGCAGCCTGAGCGTCCGTGCGTGCCACAACGAGCGAAGGCACGCCGCACACATCGGCCGCCAGGCGGGCGGCGCTCAGCGTCTTGATGTGCTGGCCGGTCGGGATCAGGACCTTGCCGCCCAGGTGGCCGCACTTCTTCTCGGAAGCTAGCTGGTCTTCCCAGTGCACGCCGGCCGCTCCGGCCGCGATCATGGATTTCATCAGCTCGAACGCGTTCAGCACGCCGCCGAATCCCGCCTCGGCATCGGCCACGATCGGCGCGAGCCAGTGCGGAGCGGTCGCGTTGGCGGACTCGGCCCAGGTGATCTGGTCGGCCCGCAGCAGCGCGTTGTTGATGCGGCGCACCACCTGCGGTACCGAGTTGGCCGGATACAGGCTCTGGTCTGGATACGTCTGGCCGGCCGCGTTCGCGTCGGCGGCCACCTGCCAGCCGGACAGGTAGATGGCCTTCAGCCCGGCCCTGACCTGCTGCACTGCCTGGTTGCCTGTCAGCGCGCCGAGCGTGTGAACATAGTCCTCGGTGTGCAGCAATGACCACAGCCGCTCCGCGCCCAGCCTGGCCAGGGTGTGCTCTTCCTGTACGGACCCGCGCAGCTTGATGACGTCGGCAGCGGTATAGGTTCGCTCGATCCCTGCCCAGCGCGGGTCAGCGGCCCAGCTGGCCTGTAGCTGCTCAGCCTGATGCTCGAGACTGATCTGGTTGCCCTCGAGGCGACGAGTGTTCACTGGACCTCCTGATACGAGCCGTCCCCGGTGCGTTATCCCCAGGCTCGCCGCAGTCCACGGCTCACCGCTAGGGAGCTTGTAAGTGAAAATCTGAAGATCTTCAGTTATCATGAAGATGTGACAACTTTCGTCGAGAAAGATTCTCAGTCTTTGCCGAAAGGCCAGAGTTCGGGCTCTCAGAGTTCTCGACTTGACCTCAATCTGTTCGGTCAGCGCCTGCGGCACATCAGGCGCAGTCGTGGCCTGACGCTGTCCGAACTTGGCGAGCGGGTCGGCCGGGCGCCCTCAGCGCTCTCACTGCTCGAGAACGGCCGCCGAGAACCCAAGCTTTCGCTGATCGAGGCACTGGCCAGCGCCCTGCGGGTGCCGGTCGACGAACTTCTCAAGCATGATCCGCCAAGTCGCCGGGCCCAGCTTGAGCTAGCCCTCGACGAGGCTCAGCGAGACCCGGTCTACCGCGGGCTCGGATTGCCCTACCTGCGACCCGGCCCCAGGGTGCCGAACGAGGCCATCGAGCACGTGCTCACCCTTTTCACGGAGTTGCGCAAGCAGCAGGTGAAGCCAACGGCCACGCCGGAGGAGGCCAGGCTAGCCAACGCTGACCTGCGGCTCATGATGCGCGATCGCGGCAACTACTTTGCCGGGATCGAGCGGGCCGCCGCCGAGGCACTCGCCCCGGTGAGTTACGCGGGCGGTGCCCTTTCCCAGGGACTGCTGCTCTCGGTGATCAGCCACCATGGCTTTTCCGTCCGCTACGTGAACGACCTGCCGCGCTCCGCCAGGTCGGTTACCGACCTGCGGAACCGGCGCATTTACCTGCGTCAGGAGTCGCTCGGCATGCACACTCCGCGTGCTGTCCTCTTGCAGACCCTAGGGCATTTCGTCCTTGGTCATAGCACGCCTGCCGATTTCGCCGACTTCCTCCGCCAGAGAGTGGAGGCCAACTACTTCGCGGCGGCTGTCCTGGTGCCCGAGTCGGCCGCAGTGTCGTTCCTGCGCAATGCCAAGGACAACAAGAACCTGTCGGTCGAGGACCTGCGGGATGTGTTCGCCGTGTCCTACGAGATGGCGGCTCACCGGTTCACCAACCTGGCGACGCATCACCTGGACATGGCCTGTCACTTCGTGAAGAACGACGCGAACGGCACGATCTACAAGGCCTACGAGAACGATGGCGTGATCTTCCCGGCCGACAGCACCGGAGCGATCGAGGGCCAGCGAATGTGCAGGCTCTGGTCAGGCAGGCAGGTCTTCGCTTCGGCGGACCGGTTCAGTCCGTACTACCAGTACTCGGACACGCCTTCCGGCACCTACTATTGCGTCGCACTGGTTGAGCATGGCAGCGAGTACGCGATAACGCTTGGGGTCTCCTTCGACAGCGCCCGCTGGTTCCGCGGCAGGGATACGACCAAGCGGACTAGGTCCACCTGCCCGGACCCGGCCTGCTGCCAGCGTCCTCCGGCCAGGCTGGCGGCTCGCTGGGACGGCATGGCGTGGCCGTCAGCGCGTGCACATTCGCATATATTGTCGGCTTTGCCGTCGGGCAGCTTCCCTGGCGTGGACGAGGCGGATATCTATACCTTCCTGGAACGTCACGAGCAAGAGTAAATGCGGTAAGTTCCGGCATATGCGTCGTGGATCGCGCCGGCGGATTCGGCAGCTGGCTCGGACATACCGGGCAGATATCGCCTGGATGTTGTTTGTGGTGCTGAACCTGCTTGCCATGCAGCTCATTCCGCACTGGCAGACGGTTCCTTTCCTGATCATCTGGATCACGCTGACCGCCGCCTACGGCGTGCGGCTCTGGCGGACCGGCTCGGCGATGGTGACCGTGCTGATCGTGACGCTGGCGACCGGCGGCCTGATCGGGTTCCAGGTGCTTCGCGGTCAGCAAGATCTTGACTACCTCGCCGAGGTGCCGCTGCTCGCGCTGCTCTTCGTGGTAATGGTCTGGCATTCCCGCAGGCGGCTGGCCGCGCTCGAGGAAATGAAACGGGTCTCGGATCACAACGCGCTGCTGCTTGACCAGCAGCGCCAGTTCCTGCAGGACGCGTCGCACGAGCTGGGGACCCCGATAGCGATCGCGCTCGGCCACGCGGAACTGATCGAGCAAGCCGCCACCGACGAGGCGGTCGCGGCCGATGCCAGGATCGCGGTGGAGGAACTGCTGCGGATGCGGCGGCTTACCAGCAGGCTGCTGCTGCTCGCCTCGACCGAGGGCCCGGCATCACTGCGCCTGAGCCCGGTTGACGTGGAGGAGACCGTCGTCGAGGCGTTCAGGCGGTGGAGCCACATTCCGCGCCGCTGGGTGCTCGGTGACCTGGAAGAGACGTGGATTCAAGGCGATGCCGACCGGCTGACCATGGCGCTCGATGCGCTCATCGAGAATGCGGTCGACCACACCGAGCCTGCCGGCCGGATCGAGCTGACCGTGTGCCGGGTCGCCGATAGCGTCATCATCGCCATCGCCGACGAAGGCTCAGGAATTCCCGCCTCCGAGGTGGGCAAGATCTTCAGCCGCTTCTCAAGGATAGATACCGGGCGGAACCGGGCCACCGGGGGATTCGGTCTTGGCCTGGCCATCGTGCAGGCGATAACCCAGGCTCACTCCGGCACGGTCAAGGTGAGCAGTGTCATGGGTGAGGGGTCGCGTTTCGAACTCTGGCTGCCCGCGTCGATGGCGCCGGCCCTGGTGCCCTCGGTTGAACAGGTCAGGCGAACTTAGGCGGGCGCTTCTCACGCAAGGCGGCTGCGCCTTCTGCCAGGTCGGGGCCCATGAACGTCAGCATCTCGTAAGCTGCGGACTGGTCGAAGATCGGGCCAGCGGTGCGCAGCCAGCTATTCAGCGCGCGCTTGGTCAGCCTGATGGCAAGTTGCGACCCTGTCGCCAGCATGCCCGCCACTCTCAGCGCTTCAGGCAATACCTCTTCCCTTGGCAGCGCCTTGCTGACCAGGCCGATGCGCTCGGCTTCCGCGCCGTCGACCATCTCGCCGGTCAGCAGGTAGTAGCGGGCCTTGGCCATGCCGCAAAGCAGCGGCCAGATGATGGCCGCGTGGTCGCCGGCGGCGGCGCCCAGCTTGACGTGACCGTCGCCGAGCCTGGCATCCTGCGCGCAGATGCTGATGTCGGCAAGAATCGCGATCACCAGGCCGGCGCCGACGGCTACGCCGTTGATCGCCGAGATGATCGGCTTCTCGCAGTTCACCAGGTTGTAGACGAGATCGCTCATCTCGCCGAGCATGTGCGCGGTGGCTTCGTAGTTCCCGGCCATGCGCTGCACCATCGCCAGGTCGCCGCCGGCCGAGAACGCCTTGCCCGCCCCGGTGATCACCGCCACCCTGGTCTCTTCGTCCCGCGCGACATCGGTCCACAGCCGTGCCAGATGGCCGTGCATGACCTCGTCGGCGGCGTTGTAGACCTCGGGACGGTTCATGGTGATCAGCAGGACGCCGTTGTCATGCCGCTCGAACAGCAGATTCTGATAGCTGGAGTAGTCCATCTAGGGGCCGCCTTCTCCTGTGCTCCTGGCCGCGCAAACGTCCCGATCATAAGACAGCGCCGCGACACCGCCGCGACCGCGCAGGTACCCCTGACAAGCTTGACGTACCTGCGGGTTTCGGGTATCTCGACAAGGTGGGATCACATTCCTTGGTCAGGGGGAAGGAAGGGTGAGCCGAACGCAAGGCCCCGCCGTCTGGTCTGCGCGTGTGGCCAGTGCCTCCTCGCAGCCATCGGCTATGGCGCGGCCAGCCATCAGGCCATCAGCTGGCTGGTCGCCCGAGGCCGCTGGCGGGGCTATTTCATGCTGCAGCATTATGTTACCCTTGGGTAACATAATGGCCGACCCGCGCCGGCAGCGAGGCGCGGCGACGTTCGAGCAGGGGGAATCCTGGTGGGCGACGACAAGCAAGCCGACGGCGAGTTCACTTTGGACCTGTCTGACGACGTGCGGCAGATGCGGGACTGGGTACACGACTTCGCGGCCAGCGTGATCAGGCCCGCCGCGGCCGAGTGGGATGAGCGGGAAGAAGTGCCATGGCCGGTACTCGAGGAAGCCGCCAAGATCGGCCTCTACTCGCTGGACTTCTTCGCCGAGCAGTGGTTCGAGGCGACCGGCCTGGCTACTCCGGTGGCGTTCGAGGAGATCTTCTGGGGTGACGCGGGGATCGGGCTGTCGCTGACCGGCAGTTGCCTGGCTGCCGTCGCCGTCAGCAGCAACGGCACGCCTGAACAGGTAGGGGAGTGGCTGCCGCAGATGTTCGGCGGCCCAGGCGACGTCAAGCTCGGCGCATTCTGCTCTTCTGAACCCGACGCGGGCAGCGACGTGGGCGCGATCAGGACCAGGGCCGTCTATGACGAGGCCAAGGACGAGTGGGTGCTTAACGGCACCAAGACCTGGGCCACCAACGGCGGGGTCGCCAACGTGCACGTGGTCGTGGCCTCAGTGAACCCCGCGCTCGGCAGCCGCGGCCAGGCAACCTTCATCGTGCCGCCGGGCACGAAAGGCCTGTCGCAGGGTCAGAAATTCCGCAAGATGGGCATCCGCGCTTCTCATACGGCCGAAGTCGTGCTCGACGAGGTCCGGGTGCCAGGCCGCTGCCTGGTCGGCGGCAAGGAACGCCTCGACGCGCGGCTGGCCAGGCTGGCCACGGGCGGCCAGGCAGGCGAGCAAGCGGCGATGAAGACCTTCGAGGCGTCGCGGCCCAGTGTCGCGGCCATGGCCGTGGGCGTGGCCAGGGCGGCCGCGGAGTTCGCGACCGAGTACTCGGCGCAGCGCGAGCAGTTCGGCAAGCCGATCGGGCAGAACCAGGGCGTCGCCTTCATGCTCGCCGACATGCACGCGTCCGTCGACGCGGCCAGGCTGCTGACCTGGCGGGCCGCCTGGATGGCCAGGCACGGCCGCAAGTTCACCCGCGCCGAAGGCTCGATGTCCAAGCTCGTCGCCGCCGAGACCGCCGTCAAGGTCACCGAGCAGGCCATCCAGGTTCTCGGCGGCAACGGATACACCAGGGACTACCCGGTAGAACGCTGGCACAGGGACGCGAAAATCTTCACGATCTTCGAGGGCACGAGCGAGATCCAGCGGATGATCATCGGCCGCGCGGTCACCGGCCTGAACGTCAGATAGGCTGACCTGCGGTTTTTTGATTCGCTGCGCCGTTACCCGGCCGTCCGGCGCATCAGCTAGACGGTCCGGTCCCGTGCACTATTTGTCCGGTTGGTGTCGGTCGGTTCCCGTCGTTTCCGGACCGCGTGCTGAATCGGTGCTGATACCTGCGCCGCTGGCGGCCTGCCAATTGCCCTGATCGGCTATCAGAAGGGGCGGTCTGTAAAACCGTCGGCTCAGCCTACGTTGGTTCGAACCCAACACCTGCCACCACCTGCGAAAACGCCCCGCTAGCTGCGAATTCTCGTACTGGCGGGGCGTTTCTTCTCTGTCCCGGCGTGTGTCACCTTGTAGCGCTGTGAACCGGGTTGTTGCGGCATCCACGGACGCATAGCGGACGGGATTCGGGCCGCTAGCACGGTCGGTGTAACCGCTGGGTATTCCACGGACCGCACGGACGGGCCGCGCCGGGGGCGTGTGCTGGCTTGACGCGCGCCGCCGAGTCAGGCGTGCATCCGTTGTGTCCGCCAAGCGGCCCGCGCGATTCCCCGGGACGAGGGCGGCCGGGAAGGCGGGTGCGCTGATGGCCAGGGCGGCAGTTCGGGAGAGCGTGACGGTGGCCGGGCTGGCTGAGCGGGCGCGGGTCGTCCGCACGTTTGTGGGTGGGGTCCTCGGCCCAGGGCACCCGTGCGGGGACGATGCTGGTCTGCTGGTCAGCGAACTCTTCGGCAATAGCCTGCGCTACAGCAGGTCAGGAGATCTCGGGGGGACGGTCACCGTCGTGGTGGTTGCCGGAGGCGGCATCGTCCGTGTTGAGGTCAAGGACCGGAGTGGGTCTGGAGTGCCGCAACTGCGCAGTGCGGGCGGTGATGCGGAAAACGGGCGGGGGCTTGAACTTGTGGCGAGGCTAGCCGCGCGGTGGGGATGGCAGGCGTACAGGGGACTCACGGTGACCTGGTTCGAGCTGCGGCACGGCTGACGGCCTAGCGTAACCGCTATTTTCTGGGTTGAGTCCTTGGGATGCGCGCTGGCGGTCTGGCGAGGTCGGTTAGCGATGGAGCGGCGGGTATCGGCGGTCCAGGGAACCGCCGACTACCTCTCCTTACTCTCCGTCGAGCATCCGTTGAGCGCGTTCGATCCGGTGCTTGAGGCCATCTTGGAATGACGAATCTGCCTTACGGGCCTGGATGTGCTCGGAGATCGCGGCACGGATGACTTCGGAGATCGGCTGGTCGTCCACCAGGGCTACGGTTTCTAGCTCGTCGGCTTGGTCCGCAGAGAGTCGGATCGTCATGGCTTTCGCGGGCTTCATACCTACATTCTGCCACCAGTATGCCAGTACTGTCTAGCACCACGATACTGTGCTATAGTGACACCACGGTATCAACGTGAGGAGTCGGGATGACTGAAGTGCATGACGTCGAAGCCGGTAAGCCCGGGGAGTTTCACATCAAGATCGACCGTGTCGAGTACCGCGTGGCCGAGGAGGAGTTGACGGGCGCTCAGCTCCGCCGGCTCCCCACCCCGCCGATCGGCCCGGATCGAGACCTCTTCGAGGTCATCCCCGGTCAGGCGGACCGCAAGATCGACGACGGTTACGTTGTCGAGATCTTTAACGGCAAGCGCCTCTTCACTGCGCCTGCGCACATCAACCCCGGCCGCGGCCTCGCGCACCACGACTAGGAGCAGGCAGATGACCTTGCCGGAACCTGATGCGGAGTTCCTTGCCAGGCGCGGACTAGTTCACACGGTCACGGTGGACGGTCCCATGACGTGCGTCGTGCTCCAGGACTGGAGACTTCCGCAAGGCCTCAACGTGACCACAGCAGACCTGCTGATCCGTCTTCAGCCCGGCTACCCGGATCTCCCTCCGGACATGTGGTGGTTCTCCCCGGCGGTCACCAAGGCCAACGGTGGCGCTATCGAGGCAACCCAGGCATCAGAGAGCCACCTCGGCCGAACATGGCAGCGATGGTCCCGCCACTTTCAGCCCGGCCAGTGGCGTTCGGGCGTCGACGGGCTCGAGAGTTACATTGCCCTCATCGACCGTGAACTCGCGCGCTGCGCAGCGATTGCGGCCTGATGTCGACCACGCTAGTGCTAGCCGATCCGCTGGCTGCCCGCCTCCGTGGCCTTGCGATGGATGAGGTCGAAACCGGCGGCGTGATCCTAGCCCGCATCGTTCCAACCCCTTCCGGCAACATCCGGCTGCTCGCTCGTGAACTGATAGAGGTGCCCAGCCATGCCTACGAGCGACGCGGAGCACAGGAGTTGCTCATCCGCTCAGACGGCTACGTTCCCGCTCTTGCCATAGCGGAGCAAGGCGGCTGCGTGCCGATCTGGTTCCATACTCACCCGGGAAATGGGTCCAGCCCAGCACCGAGCCGCCATGACCTTGCCGTCAACCAGTCACTGTCCGACCTGTTCAGGCTGCGGGCCGACAGCCCGTTCTACGGGGCACTGATCGTCGGCGTCGAGGACGGCGCCGTAACCTTTACCGGCAATCTCGACGACGGGTGCGACATCACCTCGATTGACCGCCTTTGGGTCGTTGGTCCCCGCCTCGCGCTGTACCAGGCGGCCGACGCAGGTCAAGACGACGTTCCGGATCTCTACGATCGCAACGTTCGCGCATTCGGCGGACCCGTCCAGCAGGTACTGGGGAACCTGCGAGTCGCGGTTGTCGGATGCGGGGGAACCGGCTCGGCCGTGGCTGAGCAACTCGTGCGGCTTGGCGTCCGCAAGATCGACCTGATCGACCCCGATTTCTTGTCCGACAGCAACGTCACTCGCGTCTACGGGTCGCGCCTTGCCGACGCGGGCAAGCCCAAGGTCGAGGTGCTTGCTGGCCATCTCGCCGCCGTCATGCCGGCGGTTGAGATCAGCGCTGTCCAATCGATGATCACGTCTGAGGGTACGGCACGCCTGCTTCTCGATGCCGACATAGTCTTCGGCTGCACCGATGACAACGCCGGGCGCATGGTTCTTTCCCGTCTCGCTACCTACCTCATGGTTCCCGTCATCGACTGCGGCGTCCTGCTCAGTTCGGACACGCGCAACCATCTCGACGGCATCCATGGCCGCGTCACCGTGCTTCATCCCGGCCAGGCATGCCTTATATGCCGCGGCCGGGTGGATCTGGCACGCGCTCGCAGCGAGATGCTCACCGCCGAAGAGCGCACCCGTCTTGTCGGCGAGGGCTACGCCCCGGCTCTCCCGGGCGTGGAGCCCGCAGTCGTGGCGTACACGACCGCCGTGGCCGCTGCTGCGGTATCAGAGCTCATCGAGCGCCTGACCCACTACGGGGTGGAGCCAGTACCGAGCGAGGTGCTCCTGCGGCTTCACGACCGTGAAATATCTACCAACTGTCAGGAACCACTCGACCGTCACTACTGTCACCAGTCCGCAGGCAAGACCGGCCTCGGCCTTACCGACCCGTTCCTGGAGCAGACGTGGTGAAATCCCTTCTCGTTTCATGGTGGAATCGTCTGCCGTGGGTTGGCGGCAAGCTGCGTGTCGTGCATATTGTGACTGCTGCCGACGAGATTCCCGACCGTTTGCCTCCCAAGGGGGCTGTTCTCGTCGGTTCGATGGAGCGTCCGACCTGGGTGGCCTTCGACTGCCCGTGCGCGGACCGCCATCGCGTGATGCTGAATCTCGACTCCCGCCGTCGGCCGACGTGGAAGATGCAGTCTTCGAATCCTCTGTCGCTGCACCCGAGTATCGACGAGTTTCGTGATCTAAAGCGGTGCCACTACTTCATCCGCGGTGGCAAAGTCCAATGGGTACCCGACAAGCGCAGACTGGCGGTGCTGTAATAACAAGCCATGATGAAAACGACGACGAGCTAGCCGGAGACGGTGCTGAGGAAGTCCTCAAAGGCGTCGTTCCGCCAATAACTAAGACTCCGCTGTATCAAGCCATCCACGCCGCCCGGTATCAGCGCCAGGCTCTAATACGAGAAATAGAGGTCTTGTCGGGGAATAAACTCATCTGCTATATCGCCGGGATCTCCGCCCCTGTTGACCGTGAAGACGTGGTCTGTTTCGTGGACCTGCTGCACAACATTACCTGCGGCCAGAACGTGGACCTGATGCTCCACACCGGAGGCGGTGACATCGACGCCGCCGAGAAGCTCATGGCCATGATCCGGAAGAAGGTATCAACTGGCCAGGTGCGTGTCATCGTCCCGGATTACGCCAAAAGCGCGGGCACGCTTATGGCCCTCGGTGCCGACAGGATCATCATGAGTGACAGCTCTGAACTCGGCCCGATCGACCCGCAAGTCATCCGCGCCGACCGCGACTGAAATCGTATGCGGCACTCCGTTAAAAACTACCTCGACGTTTACGACTAGCACCTGGAAGCCCTTAAAAAGGATCCGA
>DAHVDE010000110.1 GCA_027313705.1 Actinomycetota bacterium | reverse complement strand
ACCGGGAAAGCGGTGATCCCGCTGGCAACCTGACCTCGCCCCCGCCGGGAGAAGACGCGGCCACCAGCCTGGAAAACTGGTGGCCGCCAGCCCGGAGAAGACAAGGCCACCCAACCGGATTTCCCAATGGCCGTTGACAGGTGACTCAGGCTCGGCCCCGATGGTGCACTGGACCCAGTGAAGCATGTCGCTAGTTTCTCGCTGCTGCCCGTTGTGACCGTCTCCCGCATCGCCGTGCCGACCGTGCCATTAGCGTGCCATTAACCCCGGTCAACGGGGGTCAGTCTCGGTCACTTGCGGGTCAAGTGGCCGCGCAGGTCAGGGGCGGTGACCTGCGCGTTCTCTGCTGATACCGACAGACTCCCAAGCTGACAGTGCGAGTTCGATTCTCGTCACCCGCTCCAACTAGAAGGCCCGGGTCAGAGGCGGTTTCCTCGGGCCTGGGCCTGGGCCTGAGCCGTGGGTGGGCGCGCTAGCTGGTCGTGCCCACTACGTGCCCACTAGGCGGCTGACTGGCTGGTCGGTGGGGGTGTCCTCGGGCTCGGTGTGCCCCACGGCCGCATCCAGTCCGTCAGCGATCGCGCGGTCTGCCTCATCGGTGGTGTGCTGGTAGGTCATCGCGGCTCTCGGGTTGTCGTGAGCGCGGCCTGCTGCCTAATCCGGTACAGCTCGGGCTCCGCGCGCATGTCCCGCCAGCGGATCGGCAGCGCAGCCGGAATCCCTGGCCCCGCAGATGTATATTGCCGAACGGTCGGACGCCGACTCGCTGTGCCAGTTCGAAGACCTGGGCAACGGTCAGCACGGCCGTTCGGGCGCTTTGCTCGCTGCCAGCTCCCCTGACTCGGCATCGATTGCTCACCAAGATGCGATCCTCATAAACAGCGGTCATCAGGATCGCGCGCAGCGGCCGGTATGCCTTGGTCACGCATACGCATCCACGTTAGGCGGCGCGTCAGGACCATCTCGCCGTCGTGGTGGCCGAGCCATTAGCGGGCTTGTCAGTCCGTGCATGTCGGTGCCGGAGTAACTGGCCGGGATCGATGGATGGTGGGTGCCGGTGGTTCCGGGTGATTCTTTGCGAGCCTGACCGCTGATTTCGGGCGTCTCTTTCTTATGACTTGTTTCCCTGGGTCGGCGGCACCGGTCTGGCCACCCTCGTTGGCCTGATCAGGAGCTTGTCCGGCCCCGCCGGGATGTGACTCGTCACAGGATTGCCGCGGGAGTTTCCCTCCAGGCCGGTGCCGCCTTTCCAGGATCGCATCGACGGAGGAGACGACGATGAGCCTTTCGGCGGAGGTTGAGCTGATCATCGGCGTGGGCACCTACCTCGACACGCACGCGGCGGCGGTTTGCGACGCGCGCGGGCGTGAGGTGGCGGTGCTGCGGGTGCCGGCCTCGCCGGCCGGCTACGAGCAGCTCCTGGCCATCGGGTGGAACTTCATGAGGCCTGCGCTGGGGCGACCCCGCTGGGTGTTCGTCGGTCAGCTCGTGAGGTTCGCGACGACCCACTGCCCACGACCATGCGCAGAGCCGGCGCTGGCCGCTGGCCACGATCATCACGATCATCACGATCAAACACTGGATTACCTGCCGCTGGCACTTGTGCTGATTCTCATAGGTTTCGTCAAATCCATACACAGCAAACAGGCTAGTCAGGGCGAGGTAGCCGCCAGGGGTTTGCGGACGCGGAAGCGAAGGACGGTGATGGCATCGCACCGCCTGGTCTCGAGCGGCTCCAGGGTTATTCTCGCGAGACCAGGGGCGGAGTAGATCCTGATACCGTCGCCGAGCAGCACTGGCAGGACATACACCAAGATCTCGTCCACGAGTCCCCGCCGCAGGCACTGACTGGCCACGTCGGCGCCGAGGATCTCCAGGTTCTTCTCGCCCGCTGCCTTTAGTGCCGTGGCGACCGCCTCCCCGATGTCACCGGTGAGGTAGGTGACGTCAGGCTCTGGTGTATCAGGCGGCGTGTGGGTGAGGACGAATACTGGTCCGGTGAACGGGTAGTCCTCGCCCCTCGATGCCGTTCCCCGTTCCCGCGCGGCTTCCATCCTGCTGCCCACTTCGACGGTCCGGCGACCTGCCAGCATGGCGCCGGTGGTGGCGGCGATCTCTGTCAGCCAGGCCGCGCCAGGCGCTACGAAGTCGAAGATCCAGCCCATCGTGTCGTCGGGGCCGGCGATGAAGCCGTCAAGCGACATCGACCTGTTTACCACGACTTTGCCGCTCATCTCAGGCTGCCACCCGTCGAACTCGATTGCCGCAGTCCGGACTAGCGAACCGCGTTCACCCGGCCACGGCAATACTAACCTGCAATAACTTTGCATAGAGATCAGATTGTACTTTTCTATATTTTTATAACATGATTCGCGGCTAAGACCATTATGCGCGCCGGCCCGATAGGGCAAGGGGCGCCTGGCGGCTGCTGATCAGGCAGTCATCCATCTGGCCATCGTGGATGCGGCAATCATCGCCGGTGGCGCGGATAGCGCCGATCTGCAAATCTATGATGCCCGCGAGGGCGTACTGCGCATCACGGGCCTGCCGCGAGTGCGCTGATCGCGGGCGGAAACACCGCGCCGGGCGGCGGTACTTAGGATCTTTGTTCGGGACCTTGGCCATCTGGACGGGTTGATGCTGCCCAGGCAAGGTGAGACCCAATGGAAGGTAGGACGCATGCCTGCGAGGTAAGGATTGCTGATGGCGGATCGGGGGCGTCTGCAGGGGGTGACAGCGTTGCCAGGTGCGGATTCTGGCCGGGGTGACGGTACTCTCGGCCCTGATCTGATGCGGGAGCTTCTGCTGAGCCTTCCGGCAGGGGTTGCCTACGTGACCGGTCCTGACCTCGTGTTCGAATTCGCCAACGAGGCGTACCGGCGGTACGTGGGAACAAGCGAACTGATCGGGCGTCCGCTGCGCGAGGCGCTGCCGGATTTGCCGCGCCAGCGGTTTCATGCGCTCGACAGGGCGGCCCAGCATGGCGAGCCGTTCCGGAGTCCAGAGCCTGAAGCATGGATCCGCAGGCGTGGCGGGCGGCTTAAGCAGACCTTCGTTGAACGTGCCTACCAGCCGGTGCCAGACGGTGCGGGCGGTGTTGCCGGAGTCCTTATCTACATCGAGGACGTCACCTCACATGTCATGGACCGGCATCGGCTCGAGGTACTCGCAACGCGGCTGGGCGCGAGTCAGGAACGCTACCGCACCTTGTTCGAGACCCTGCCTGCCGGCGTGATTCATTACGACGCGGACGGAACGATCATCGAAGCGAACCCGGCGGCGGCCAAGATCCTCGGCATCCCGTCCGAGGTAATGACGACCTGGCCGATCGACAGAGAGCAGAGAGCCATCCACGAAGATGGCTCTCGGTTCCTTCAGGCTGAACTCCCTGTCGTGGCTGCCATCCGAACCGGGCAGGTGGTCAGCGACGTGGTGATCGGGCTGCCGCGCGGCCAGAGCGGCGAACTGCGGTGGCTTCGGGTCACGGCGGTACCTGACGCGCGAGACGAGCAGGGCAAGCCGTACCGGGTTTACGCGATTTTGGCTGATATCACCGAGCAGCGCCGGGCGGAGGCCAGGTCGAGGGAAAGCGCCAGGCTGCTCGCCAGGCTGCGGGACGCCAACATATTCGGGGTGGCTGTCCTGACCGAGCAAAGCGTGCAAGAGGCCAACGACGCCTACCTGGACATCATCGGTTACACCAGGGCGGAGCTAGAAGCCGGCGCGATCAGTTTCCGCGCGATCACGCCACCGGAGTACACCGCCGTCGATGACGAAACTCTCGAGCAACTGCGCAGTACCGGGGCGGCGCGACCTTGGGAGAAGGAGTACCTGAACAAAGACGGTCACCGGGTGCCTGTGCTCGTCGGGGCGGCGGCGCTCGAATCGCGTCCGTTGCGGTGGACGAGTTTCGTGGTCGACTTGAGCGCCCGCCAGCGCCGGGAGCAAGAACGCGCCAGGCTGGTCGCGAGAGAACAGGCCGCCCGTCAGGACGCAGAAAACGCGCGGAGGAGGCTGGCGTTCTTGCTGCAGTCAGGCGGGCTGGCTGACTCGGCGGCCGGGCGGGACGACCTTGCCGAGCGGGTGTCTGCGCTGATCGACGCCGCGGTCTCCGCCGATCACGGCCGTCTGGGCGGCGATGGCGACGAGGCCGCCACCCGGCGGGCACGCGAAGCGCTCCGTGCTGTCAACGCCGAGCTTGACGACCGAGTCATCGCGCGCACTACCGAGCTCGTGCGCGCGGAGGCGGATCGCCGGGTGCTCGAGACCGAATTGCGGCAGACCGAGCAACTGCAGACCGTCGGCGAGCTGACCAGCGGCATAGCGCACGACTTCGGGAATCTGCTGGCAATTATCCTCGGGTACGCCGCGATGGCCGAAGATGTCAGCGAAGACTGCGACCCAGAGTTGCTCCAGATCCTTCAGGAGATTCGCGGTGCCGCCGACCGGGCCGCTCACCTCTCAGGCGACCTGCTCAGATTCAGCCGCCGGACCAGGAGCAGTCCGGAAGACCTCGACGTAAACGCCGTCATCACCGACCTGAACGATCTCCTGACGGTAAGTATGAGCGGCCGGGGGAAGGTCGTCTGCCACCTGTCGCGAGATGCTTTGCCCGCAGTCCGGGCCGAGCGTGACCGGGTCGAAAGGGTCCTGCTCAATCTCGCTGTGAACGCCAGGGACGCGATGCCCGCCGGGGGCACGCTGACCATCAGCACGCGCTATGTCGACCTCGACGGGCAGGACTGGCGGCGGCAGCCCGGCATCCGCCCGGGTCGCTACGTCGAGATCGCCGTGCATGACACAGGGACAGGTATGAGCCAGGCGGTCAAGGCGCGTATCTTCGAGCGCTTCTTCACCACCAAGCCAGAGCAGGCGGGGACCGGCCTTGGCTTGTGGACTGTGCACGGCATCGTCACCGACCTAGGCGGTGCGATCGAAGTCGACTCGGTGGAGGGGAAAGGCGCGACATTCCGGATCTACCTGCCCGCTGCCCGCACCGCCAGCGGTCCTGGCTGATCCTCGTCAGTTGCCCGAAGCCCCGCTAATGTGCGGGAATGTCAAACCTTCTGCACCCGCCATTGAGGTTCGGTCTGGTCGGCACGGGGCACTGGGCGCGGATTGCCTATGTGCCCGCACTCGCGTCAGCAGCAGGAATCGAGTTCGCGGCGATCTGGGGTCGCAATCATCAGACCGCCAGCGAGCTAGCCAGCGGCTGTGGCGTCAGCGCTCACGCGAGCTTCGATGAGTTCCTGCGTTCAGTCGATGCCGTCGCCTTCGCGGTTCCGCCTGACGTGCAAGGTGAACTCGCCGTGCGGGCGGCGGAAGCGGGTAAGCACCTGCTGCTCGAAAAGCCGGTCGCGCTCGCCACGCGCGATGCCGACGCACTTGCCGTAGCTGTAGCCGCAGCCGGAGTGGCCTCGCTGGTGTTCTTCACCGCGCAGTTCCAGCCTGAGGTCAGGGCTTGGCTGGCCGGCGTACGGGCGCATTCGGGGTGGCTCGGCGGATCTGGTACCTGGCTAGGCACGGCCTTCCAGGAAGGCAGTCCGTTTGACACGCCATGGCGGCGGGCAAAGGGCGGCCTGTGGGATGTGGCGCCGCACCTCGTCGCCATGCTCGTGATGGGGCTCGGCCAGGTTGAGTCCGTGACCGCAAGGTCAGGACCTGCCGACGTCACCCACCTCGTGCTCCGCCACGAGGGCGGAGCGAGCAGCACCGTGACGGCCACGCTGAGCGCCGCGGCCTCGGCTGAGTTTTCCGAGGTGTACTTGTGGGGCGCGAGCGGGCGATCGGTGGCGCCGACCGAGTACGCCGACCCCGCACCTTCGCTGCGGACAGCGCTGAGGGAGCTAGCGGCGAACGCCGCAGCGGGGCGAACTGATCATCCCTGCGACGTCAGGTTCGGCCGGCATGTCGGCCAGGTACTTGCCGAGGCTGAGCGGCAGCTAGCTATTTGATTTTGAGCAGTCGCTTGACCTTTTGCCAGGTGATCACCACGTCGGTTGGGGTCGGCCCGCAGACCCCGGCGAGCAACTCGGTCTCGCTGTCGCCGTAGGCCTTGCCCTTGCTCACGTGACCCGCGCCCATCGCGAGTTCGCTCGCCGCCCCGCCGCACTCCGACCGGGTGCTGTAGGTGCGAAGGATGTTGTCCCTGTGGCCCCAGCAGCCGGACTTATGGGCCTTGGTGCAGTCGCCGTTGTCGCTGCCCAGGCCGTCGTCGTACATCCAGCCGTAATTCGCGCCGAGCGCGTTGTCCCATCCGCCCGCCCAGTTGGCGCCGAGCGCGATGACGCGCCCGCCTCCTGGCAAGGTGCTATGCACCTCGTTGAGTGGCGGGTCCTCGTCCCTGTTGGCGCCGATCTGCGCGATCTTGTCCAGGGACCTGGTCAGTACCCTGGCGGGCGCCTGGCCCCTGGCGATACGTTCCAGGTTGACCGTCGCGAACAGTTGCTCGACCGGGGTGAGCTTCTCGTAGGCGGCAAGCGAGAACGACATGCCTGGCAGCCGCTCCAGTACCTTGCGGGCATGCGCGATGGCCTTGAGCACCAAGGTGTTGCAGGCAGCGGTGTCCTTGCCAAGGAAGCACTTCGGCGAGTTGGTGAACGCAGGTACTGGGCTGAGGCTCTTCGACGGGTTCTTCGGCGGGAGAATGCCGCGGTGCGCGGTCGCCGGGATGGACGCTGTTGCCAAGGACGCACCTGGCACGATCAGCGCGGCGCAGGCCACCGTGACGGCACCCAGCCGCCCGGCCAGTCGAAGGGCTGACATCTGCGATCTCCTTAGCTCGGCGTCGTCGGCTCTAAGCTACGGCAGCCGTAGTTCGTGATCAATGGCACGATGGTTGTGCCCGTTCCCGTGCCTGATGTCCGTTCCGCTGGCCGCCCAGGCGGAGTTGATCCTGGCCTTGGAGCGCGGCAGGGGAAGCCAATCCGGGCAAGGTGCGCCCGGTGGCCAGACCCCGTACGGATTACCTGCCGGACCCAGTCCGCTACATACCCTTTCAGAGAGCCCTGCGTGCAGCAACCCGTACCAGGTCACGCCTCGTCCTCGACCTTGCCCGGATAACCGCACCTCGATCGCTTGTCGTGATGAGCCGGACGGCATATCGCTTTCCCGGCGCTCGCTGGCGAGCCGTGACTTTGTTTTCATTCGGCTATACGCCGGGCATTTATCCCGACCGGGAGTCCTGAATCGTTTTATTTGCTGCTCAGAGATCTGACTTGATGGCTAGCCTCTGCGCGTGACCGCTATTGACCTGCCCAGGCTCAGGCATGCCACGGGCCAGAAGGCGCGGGCCGCGCGAGATGCCTGGCTAGCGCGGGCCGCGTTTGCCGCCGCCGCAATCCTCCTATTTATTGCCTATCTTGGTCAAGCAAGGACGATGCCTGTCATGTCAGATGGCGCCTCGCAAGCATTGCAGGCATGGGCGATGCTGCACGGCAATGTGCTATTGCGCGGGTGGTCACTTTCTGATGTGTCGTTCTACACCACCGAACTTCCCGAGTACATGCTCATCGAGTTCCTGCACGGTCTCAATCCGGACGTGGTGCACATCGCGGCAGCGCTCACTTACACGATGCTCGTGCTGGCTGCCGGGGTACTGGCTAAGGGCCGCGCTCAAGGCCGGGAGGGCATGCTCAGGCTGCTCGTCGCGGTCGGGATCATGCTGGCGCCAGCCCTTGGCTCACTTAACACCACGTTCGTGGTGCTCGCCTATCCTGACCACACGGGCACTCAGGTTCCCTTGCTGCTCACCTGGCTGCTGCTCGACAGGGTAAGGCCGAGCTGGTGGATGCCCGCGGTGGCGGGGGCGGCACTTGCCTGGGTGCAGATTGCCGACACCATGGCAAGTTATGAGGCAGCGCTGCCGCTTGCCGCGGTGTGCGCGGTGCGGATCTACCGGCACCGCGGCGCGCCGCGGGCACACTGGTACGAGATCTCGCTCGGCCTTGCCGCGCTTGCCTCTACGGTCGCCGCGACGCTCGCGCTCAGGCTGATCAAGCTGGCTGGCGGATTCACGGTGCGGACGCCGGCGGCCGGATTTGCCAGGGCGTCAGGCCTTGACTCGCACTTGTGGGTAAAGGTCGAGCATATTCTGGTGCTTTTCGGCGCCGACTTCTTCGGTCGTTCGCTCACTGCGGCGATCGTGCCTCTTGTCCACCTGATCGGGTTCTCGCTGGCCATTTTCGGCGTTCTGCTAGCAGTGCGCAGGTTCTTCGCCGACGATGATCTGGCCTGCCAGGTGCTTACCGCATCGTTCCTGATTGTGCTGATAGCTTTCCTTTTCGGTCCCAGGCTCGGCGCCTGGGAGGCGGTAGCATTGCTGCCGATCGGCGCAGTCCTCGCCGGGCGAATGCTCGCTAGCTGGCTGATGAAAGGCAAACTGGTCCCGGCTCTCGCGGTCGTGCTCGCCTGTTATTCTGCCTTCCTGGTTTACGACGCGACCAGGCCGCCGCCGTTCAGTCCTGACCAGCGGGTCGCGACCTGGCTGGCCGGGCACCACCTCAGATACGGCCTCGCCTCGTACTGGGAAGCGAGCAGCGTCACGCTCGACAGCGACAACTATGTGCAGGTCAGGCCGGTAAGGACAACAACGGGCGCGTTGTTGCTCACGCACTGGAACGCACAAGGCTCCTGGTACGACCCGCGCCGGCATGACGCCAGGTTTGTCATCTTCAGGTACTGCTCTGGCTGCCTGTCGCTAGCCACGCTCCGTTCGCTCTACGGCCGGCCCGCGCACGTGTATCACGTGGTGCGCTACCTTGTGCTGATCTGGGACAAGAACCTGCTGCGCGTGCCGTTCGTTTCCGGTCCGCCGGGTGGCTGGGATATCCTCGCTGGCGGCCAGGTGCTTGGTCGCGAGGGGAGCGAAACGGTTGGTCCAGGCCGAGCAGATCGTATTGCGGACGTTCATGCGGGACGGCCGGATCGAGAGCATGCCAGCGAAGCGGTCCAAGCGACTGGTTCTCCTTGATCACATAGCCGGCCAGTTCGAGGTCGGCGTGCACTATTCCGAGCTTGAGGTCAACGCCGTCCTTCGCGAGGTTTACGACGACTACGTGGCCTTGCGGCGCTACCTGGTCGACGAGGGTTTCCTCGATCGGGACCATGGCGATTACTGGCGTAGCGGTGGCACGGTCACGGACACCAGATAAGCCGGCGGCAGACGGCGAGCACGCGATCGCGTCAGCTCCAGCGGACGTGGACCTGGTCAAGGAACAGGGTCAGGATGCTCGGGTCACCTTCGATGGCGAGGGCTTCCTGTGACCGGCGGTTCCACAGGGCAAGGTACAGGTCGGCCGCGGTACCGGACACCGCCGAGTCCGCTTCGCCCTGCGAGTCGGTGGTGACGGGCGGCCCGTCTGGGCCGATCTTCACCAGCCAGTTACCGGCCGCGTCTGTGCAGCTAATCCGCAGCCGTCGCTCGGTCGTTGCCCGGAGCCTGCAAGCGGGCCTGGTGATGAAACAGGTCAGCAATTCGTCGGTGCCGTCGGCGGCGAAGTCAGGCGCGATGGCCGCCGGGACGATGCCCGCCGCCAGTTCGGCATCGACACCGTGCACCGTGGTCTCATGAGCCTGGCGTCTGGCCCACATCGCCAGTGGTGCGGGCGCTCGCAGGAAAGTCCAGCAAACCAGGTCGGGATCGGCGCTTGACAAGGTCGCCAGGAGCTCCGCATGGCCTGCGGCGAACCAGTCAAGCAGTTCGTCGTCCGACGGCCAGGTACCGACAATCTCGGGCAGGTCGGCATCCCACCTCTCGGTGCGCGGTCCTGCCACATAGCCAGTTGCCCAGCGGTGGATGCCGCCTTGATGCCTGACCAGGTCACGTACCACCCAGCCAGGACAGGTGGGAACGGCGGCATCGGGTCCGGCGATGGCCGCCGCGTCGGCGAGCCTGCCGCCCGCGCTCGCCAGGTTGCTCAGGTGCTCGCTTACCTTCATGAGGAGCGATTGTGCCGCGGCGCCGGCTGGCTGACATGGCTCGGATGCCTGGCGGTCATCGCCCCGGCGTACGCGGACTTCGCGGGCGGCGTGATTACGGTCAGCAGCCCCGTGACGAGCAGCACGACCGCAAGCGTCGCCAGCTCCAGCTTCGTGACCCTGGCCGGACCGTTGCCGTCGGCGACGGTGCCGCGGCTAAGCGCGATCCGGCCGGCCAGCGCCAGGCCGGCGACTACCGCGACCAGAGCCGATTTCACGACGAGGAACCAGCCATAGCTAGTGGTCAGCAGCGAGTGCAGTGGCACAAGCAGCAGCGCCGACGCAAGACCGGTAAGTACGACGACCGCAAATAGCCACGCGGCTGCGTTGCCGTACAACTTGATCAGCGCCCTGGCTGCTGGCGGATCTGAGCGCCACGCGATCGCGGTCCGCAGCACGTAGGTCAGCATGCCAACCCACAGCGCCGCGGGCAGCAGGTGGCAGACCGTCAGCAGGGCACCGGCCATCGGGATCAGGCCCTCAGGGTGCGCGCGCATTGACTCGGCGAGGACGACCACCAGCAGCAATTGCACGGTCGCTCTTGACCGGCCGAGCCTTTCTAGCAAGATGACGAGGCCGAAGCAGGCGAACTCCACGATGCCGATGACCAGGGTCGCGGCCGATCGCGGGCCTGCTACCGGCGGCTTGGCGAGGTTTGCCGCGAGGTGGGGGTCGATCAGAGCCGTGATGATCAGTGCCGCCGCCGCCACCAGGCCGAGCACGCTGCCTGGTACCACCAGGGGGTCAGGCGGCGGTGCGGGCTGTGTTCCCTTGTAATTCCTGGCCAGGCCGCGTCCCGCGAGTTCGCCGAGCGCGACGGACAGCCCGATGAACAGCAAGCCGCGTTCCACGCCGGTCACCCACAGTCCAGGGGTGGCAAGCGATACGGCGGGCATCGCGATAACGGGGGACATCACCGGCAAGAGGGTAGCGCCTGGCCAGACCGCATACTCCGGGCAGGTGCGCCTTGAGGTCCTGCGCCCGCATCAGCCTTCGGCGTCAGCGCGCGTCCCCCGATGAGCCGCAGGCGGGTGATGTGGCTATCGTGACGGAATGCGCGAAGAATCACTGACCGGCCGGCTGCGGGCTGGGGAGACGCTTTACGGCGGCTGGACCGTCATCCCCGATCCGATCGCGGCCGGAGCAATGGCGGCGGCCGGCCTGGACTACGTCGTGATCGACCTGCAGCACGGGGGTGCGACCGAGCGTGACCTGCCCGCGCTGACCCGCGCGATTACGGGTTCGGGCGCGACGCCGGTGGCCAGGGTCAGGCACGCGCACCCGGCCGACATCGGGCGGGCGCTCGACCTGGGCTGTGAAGGCGTGATCGTGCCTAACGTCGAGTCCGCCGCACAGGCGCAGGCGGCGGCGGGTGCTTGCCGCTATCCTCCCGCCGGGTACCGGTCGGGCGGCGGCGTACTGGCTAGCGGCGGTGATTCCTTCTGCGTGATCATGGTGGAGTCGGCCGCCGCGATGAGCGAACTTGCCGGGACGCTGGCACTCGACGGGGTCGCGGGAATCTATGTCGGACCTCGCGATCTTTCCTATTCGCTTGGCTGCGCGCTCGATCCAGATGACCCGGTGCTTAGTGCTGCCCTGGAGCAGGTCTGGGCGGCCTGCGCAGCTGCAGGGAAACCAGTCGGCGTGCATTCCACTGATGGCGCGACCGCCAGGAGATACGCCGGAAAAGGTTGTCGGCTGGTAAACGTCGCTGCTGACGCGCAAACAATCGGCCGGGGAGTTGCCAGCGAATTGGCAGCCGCCCGCAAATAACGGTTCCTGGTTCCCCGCCTGGGCATGATAATGCTCGCTGTGACAGCCTGTCATCACGGGGGGCGGCGAGTTGAGGCGCGTGAACTGGCTGGCCAAGGGTCAGTCCTGGATAGCGGCGGTCGTGATGACTGCGATCGTCATGATTGCCGAAAGCCCGGCCATCGGTGCGAAGGCAGCAAACTGGCCGGCGTATCTTGATGGTCCAGAGCATAGGTCCTATAGCCCCCTAGAACGCCAGATCACCCCGGCCAGCGTGCGACGGCTCAAGCTAATCTGGCATTTCACAGGTGACCGGCCTGCGCTGCGCGGGCAGCCTGCACCCGGGTTCCTGGCCAGTCCGGTTGTCTACGGCGACGCCATTTACATCGGTTCAGACACTGGCTGGTTCTACAAACTTGACGCCGCTACTGGCGCTGTGCTCGCCAAACGGTACATCGGCTTTGTACCTGGCAGGGAATGCGGTCGTGCCGGGGCCGGCTTCGTCACCACGGCCACCGTGGCGACCGACCCGTCGAACGGCAAGCCGATGGTCTACGCGGCCGCCGCCGATGGGGTCCTGTTCGCCATGTACGCATCGAACCTCTCGGTTGGCTGGCGCCGGGTCATCGCCAGCCCAGCGAAGAAGATCAGCAACTACTACCAGTGGTCATCGCCGACCGTGGCCCATGGCTTGATCTACGTCGGCATCTCTTCGCACTGCGACAAGCCGATGGTTCGCGGTGGTGTGGCCAGTTTCAGCCAGGTGACCGGCCACCACATCGCCACGTTCTATCCGCTGCCCGCCGGCCAGGTCGGCGGCTCGGTGTGGTCAAGCGTCGCGGTCGGCGGAGGCGGCGATGTCTACGCCTCGACGGGCAACCCCAGGCCAGGCGGCTGGCCAGGTTACTCAGATTCAGTCGTGCGGCTATCGCCGGGTACCTTGCGGCCGGTCAGGTCGTTCCGCGTGCCGGCCGACCAGGTGGTAGCTGACGGTGACTTCGGCGCGTCGCCTTCGCTGTTCGGCCGTTACGTCGCGGCATGTAACAAGAACGGCGTTCTTTACGTGCTGAATCGCCGGACGATGACGCTCGCCTGGTCGAAGCGGATCGGTGCCTCTTTCGCGCCGGCCATCGGCATCGGCCGGTGCATTGCCGCAGCCGCCTACGATGGCAGGCGCCTTTACATCGGCGCCGATCAAATCAAGATCAACGGCACCGTATACCGAGGATCGGTCACTGCACTCGATCCGGATGACGGCCGCCGGGCGTGGATCACTGGCCTGCCCAACAGCGTCCTGGGGACGCCAAGCCTAGATGGCGCGGGCGTCATGGCGGTCGGCACGTACGACACCTCCACGGTGCCCAACGCGGTCTATCTCGTCGACACGGCGAACGGGAGGATCCTGCGTACCCTGCTGACCGGAGGCTACGACTTCGCCCAGAGCGCTTTCTCCGGCGGGCGCCTGTTCGTAGCCACCACCAACGGCCTGTACGCGTTCGGCTTGAGAAGGCGAGCTGGAGAAAAACACGCTGCGGGGCCGATAAGCTGGGGATTGACGAGGTCGATGGCACCTCGATAGGCGCGGAGGTGACTCCCGTGGGACTGATGGACAAGGTCAAGGCGCAGGCGAACCAGTTCGCCGTCCATGCCAACGCCGGCGTCTCCAAGCTCGAACCGGTTAACCGGCGTACCGACCAATTGCTGAAGAGCCTTGGCCTGGCGCTTTATGCTGAGCGTACTGGCCGGGGCAATCCGCGCACCGCTGCCGAGATTGACAGTCTGGTAACGCAGCTACAGCAGCACGAGGCACAGCACAGGATCGACGTGGTGCAGCAGGCAGTCCAGGCAGCGACTCAGGCCGCCGCGGCTGCTGCGGCCGTCGCGGCAGCCAGTCAGCCCGTGCCAACCCCGCCGCCGGGCACTCCCGGCTATGGTGCCTCCCCTGCCTTTCCGCCACCAGGCCAGCAGCCAGGCTTCCCAGGCGGCCCGCAGCCAGGCGGCCTGCAGCCAGGCGGCCCGCAGGCCAGCGGCTTTCCGCCGCCTGCCCAGTTCGGTTACCCCGGTCAGGCCGAATACGAGGGCGGTGCCCAGCCTCCGGCGCCCGCACCCTACGCCGAGCCGCCCGCCAGCCCGGCTCCGCCGACCGTGCTTGCGGCTGATTTCCAGGCGGCGGCATCCGATGAGCCGGAACCTGACATCATTCCCTGACAATCCGTGCTCCGCGATCTGGCCAGGGGCGATTCGGGTGCTGTAGACGCGCAATGTCCGTCCCAGGGCGCTCAGGCGGTCACAATGACCCTATGAACCAGCGAGAACCATCTGCTCAGGACCCTGTGCCTGGTGACCGCGAGGGCCAGCGCGCCGAGTTCGCCGAGCACGCCGAACGCGCGGAGTTCGCCGAATTCGCTGAGCACGCGGAGTTCGCTGAGTTTGCCGAGCACGCCGAGCATCTTGAGCACCCGGAGGTCGCCGAGCCAGGTCCAGGTGCGACCGAGCATGAAGAGGCGATGCACCGTCGCCTGCACCACCTGCTGAGTCGTGAGGCTGCCACTGGGTCCGCCGATGCGCTCTGGCGGGCCGAGATGCTGCACCTGCTCGATGCGGCTAACCGGCTCTCCTCGGCCGGACTCAGCCGCCTGCACCGTCAGGACAAGGCAGAGCCAAGGTGGCCAGTATCGGTGGCGGTTATCTTCGCGATCGTGCTGCAGAGCTTGCTGCCGCCCAAGCTGGAACTGCGCCCGCTCTGGCTGCACTACGTGCTTTTCGGTCTCGAGGGCGCGATGCTGGCCTCGCTCTTCATTTCCAACCCGATCAGGATCGAGAAGATGTCCAGGCCGGTGCGTGCAGCCAGCATCTTCCTGATTTTCCTGATCACCGCCTCCAACACGGCGTCCGCGATCTCGCTGGTCAGGGAGATCGCGACCAACCAGTTGCATCTTTCCCCCCAGCATGCCGCGATCGACTTGTTTCTTTCCGGCGCGGCGATCTGGGGCACCAACGTGATCGCGTTCGCGCTCTGGTACTGGGAGTTCGACCGAGGCGGCCCCGTGGCGCGGCTAGAAGGCCGGCTGCCATACATTGACCTGCTTTTTACCCAGATGAGCGAACCCGAGTTGACCAAGCCAGGCTGGGGGCCGCACTTCGTCGACTATCTGTACTTCTCGTTCACCAATGCCACCGCGTTCAGTCCGACTGATGTCCTCCCGTTCGCCCGCTGGGCCAAGCTGACCATGCTCGTGCAGTCGGCGGTGTCCCTGGTGCTCGGTGTCCTGGTCATCGCCAGGGCCGTGAACATCTTGCCCGTTCAGTAAAGCCGGGGCAACCGGCGTTCCCTGACGAGGGCTTTCCGGAGTTACTGATCAGTAGTAGACTGATGTTACTGCTCAGTAACTCCGGGCGTTCCCGGATCTGAGCCAGCGCAGGGTTGGCGCACGGAGAGGCGGGCACTGCGGCGAAAGGACGGGGACATGACCCACTTCAAGAGCAACCTGCGGGACATCGAGTTCAACCTATTCGAGGTGTTCGGCAGGCAGCGGCTGCTCGGCAAGGCGCCGCACGCCGAACTGGACGAGGAAACCGCACGCGGGATACTCGACGAGGTCAACCGGCTGGCGAGCGGGCCGGTCGCCGAGTCCTTCGCAGCGGCCGATCGTAACCCCCCGGTCTTCGACCCGGTGACGCATTCGGTCCGGATGCCTGAGGCGTTCGCGAAGTCCTTCCGCACGTTCATGGATGCCGAGTGGTTCAGGCTCGAGTTGCCAGCGGAACTCGGCGGCAGTTCGGTGCCCAGGTCCTTGTGGTGGGCGGTGGCCGAGCTCGTGCTAGGTGCCAACCCGGCTATCTGGATGTACGCGAGCGGGGCCGCGTTCGCCCGGGCGCTTTGGGCATTGGGCACTCCTGAGCAGCGTGAATTCGCTAAGCAGGCGGTCGAGCGCCGGTGGACGGCGACGATGGTGCTTACCGAGCCTGACGCGGGTTCTGACGTGGGTGCCGGGCGCACCAGGGCCATCGAACAGCCGGACGGCACCTGGCACATCGAGGGTGTCAAGCGGTTCATCACCGGCGGCGAGCACGACATGGCCGAGAACATCTTCCATTTCGTGCTAGCCAGGCCGCAGGGGGCCGGACCTGGCACCAAGGGACTTTCCATGTTCCTGGTGCCCAAGTACCTCGTGCACGCCGACGGCGGGCTCGGCGAGCGCAACGGCGTCTACGCCACTAACGTCGAGCACAAGATGGGCCTGAAGGCCTCGACCACCTGCGAGCTGACCTTCGGTGCCGACCACCCGGCGGTAGGCACGCTGATCGGCGGCGTGCACGACGGAATCAGGCAGATGTTCATGATCATCGAGTATGCCCGGATGATGGTGGGCACCAAGGCGATCGCAACTCTGTCCACCGGCTACCTGAACGCACTCGACTACGCCAGGAACCGGGTGCAGGGCGGTGAGTTGGCCCGGATGACGGACAAGACCGCGCCGCGGGTCACGATCACGCACCACCCGGATGTGCGCAGAATCTTGATGTTGCAGAAGGTGTACGCGGAAGGGATGCGCGCCCTCGTGCAGTACGCGGCCACTTTCCAGGACGACGAGCAACTCGCGCAGGCGGAAGGTCGGCATGACGAGCAGGCGATCGCGATGACCGATCTGCTGCTGCCGCTGGTCAAGGGCCTCGGCTCAGAGCGAGCCTACGAGATGCTGGCGCTCTCGCTCCAGACCTTCGGCGGTTCTGGCTACCTGCAGGACTACCCGCTTGAGCAGTACATCAGGGACGCCAAGATCGACAGCCTCTACGAAGGCACCACTGCCATCCAGGGAATGGACCTGTACTTCCGCAAGATCGTCCGCACCCAGGGTGCCGTACTCGGCACCCTGCTCGGCGAGGTCAAGTCGACGGCGGCGGCCGAAGGCGGCAACGGCAGGCTTAAGCAGGAGCGGGCCGCGCTCGCCAGGGCGGCTGGCCACGTCGAGGCAATGACAGAAGCTCTGAACGGCTACCTGCTGGCCAGCCTGGAGCGGCCTGAGGAGATCAACAAGGTCGGCCTGAATACGACCAGGTTCCTGCTCTCACTCGGCGATCTGGTCGTCGGCTGGTTGCTCGTCAGGCAGGCCGAGGTCGCCACCGCCGCGCTCGACCGCGGCGTTCCGGCCGGTGACCGCCGCGACGACACCGCCTTCTACCAGGGCAAGATCGCGGCAGCCAGGTTCTTCGCCGCCACGGTGCTGCCTCGCCTCGCGACCGAGCGCGAGATCGTCGAGGCGACCACGACGGACCTGATGGACCTGCCGGAGGCGGCGTTCTAGCCGGGCGGCCTGACCACCGGATGCTGCTCAGAACTCAAACTGGGCGCTTACCCGCTCGGCCAGAATCGGATTGATCGTATTGTCGATGAACTCGATGTGGGCCGGGTGATTTCGGTAGACCAGGTAGGCGTCGGCGTCGGCGAAGTCGGCCGTCAGCGCGAAGTCGGCGTTTCCAGCCGCGACGATGCCAGCGTCGGCGCCGAACTGGTAGCCGCGCACTCCGGGGATCCTCGCAGGCAGGGTGGCGAGCTCGGCGGCCACTCGCTGCTTCTGCTCCTGCGTCGCGCCCTGATTCCAGGTGAAAAGCACGACATGCCTGATCATGCATACTCCGATCGCTGGCGGCGCACCATGAATCCGGGGCCTGGCGGGCAGATTCCGCCAGCAAACCCCGGACTCACGGCCTGGTTCCTTCTGGTTCTTCAGGACCAGGCGAGCATGCGCAACGGGTCGGTGAGCATGGCGCCTACCTCGCGCAGTACCGCCGATCCGGTGGCACCGTCGATGATGCGGTGGTCGAACGACAGGGCAAGCGTACAGACCTTGCGGACCGCCAGTTGCCCTTCCACTACCCACGGTGCGTCCTTGACCTGGCCGAAGGCCAGGATGGCTGCTTCGCCAGGTGTGATGATCGGGGTTCCGGTGTCGACGCCGAACACGCCCACGTTGGTGATCGTGATCGTGCCGCCAGACAGGTCGGCCGGGCTCGCTTTGCCTGCCCGCGCGATCTCGGTGAGGTCGCCGATCGCCCGGCCGAGTTCTGGCAACGACAGGGCATGCGCGTCCTTGACTGTCGGCACCACCAAGCCGCGGTCGGTGGCCGCCGCGATGCCGAGGTTGACGTAATGCCGCACGACTATCTCTTGTGCGGATTCGTCCCACGACGAGTTGATTAGCGGATTCCGCGCCGCCGCGACCAGCAGGGCCTTGGCGACCAGCAGCAGAGGCGACACCTTGACGCCTTCGAAATCGGCAAGCTGCTTCAGGCTCGCCGTCGCGGTCATCGTCTGGGTCACGTCGATCTGGAGGAACTCGGTGACATGCGGCGCGGTGAAGGCGCTCGCCACCATGGCCGCTGCCATGTGCTTGCGCACGCCCTTGATCGGGATGCGCTCCTGTCTGGGCAAGGTGCTCAGCTTGGCCGATGACGCGAAGCTGGGCACCTGGAGCGGCAGTTCCGTGCGGGTGGCGGCGGCTTGCACGTCTTCCCTGGTGATCTTGCCGCCATCACCTGTCCCGCTGATCTGGGTCAGGTCGATGCCGAGATCCTTGGCCAGCTTGCGCACCGGCGGTTTCGCGAGCACTCCCGCCAGGCTCTTGATCTGACTGGCACGGGCAGGCGGTGCCTGGACAGGCGGCGCCGCCAAGGGAGTTACAGCGGCGGCGACCTGCACCGGCGGCTTCCTCGCCCGCCGGGTGGTAGGGGCGAGTTTCACGCCGTAGCCCACAAGCACGGCCTGCCGCTCCTCCTTGGGCGCGAGCGTGCCGTGGATGCCAGGCTCGACGCCGCCTTCCGCCGGCTCGGCCGCCGGAACGGCGAGTTCGCCTGAACCCACCTGAACCGCGATGATCGGCGTGCCTACGTCCGCTGTCTGCCCCTCTGGGACCATCAGCGTACTTACGACGCCGGCGTACGGGCTCGGCAGTTCGACCACGGCCTTAGCGGTCTCGATCTCCACGATGATCTGGTTGACGGTGATCTCGTCACCTGGCTGTACGTGCCACTTGACTATCTCCGCCTCGGTCAGGCCCTCACCGACGTCGGGGAGCCTGAAGTTCTTCAGCTCTGCCATGAGGGCCTCTCAGTAAGAAAGCGATCGGTCGACGGCGTCGAGCACCCGGTCAAGATCGGGCAGGTAGTGCTCCTCCATTCGGGACGGCGGATAGGGGATGGAATATCCGCCTACCCTTAGCACCGGCGCTTCCAGCGAGTAGAAGCACTCTTGCGTGATCCTGGCGGCGATTTCGGCGCCCAGGCCGCCGGTGACTGGCGCTTCGTGCACGATCACGCAACGACCGGTCTTGCGCACCGAGGTGAAGATCGTGGTCAGATCGAGCGGTGAAAGCGAGCGCAGGTCGATCACCTCGACCGAAGTGTCCTCGCCGGCCGCCGCGGCGGCTGACTCGATGCAGGTCCGCACCATTGGGCCGTAGCAAAGCACGGTGACGTCGTCACCGGTGACCAGCGTCCTGGCCGCATCGATCGGCGGTGCGGCGGCGAGGCCACCCGCGATGTCGACTTCGCTCTTGTCCCAGTAGCGGCGCTTGGGCTCGAAGAAGATGACGGGGTCGTCGCAGTTCACCGCCTGCTGGATCATGGCGTAGGCGTCCTGCGGGTCGCCGCAGGCCACCACCCGAAGACCAGGGGTATGCGCGAAAAGCGCTTCAGGCGACTCGCTGTGGTGCTCGACCGCCCCGATTCCGCCGCCGAAAGGAATCCGAACCACGACGGGCAGCTTGACCTTGCCAAGCGACCGGTAAGCCATCTTGGCGAGCTGAGAGACGATCTGGTCGAAAGCCGGGTAGACGAAACCGTCGAACTGGATCTCGCAGATCGGCCGGTAGCCGCGCAAGGCCAGCCCGATCGCGGTGCCCACGATGCCTGACTCGGCGAGCGGCGTGTCGATGACCCTGTCCTCGCCGAAATCCTTAGCCAGCCCGTCAGTCACGCGGAAGACGCCGCCGAGCTTCCCCACGTCTTCGCCCATGATGAGCACCTTGGGGTCGTTCTCCATCGCCTTGCGCAGGCCCTCGTTCAGTGCCCGCGAGATCGTAAGCGTGGTCATCGCGTGCCCTCCTTCGCCAGCGAGTCGGCGTGGCCGGCGAAAGAACTCAGGTAGCTGGCGAGCTGAGCGCGTTCCTCGGCGAGCAGCGGGCTCGGTTCTTGGTATATGTGGTCGAACATCGTGAGCGGATCGCGATCGGGCATCTGGAGGCACGCCTTCCTTACCCGGTCACCGATGACGTCGGCCTCCGCGCTGATCTCGGCGAAGAAGTCTTCCTTAGCCAGGCCAGAGCGGATCAGGTACTGCTTGACCCGCTCGATCGGGTCCTTGAGCTTCCAGGATTCTAGTTCGGCTGACAGCCGGTACCTCGTGGGGTCATCGGTCGTGGTGTGCGCGCCCATCCGGTAGGTGTAGGCCTCGATCAGCGTCGGGCCTTGCCCCTCGCGTGCGGCCTGAAGTGCCTTGCGGGTGACGGCCAGGCACGCGAAAACGTCGTTGCCGTCTACCCGCAGGCCAGGAAATCCGAAGCCCTGTGCTCGCAGGTAAAGGGGTATCCTCGTCTGCCGGTCGAGCGGCTCTGAGATCGCCCACTGATTGTTCTGGCAGAAGAACACTATCGGCGCGTTGTTCACCGAGGCCCAGATGAAGGCCTCGTTCACGTCGCCCTGGCTGGTGGCGCCGTCGCCGAAATAGGCGATCACGGCCTCGCCGTCCTCGCCTAGAGCGCCGTCGCGCTGGATGCCCATCGCGTAACCGGTCGCGTGCAGAGTCTGCGCACCGATAACGATCGTGTAAAGGTGAATATTGTGAGCCTTGGGGTCCCAGCCGCCATGGCTGACGCCACGGAACAACTCAAGCAGCTTGGCCGGGTCAAGGCCGCGGCACCAGGCCACGCCATGCTCACGGTAGGTAGGGAATGCCATGTCGCGCGGCTGGAGCGCGCGGCCAGAGCCGACCTGGGCGGCTTCCTGACCGAGCAGCGAGGCCCAGATTCCCAGCTCACCCTGGCGCTGCAGGGCAATGGCCTCGAAGTCGATTCTGCGTACCAGCACCAGGTCACGGTAAAGTGCCTTGATCTCCTCAGCGGTCAGCTCAAGCGGATAGTCGGGATGCTCGGCCCGCTCTCCCTCAGGAGTGAGCAACTGGATCAGTTCTGGCTTGAAATCCGGCCCATCCTGACTGCGGGGTCGGGAGGCAGCCTGCCCGGCGGCATTGACGGCCACGTGCCACTCCTTGCCTTGATCGTGCCGCCCGCCGTCCGAGCTACATCGGTGGAGCGGGCGAACGGTAGTGTGTCCCGCAGTGACAGTACTCGGCGATCCGCATACTCGGTCAAGTGGTCCTCCGCAGGGCGGCATGCGAAGGTATCGCGAACGGGGCGTGGCGGGTGGGGTGGGGATGGCGAAGATCGTTGTTGACGTGATGCTCAAGCCGGAGATCCGCGATCCGCAGGGCGAGGCTATCGCCGCTGCTTGTCACCGGCTCGGGTTCGCCGGAGTCAGGTCCGTCAGGCAGGGCAAGCGGTTCGAGGTCGAGTTCGATGGCGAGACAGACCCCGAGGCCAAGGCGGCGGAACTAGCCGAGGACCTGCTCGCCAACCCGGTCATAGAAGAATTCTCGATCCGGCGCGGCTGACCAAAATTCCGGCCCGTAATCCTTTGTTGAGCTGGCAGAACACTACTGTTCGTCCGAAGATCGCCCGAGTTCATGATTACCGGGGCTCCGCGCGGGAAACGCTCACAATGTATGTGAGCTGATAGCTAGTCGCAGGGATCGCTGGAGCTAATGCGCACGCGGGCGATGCACACGCAGGGATCAAGCCGGGATGTCCGGTTCTGTCTGGTGTTCCCGCGCGAATCGCTGAGCATTCCTGTTATGCGCCGGGTGCTAGGCGACACCCTCGACCGGCTCGGGGTAGACCAGGAATCCGTTTCCGACTTGCTCCTCGCGGTCACCGAGGCTTGCACGAACGTGCTCAAGCACGCTGGGCCAGGGCGCAAGTATGAGGTCGTGGTTAAGGTCGGCAGGCACCGTTGCGTGCTCCAGGTACTCGACAGCGGCCGCGGCATGGATGCGGGAAGGCTGCGCCTGGCCAGGCGATCTTCGCTGCGGCGGCCACCGGTCAAGGCGATGCCGCTTGGCATGCCGTTGCTGCGGCGCCGGCCGGGCGCCGCAGATATCGCCAATCTCCCTGAATCTGGGCGAGGCCTGGCGATTATGCAGGCGTGCGTGGATGACGTCAGCTTGCGCAGCGGACGCGGCCAGGGCACGGTCGTGCAGTTGCGCAAGCGAATCGAACTGAGGGACGACGCGCCGCTCGCCAGCCTGGGTACCTGGGCGCTCAAGGACGTCGGCTAGCGGGAACGGCCAGTGACCTCAGGCGGGGCCGGGTTAGAAAGGCAGGTACCCGCGTCAGGTAGCCTGCGATCATGCCGCTTACGTACCAGCCGCACGCCCGCTAACGATGGCACGCAAGGTCGGAATCGTTACTTTTCCCGGCTCGCTCGACGATGTCGACGCGGCTCGCGCGGTCCGCCTGGCCGGCGGAGTCGCCGTACCGCTCTGGCACGCCGAGCGCGATTTGCGCGGCGTCGACGCGGTGATCTTGCCCGGAGGGTTTTCCTACGGCGACTACCTGCGTTGCGGCGCCATCGCCGCCCACAGCCCGGTGATGACGGCACTGCGGCAGGCCGCCAGGGCCGGCCTGCCGCTGCTCGGCATCTGCAACGGGTTCCAGATCCTCTGCGAGGCGCACTTGCTCCCTGGCGCGCTGACCCGCAACCATCGGCGGCGGTTCATCAACAGGGAGGTAACGATCAAGATCGAGAACCGCGCCACTCCCTGGACCGCGAAGTTCACTGAATACGAGGAAGTCACCGTCGTGCTGAAGAGCGGCGAAGGCGCCTACCTGGCCGACCTGGCCACGATCGGCGAGCTTGAGTCGGCCGGACGGGTGGTCGCGCGTTACGTCGGAGGCGACCAGAACGGCTCGCTAGACGCGATCGCGGGCATCGCCAGCGAGGAAGGCAACGTGGTTGGCTTGATGCCGCATCCCGAGCATGCGATGGAAGCGCTGACCGGCGCGGGGACAGGCGGCCGCCGCTTCTTCGAATCGATCATGATGACGGTGCTCGCCAGGTGACCGCGGACAGCGTGGCGGAGGCCGAGGTAACTCCAGAGCGTGAGCAGCCGTACGCCGCGCTCGGCTTGACCAATGCGGAGTACGCGCTCATCATCAGCCAGCTTGGCCGGCGGCCGACCGAGTCTGAGCTGGCGATCTACTCGGTGATGTGGAGCGAGCACTGCTCGTATAAGTCATCGAGGAAGCACCTGAGGCAGTTCGGCGAGAAGGCGCCGCCGTCGGCGGCATTGCTCGCCGGGATCGGCCAGAACGCCGGCGTTGTCGACATCGGTCAGGGTTATGCCGTCACTTTCAAGATCGAATCGCACAATCATCCCTCCTACGTCGAGCCGTTCCAGGGAGCGGCAACCGGGGTGGGCGGGATCGTCAGGGACATCCTCGCCATGGGGGCAAGGCCGGTCGCCATACTCGACTCGCTGAGGTTCGGGCCGGCTGACGCGCCAGACACCAGGAGAGTGCTCCCTGGCGTGGTGGCAGGCATCTCCTTCTACGGCAACTGCCTCGGGCTGCCCAACATCGGCGGCGAGCTCGCCTTCGACCCCTGCTACGCCGGGAATCCGCTCGTCAACGCGCTGTGCGTCGGAGTCATGCGGCACGGCGACCTTCAGGTCGCCGCCGCCGACGGGCCCGGCAACCAGGTCATCCTGCTCGGCTCGCGGACCGGCCCGGATGGCATCGGCGGCGCGTCGGTCCTGGCCAGCGCGACGTTCGGGGCGCCGTCGGAATCGGGCAACGGCCACCTGGCCAAGCGCCCCAGCGTCCAGGTGGGCGACCCGTTCATGGAGAAGCTGCTCGTAGAGTGCTGCCTCGAGCTGTACGCCGCTGAACTGATCGAGGGGATCCAGGACCTCGGCGCGGCCGGCATCGCCTGCGCGACGGCGGAGCTGGCGGCGGGTGGCGAGGGCGGCATGCGCGTCACCCTCGATGACGTGCCGCTGCGCGACCCCAGCCTCACCCCGGCCGAGATCCTGATGAGCGAGTCGCAGGAACGCATGATGGCGGTCGTCACGCCCGCCAGCGTCGAAGCGTTCCTCAAGGTCTGCCGGAAGTGGGATGTCGAGGCCACGGTGATCGGCGAGGTGACCGGCGACGGCACGCTGACCATGACCTGGCGCGGCCGCACCGTGGTCAGCATCCCGCCGCGGACCGCCGCCGACGGGCCGGTCTACCAGCGGCCGATGGCCCGCCCCGCGGACCTGGACTCGCTGCAGGCGGCGGCGCCAGACGGCCTGGACCGCCCCAAGGACGGCCCGGCGCTGCGCGCGACGCTGCTCGCCCTGCTCGGCTCGGCCGAGGAGGCCGACAAGAGCTGGGTCACCGCGCAGTACGACCACTACGTCCGCGGCAGCACGGTGCTCGCTATGCCGGAAGACGGCGGCCTGCTCCGCGTCGACGAGCAGACCCAGCTCGGCATCGCGCTGGCTACCGACGGCAACGGCAGGTACTGCCGCCTCGACCCCTCTCACGGCACCCAGCTCGCGCTCGGCGAGGCGTACCGCAACGTCGCGATGACCGGGGCCACGCCCGTGGCGGTGACGAACTGCCTGAACTTCGGCTCCCCTGAGGATCCCCAGGTCATGTGGCAGCTCGCCGAGGCGGTCCGCGGCCTTGCCGACGGCTGCGCGGCGCTCGGCATCCCGGTCACCGGCGGGAACGTCAGCCTGTACAACCAGACCGGCGACAACGCCATCCACCCCACCCCGGTAATCGGCGTCCTCGGCGTCCACGACGACGTGCGCCGCCGTCTCGCCGCCGGATTCACCGCCGGCGGCGCTCAGGTGGTGCTGCTGGGCGCCACCCGCGAGGAGTTCGGCGGCTCCGCGTGGGCTCATGTCGTCCACCAGCATCTAGGCGGCCGCCCTCCCGTCCCAGATCTCTATGCGGAACGTACGCTAGCGACTCTCATGGCAGCGGCCGCTTCCGACGGCTTGCTGGCCAGCGCCCACGACCTCTCCACCGGCGGCCTGGCGATCGCCCTGGCGGAGTCCTGCCTCCGCGGCGCCCGCGGCTGCCGTGTCAGCGTGGCGGGGGACCCGTTCACGGCCCTGTTCAGCGAATCAGCGGCCCGCGCCGTAGTCTCGGTCACACCGGGCCGCGAAGACGAATTCGCAGCTCTCTGCGCGTCGCACGGCGTCCCCGCGACCCCGCTAGGCGAGACGGGCGGTGACACCCTGACGGTCGAAGCCGCCTTCGAGGTCCCGCTGGACGAGCTGAGGCAGGCGTGGGAAAGCACGCTCCCCGCCCTGTTCGACTGATCGCTGGCTGCTTCTCGCCGAGTCTCCTGGCAAGCTCGTCGCGGTCTGCTCCCGTTGTTCCCACCGGTCACTCCCGTTGAGAAACTAGGTATCATCATCGGCGAGAGTTCTTGTTGCTTGTGGGGCCAGTGAAACATGAGGGGGCCGCAACTCGGAGATGAAGGCGGGCGCGGGCAGGTACGGTCACAGGCATGCCGCCACGTAAGTCCGACCCCGAAGGCCCGGACCGGGTTGCCGAGGTAACCGCCGCCCTTGACCGGGGGGAGGAACCGCCGCAGGCGGCGTTGCGGGCTGCGGCGCGGTACCTGCTGCAGGTGCTGGAGAGAGACGCCCCAGGACGTTCCGTGGAAGTGCGGGTGGTACCGGTCGCGGCGGTGCAGTGTGTCGCCGGCCCGCGCCATACGCGGGGGACTCCGCCCAATGTCATTGAGACCGATCCGCTGACCTGGTTCTTGCTCGCGACCGGGCGGCTCGGCTGGGCTGAGGCGGTACGGGCGGGAGCGATCAAAGCGAGTGGAGCGCGAGCCGATCTGTCTGCGTATCTTCCGTTGAGCTGAACAAATAGACTGATGTGTGTGGCTAAGCCAGACGGGCGTCTTACGCACGATCTCGACCCCAGTGACCGCCCGCCGAGGGACGCCTGCGGTGTCTTCGGTGTCTGGTCGCCCGGCGAAGATGTCGCCAAGCTCGCCTATTACGGGTTGCACGCGCTGCAGCACCGTGGCCAGGAATCGGCCGGGATCGCCGTCAGCGACGGCAGGCGGATCGTCGTGCACAAGGAGATGGGCCTC
>DAHVDE010000106.1 GCA_027313705.1 Actinomycetota bacterium | reverse complement strand
CCCCCACGCGGCGTCGCTGCGTCAGGCTTTCGCCCATTGCGCAATATTCCCCACTGCTGCCTCCCGTAGGAGTCTGGGCCGTGTCTCAGTCCCAGTGTGGCCGGTCGCCCTCTCAGGCCGGCTACCCGTCGTCGCCTTGGTGAGCCGTTACCTCACCAACAAGCTGATAGGCCGCGAGTCCATCTCTAGCCGATAAATCTTTCCACTCTTGCCGATGCCGACAAGAGTCATATCCGGTATTAATTCCGGTTTCCCGAAGCTATCCCAGAGCTAGAGGCAGGTTCCTCACGTGTTACTCACCCGTTCGCCGCTCGAGTACCCCGAAGGGCCTTTCCGCTCGACTTGCATGTGTTAAGCACGCCGCCAGCGTTCGTCCTGAGCCAGGATCAAACTCTCCATTGAATGTCTGTCGCGACCCAATCGAGTCGCAGACTGAAGAGATGCTTCATGAACCGAGCAAGCTCGCGCATGAAGCGATCTGGCATATACCGTCAGGTCCTGCTACGCTTGGCAGCAGTCCCATATGACGGGGATGTGCATGTGCACTGGCTTTTAGCACGCTGTTGAGTTCTCAAGGAGCGGACGCTCACCGTCTAGGATGTTTTAGATCCTGTCTGGGGCAACCCTGCTAACTTACCTGTTCGTCTTGAGACTGTCAAGTCCGTTAGCAGATTTAGTTTTTAATCACTCTCCGTCACCCAGCATAGCCCTGCTATAGCGTCAGACGTGAACGTCATCAGCTAGTTGCTGGGATCTCCTGGAGGCTCCTGCGAGCGGCGGCTCCTGGCCGCCCGGCGTCGCACCGGCCGAAGAGAACACTAGGGAACCTCGGCGAGCGTGTCAAATCGAAAGGCGGAACTCGTCCCAAAACCTCCATGTAAGTGCACGTCAGGCCGCTGAAATTGATTTTGCGCTGATCGCCTGGTCACCTGCGGCGCGGGCTGCCCTTGCCCGGGGAGTGTCCGGTGACCCGGCGCGCGCGGGTACTCACGAAGGCTCTGGACGGGGCAGTTCCGGCCGGGCTGCGGCGGCAAGCCCGTACTCGCCCCGCTCTCTTTGCCCATGCTGATGCCAGATCGTGACCGTCATGCCAGGCTGGCGGGCATTACCGCAAAGCCGCGGCGCGGAAACGTTACCTAACTGATGGCAGGTCAGCATGAGTGCCAGACTCCCGGCCCGCGGGTGCTAGCGGCGGATCACGATGCCGATAGTGCGCTTGCCGCGCCGCAGAACCAGGTACCTGCCGTGCAGGAAGTCGCTGGCGGCGGGTATGGCCTCGCTCTCGGTCACCTTCACGTTGTTCAGGTAGGCGCCGCCCTCGTCGATGACCCGCCTTGCCGCCGATTTGCTCGGCGCGATCGCGCAGGCCGCCATCAGGTCGCCAACCGAAAGCACCTGGCCGGCGTGCGCCTCGCCGTGCCGGGCGCCGGCGTCATCGGTGTCCGCCCGCCAGCTGCGGATCCCGGCGTCGACAACGACATGCGGCACCTCCTCGGCGGCGGCCGCGAGGGTGGTCTCGTCCAGTTCGCGCAGGTCACCCTGCCCGAACAGGGCCAGTCCCGCAGCGATGGCCTTAGCGGTCTCCGTGCGTCCGTGCACACTGGTGGTGACCTCGTCCGCCAGTGCCCGCTGCGCCATCCTGGCTGCGGGTCGCGCCGCGGCCTCACGCTCAAGGTTCTCGATCTCTGGCCGGGATCTCAGCGAGAACACCCTGAGCAGTCCGGGCATTTCCGCGTCGGTGCGGTTCAGCCAGAACTGGTAGAAGGCGTAAGGACTCATCAGTTCCTGGCTTAGCCAGATCGCGCCGCCCGCAGTCTTGCCGTACTTCGTGCCGTCCGGCTTGGTGATCAGCGGAGTCGCGAGCGCGTGCACAGAATCCCCTGTCACCCGCCTGATCAAGTCCACGCCAGAGACCAGGTTGCCCCACTGGTCACTGCCACCGAGCTGGAGCACGCAGCCGTGCCTGCGGTGCAACTCCAGGAAGTCGTTGGCCTGCAGTATCTGGTAACTGAACTCGGTGTAGCTGATCCCGCTTTGCTCGAGCCTGGTCTTCACGACCTCGCGGCTCAGCATCTGGTTCACGGGGAAATGCTTGCCGATGTCGCGGAGCAGGTCGATGGCGGACAACTGGCCGGTCCAGTCCAGGTTGCTGACTATCATCGCGCTTGCCTCGCCGGCGTCGAAGTCGAGGAACCTGGCGACTTCAGAGGTGATCCTCTCCATCCACTCGGCGACTACCGCACGCGGATTCAGTGAGCGCTCGGCCGACTTGCCGCTCGGGTCACCGATCAGGCCAGTGGCCCCGCCGACGAGTCCGATCGGCCGGTGCCCGGCTAGCTGCAACCTGCGCATGGTCAACAGCAGCACGAGGTTCCCGATGTGCAGGCTAGGCGCGGTCGGGTCGAAGCCGCCATAGTAGGTCAGCCGGCCGGTGTCCAGCGCCTTCCGCAGGTCATCCAGGTCGGTGGAGACAGCGATCAGGCCGCGCCAGGTCAGCTCGTCGATGATGTCGGTCACCGCTGAAGTCTCCCATCTAGCGGGCGCCAGTCATACCGGTTATCACGGCGTCCTGGCAGTCCCCCCGAGGTTACGGCCCCGGCAACAGCCGCAGTGTTCGCGACCGCCGCCGCTTCTGGCGCGGCAGGTACGGCCGGTAGGCAGACACCGCCTTATCCCCCGCCACCCAGAATCGCCATGGCACCTCAGCCGCGCTGCTGATGCCGACCCTCGGGCCTTCGGCAATGAGTCCTGACGGCAGGCCGCCGAACCCGGCAGGAGCGTAAATACGCAGCGCACCGAGGTGATCGCAAGCATCGGCACCGTTCTGTGCCCGCGCCACGCCAAGCGCCTGACATAGCCTGGCAGGCCCGCTGGCTAGCTGGGCTAGGCGTTTCCCTGCCTGGCCAGCCGGGTTCTGGCTGCCAGCACCGAAACGGCGCGCGACCGCCAGGTCGGTGCCCTCGACAATCCAGCCGGCTCGCAACAGGACCGCCGATGCGTCACCAGGCACTTCGCACACCAAGTTGGC